>JABIPG010000009.1 GCA_018698795.1 Rhodospirillaceae bacterium
GCCTCGATATTACCGCCGTCGACAGTGATCGTTGCCGCCGTGGTGGCATCGGCTTTAGCGAGATCGACAAAAGCTTGCGCCACGTCTTTCGCTGTCACTTCACGGCCAAGCAGATTGCCGGCCATGTATTTGGCCTCGCTTAAGCCCCGTGCCTTGGATCGGCTTTTGATCATCTCGTCGCTTAAAAGTCCCGACCGGATGCGATCGGCGTTGACGGCGTTGGCGCGAATTCCGTCCGAGCCGTAATCCAGCGCATACTGTTTCATCAAAAACAGCGTGGCAGCCTTCGGCAATCCATAGGGTCCGAAATCGCGCCCCGGATTGACAGCCTGCTTGGAAGTATTGAACAGCAAACATCCGCCGATACCTTGCGCGCGCATCACTTTCACGGCCGCGCGGGCGACATTCTGGTGGCCCCAGAAATTGAGTTCGAAGCTCTGGCGGAGCACTTTGTCATCGACCTCGCCGATACGGCCTTGCCACGCGGCGCCGGCGTTGGAGACGGCGATATCGACGCCGCCGAAGTGCTTGCATATGGCATCGAAGGCGCGGCCAACGGCTTTGGCATCGGTAACATCGCAACCGAGGCCGATGCTGCTGCCGATGGTGTCGGCGACGGCCTCGGCGGCCTTGGCGTCGCGGTCCAGTACGGCGACGGCGGCACCTTCCGCCGCGAAAGCCCTGGCTGTCGCGGCGCCAATCCCTGATCCGCCGCCGCTCACCACGGCGATTTTCCGTTGCAACGGTTTTTCGGCCGATTTGCCGAGCTTGGCTTGCTCTAGTGACCAGTACTCGATATCGAAGAAATCGTATTCGGGGATCGGTTGGTAGCCCCCCATTGAGACCGCGTCGGAGATGACGTCGATATTGGTTTCGGCCAAATCCGCTGATACGCCGGCTGCCTTGGCCGAATTTCCAAGCCCGAACAAGCCGACACCTGGCACTAAGATGATGCGCGGCATGGGGTCCAATTCGGTCTTCTTGATCGGGGCGAGTTTGTTGTTTCGTGCAAAATACGCGTGATAGCCGCTGACGTAGGCATCGACGGCGTTGGATGCGGCGATACACCAGGCATCGAGATCATTCGCCGCTGGCGCTGGCACAATCAGCGGCAGCGGTTTGGTGCGGATCACGTGGTCGGGCGTCACCGTGCCCAGTTGGCTATACTTGGCCACATCCTTGCCGTCCACATAGGCGCGTACGGATTTGGACGTGCGGAAGTCCATGGACATAGGCTTGCCATCAATTGCCGTCAGGCCTCGCAAAATCGGCGCGATGGCGGCGGCAGGGGCAGAGCGTTTCAGCAAACTGACTGAGACCAGGGATTTCTTGCGGCCTTGTTTGATGCGGGCTTCGGCCTGGGAGCAAACGGTGATCATGCGCTCGTAGGATTGCTTGGCGGTTTCAGCGAACGTGAAGACGCCATGCTTGTGGAGCACCAGGCCTTCGACATCGGGGTTTTGTTGGTAAACCTCGTTTGCTTTTTTGGCTAACGCAAAGCCCGGCATGATGTACGGCACGTAGCCCATGCGGTCGCCATAGATTTCGCGGCAAAGCTTCTCGCCGTTTGGTTGGTCAGACAACGCCAGCACCGAATTGGCATGGGTGTGATCGATAAATTTATGCGGCAAGAAGGCGTGCAACAGCGTTTCTACGGACGGGTTGGGTGACGTCGAGTCGAGCAAATTGGTGCGTTGCGCGTTGACCATGTTTTCGTCGGAAAGGGCGCTAAGCGCGATCATTTTTTGCAGCGGTGCGAGATGCATGGCCGGCAGGCCTGCGGGTTCGATATCACCCAAATCCCAGCCCGAACCTTTGACGCATATGACCTCTACGGGGTCTCCCATGATATCGGCCAGCGTGGTTTTGACGGACGTATTGCCGCCGCCGTGCAAAACCAGGCGTGGATTTCCGCCCAGGAGCCGCGAGGTATAGACGCGAAGTGCCAGATCGGCGTTGACGCCCTGTTTGCCGTAGCGGCGCACATATTTCGCAGCTTCACGGTCAGACCACAGGTTTTTCATACGGGAGGGCTCCGTTTCAATACAATTCGGAGCGCCAATGTGCGGCAGCAAGGGATCTTTCGCAAGCGCGTTGGCGCGGTATTTCCACTCCGCCAATCCGTGGTAGTATTGACGGAGACGAACTGCGGACAGCACGTAAATCAGGAGCACGCGACATGGATATCGACAAAGGCAAACGCTTCCTCATGGAACTGGAAAACGCGATTGGTGCGGCCAATCGCGAGGTTATCCATACCCGCATACCTGCGCTGACCCAGGGTCGCATTTTGCCTTTCGCGGTTTCCGTTGCCCGGTTACGTGCCCGCTACCTGGAAGCAGCTTTCAAGTTTTCCGAAAAAGAGCACGGAGAAGCGCTCGACGAAGGCGAAATCAACGACCTACGCAGACAGCGCGAAATGTACGAAGAAGCACGCAAGGCGTTTGCAGAACTGACTCACGCCATCGAACGGGGCTACGTCGACATCGAAGGCGGAGACGTCTAGGCTTTAAAAAAACGCGCCTTTTGTCTGGCTTGATATTGACGTCAGCCGCCGTAGAAAACGTTGTCGCCCAGTTCCTTCATTTCCAAAATGGCTTCGTCGGCACGGCCATCGGGGGCTTGGCGCAAATGCGCGTCGACCACTTCGCCAATGACCACGTGATGGTCGCCCTTCTCAACGATTTCGACCACCTTGCATTCGACACTGGCCGGCGTGTTCTCCAAGATTGGCGAACCCGTTGAACCGGGATGAAACGGCTCGCCGGAAATCTTCTCGCCTTCGAGCTCTGCCGGTTTGAAGAAACCGAAAGCCATGCCTTGCTGGCCTTTGCCGCACATGTTCAGCGCAAAGGCGCCGGCGGCTTTCAAAGCCGCCAACGGCCCGGAATCGGCCTTCACGCCGATGGCCACCAAAGGCGGATCAAATGACGTCTGCGTCACCCAATTAACGGTGGCGGCAGCGACTTCGTCGCCGTTTTTAGCGGTCAGCACGTATATCCCATAGGGGATCATACGCAGTGAGGTTTTTTTTGCGTCGGCATCCATGGTGAGCTCCTTGTTCAGTCAGTTCGATGCATATTCGGGATACAGCGCGGCTAAGCCTTCGGTGGAGGCTTCGGTGACGCCGCGTTCGGTGATCAGGCCGGTGACCAGACGCGCGGGCGTCACGTCGAAGGCATAGTTGGCGGCGTTGGTGCCGTCCGGTGTCAGTTGTACGGTGGTGACGGTGCCATCGGGCGCACGGCCCATGATCTCGGTGACTTCCGTCCCGTCGCGCAATTCGATCGGGATATCCTTGACCCCGTCATGCAGGGTCCAATCGATGGTCGGGCCCGGCAGTGCCACGTAAAACGGCACGCCGTTGTCGTGTGCGGCCAGCGCTTTCAAATAGGTGCCGATCTTGTTGCAGACATCACCCGAGGCCGCCGTGCGGTCGGTGCCGGTGATGCAGAGATCCACTTGCCCATGCTGCATCAAATGCCCGCCGGCATTGTCGACGATGACCGTGTGCGGCACGCCGTGCTGGCCCAACTCCCAGGCCGTCAGACTGGCGCCTTGGTTGCGGGGCCGGGTTTCATCGACCCACACATGCACGGGGATTCCCGCGTCGTGCGCTTTGTAGATCGGCGCCAGGGCCGTGCCCCAGTCCACCGTCGCTAGCCATCCGGCGTTGCAATGGGTCAGCACGTTCACCTGGTCGGGCTTGCCGCGCTTTTCCCAAGCGGCTTCGATCAACGGTTTGCCGTTGTCGCCTAGCTTCGAGCAAATCTCCACGTCTTCGTCGGCGATGTCGGCGGCACGCTTGTAGGCGGCCTCGACGCGTCGGTCAGGCTTGATGGGCGTCAGCAGTGCTTTCAGGTCATCCAGCGCCCAACGTAGATTGACAGCCGTCGGTCGGGTTTCGAAAAGCCGGTCGTAAGCATTGGTTAGCCCTTCGTCGGAGGCATCGCCGACCATCGCCAGCGCCATGCCATAGGCCGCCGTGGCCCCGATCAGCGGTGCGCCGCGCACCCACATGTCGCGGATGGCAGTGCAGGCGTCGGCCAAATTCCGGAGCGGTACGATAATAAACTCATGCGGCAAGCGGGTCTGGTCGATAATCTCAACCGTGCAGCCATCGTCAGCCAGCCATATGGTGCGGTGTGGGGTGCCGTTTACGTTCATGCGCGTAAGTCCTTCTCGAAATAGACACGGTCGAAACCGTTTTCTTGAATGCGATGCGTCTCGACGTAGCCGAGACGCGGGTAGAAGTCCAGATTCTCGGTCATCAGGGCGTTGGTGTAGAGAAACAGGCGTGGTCGGTTCCCTTGCCGGGCCTGGTCTTCGGCAAACCCAAGCAGGCATTTGCCGTGTCCCTGCCCATGACGGCTGGGCCGCACCGCGACGTTTTCTATAAATTGGCCACCGTCTTTCTCGAAAGTGACGATGTAAGCCACAACCTCGCCGTTGTCCTCCAGCACATAAGCCTCGCCGCGCGCCACATGGATGGCGAAATCGGCAAGCATGGGGGCCGGTTCCTTGCCGATGCGGGGCACATAGATAACGTAGGCGGCGGTGGCGATGGCGATCATCGCCGAAACGTCTGCCTTCCCGGCCTGGCGAATGACCGGGGCCACGGTTAACGCCGACGCCATCGGTTTATTCGAGGCCCTCAACGACGAAGATGTCGCGGTCTACGCCGCCGTCCAATTTGGCGTGCGCCGCCTGGTAAGCGTCTGAGTTGTAGCATTCCACCGCGGCTTCGAAGCTCGGAAACTCGGTCACCACGGCGCGAGTTTGCTCAAATCCCTCGAGGCTCGCGACACGGCCGCCACGGGCCAGAAAGCGCCCGCCATGCGCGGCAATCGCCGGACCGGCGGCCTCGGCGTAGGCTTTCATTTTTTCGGGGTCCTTGATCGTCATGTGGGCGCCGACCCAATAGGCTTTGGGCATGATGTTTCCTCCGTTTTGAATTAGCCGCCGAGAACCCGCCCGGCAATGGCATCAAGCTTGGCCGCCATATCCGGGTCGCGGGCATCGGGGGCGGTAATGATGGCGTTGTCGAGCGCCGTTTGGCATCCGGCCTCACAGCTTTCACCGCGCCCTGTGAGCTTGGGTGCTGTCTGCTTGACCAGCGCGCGGCCCTTGTCGGCGTTGTCCAGCAGCACGGCAATGATCGAGTCGACCGTGACGTGGTCGTGATCCGGGTGCCAGCAGTCGTAGTCGGTAACCATGGCGACGGTGACGTAGCAAATCTCGGCTTCGCGCGCCAGTTTGGCCTCCGGCATGTTGGTCATGCCGATGACGTCACAACCCCAGGAGCGGTAGA
>JABIPG010000221.1 GCA_018698795.1 Rhodospirillaceae bacterium
GATGACGCCGATCATTTTTTCCTCGACCTGTATGCTGAAGACGTCGCGGACTTGATGGAAGAGTTCCTTTCGCCAGACAGTTAGGCATCGTAAGCTGGCCCCGGTGAATGACCAATGGGGAGGCGAGTGATGCTGGCAGTCATGGGCGCCATGGAAGAGGAAGTGGCGCTACTGCGTGGCGGCATGCGCATCGACAACGAGGCCGTCCACGCTGGTATCAATGTCATCCGTGGCATCTATAAGGATACGGATATCGCGCTCGTGCAGTGCGGCATCGGTAAGGTCAACGCCGCTATTTGTTCGCAGATGCTGATTGATCTCTACAAGCCCGACCGATTATTATTCAGCGGCGTAGCCGGCGGTTTGCTGCCGAATATGGCGGTTGGGGATTTGATCATTGCCAGCCATCTTATTCAATTCGATGTCGATCTGACCGCCTTCGGTCGCCGCCATGGCGAGTTGCCGGACCAGGAACGCATGATCCAATCGGATCCCGATATGGTGCAAAAGGCAGCTGACGCATACGACGCGGCATTTTCGGGTTCTGCCGACGGTGAGCCAAACCTGATGATAGGCACCATCGTTTCGGGCGATCGGTTTGTGAAAGATTCCGATACGCTACGCTGGTTGCAGCGCGAGTTTTCTGCCCTGGCGACGGAGATGGAAGGCGCGGCGGTTGGCTATACCTGCGGTTTGAGCGGCCTGCCGTTTGTCGTTATTCGCGGCCTTTCAGACACCGCCGGCGAAAGCGCGTCGGATGATTTTTCAGCCAACCTGCACAAGGTCTGCCAATCTTCGCACCGCCTGCTTGAAGACCTGATCCCCCGGATCGGCGGATAATCGTGTTATTGCTGGGGGGATCACACGGCAATTGAACACCAAGCGCCCAGCTGATGTGGCCGCGCTGGCGGATTATGTCTCTTGGTGCCGGCGGGAGTTTGGCTGTTGGTCCAAGATTAACGGATCGTCATGATAGAGACGGCGGCGCCGGACAGAACCAGCAAGATCATAAAGACGAGAAGGGTATAGCGTTCAATGCTGCGCTCACCATGCGATTCCGATTGATGGATTTTTCGGCACAGCGTAGAGAAACACTTCTCGATTTTGCGGATTCGCCGGATCTCATTGAACTGCCACATTTGATACATAAAGATCAGGAAGATCGCTGCGCAGGCCAAAAGAATGTTTGTGACTAGAACAAGATTGTTCAAGGAACCGTGGGTTCCGGCGATTTTACTGATGAAAACGGCAACGCAAAAAAGCGCTAGGCACATGCCGATGCACAGCCATTGAACCATTTTGGAAAATAAGATCGCCGACGAAGAGGTTTGATGCATCACAAGCAGCTCGCTGTGGGTCAGTTCATCAAGACTCGAAGGCTCATTCTCGGCAATGGGATCTGCCATGCTAGCAATCCTTGTTCTGGGAACTGAACGGCTAGCGTGGCAAACAAAGGTGAAAATTTGGTCAAGATTACGCCATTCCCGTTGGTAGGCGGCAAACCAAGCATGCGTGTAACCGGCAGAGCGAAAGCGCTCTAATAAGCATACTCTTGAAACACCGGATCGACTTCGCCGTGCCAACGGCGCTCATAGGCGCGGAGCATTTCTTCTGCCGGCGTAATGCCCGATTCGGCGATCAGGAATAGAGGTTTTAAGTAGTGGGTTTCATCCAGACCGATGCTGTCGAGGCGTGAGCGGCGTTTGAGACCAGCGTGGGCGAATTCCAACACATCAAGGGCGATATCGCGCACGGTGCCACCCCGGAACGGCGTGTTTAGTGCGTGTTCCGGGACGTTGTCGCGCAATGAGTCGCGCTCTTCCTGCGTCCAATCGGCAATATAATCGGCAGCTTGGGAGAGGGATTCGCTATCGTAAAGCAACCCGACCCAAAACGCCGGCAGCGCGCATAGGCGTGCCCAGGGGCCGCCATCCGCACCGCGCATCTCCAGGAATTTTTTAAGCCGCACTTCGGGAAAAGCCGTCGACAAATGATCTTCCCAATCCTTCATAGTGGGCTTTTCACCGGGCAACACGGAAAGCTCCCCCTTCATGAAGTCCTTGAACGACAGACCCGCGGCATCAATGTATTGGCCATCGCGGTAGACGAAATACATGGGCACATCGAGCAGGTAATCGACGTATCGTTCGAACCCGAAACCGTCTTCATATACAAACGGCAGCGTGCCGCAGCGGTCTGGGTCAGTGTCGGTCCAACAATGGCTGCGGTATGAAAGATATCCCGTCGGTTTGCCTTCCTTGAACGGTGAGTTGGCCCAAAGCGCTGTGGCAATCGGCTGCAGCGCAAGGGAAACCTGGAACATCTTGACCATCATCGCCTCGGAGCAGAAATCCAGATTGACCTGCACCGTGCAGGTGGACTTCATCATATCAAGCCCCATGGTGCCGACCTTGGGCATGTAATCGCGCATAATTTTATAGCGCCCCTTGGGCATCCAGGGCATTTCGGCGTTGGGCCATTTGGGATGATATCCAAGACCCAAAAAACCGATTTCCATCTCACGCGCGATGGCCTTCACTTGTTGCAGGTGGCCAGTGACCTCACTGCACGTTTCATGCACGGTTTCTAATGGTGCGCCGGAAAGTTCCAACTGCCCGGCAGGTTCCAGGCTGATTGAGGCCCCGGTGTCGTCGGTTAACGCGATGACGTTGTTACCCTCCATCACAGGATGCCAGCCGAAACGCATCATGGCATCCAACAGTGCCCGAATGCCGACGTCGCCCTCATATTGCAGTGGGCGGAAGTTCTCCAGGTGATAGGCAAATTTCTCGTGCTCGGTGCCGATGCGCCACTGTTCTGGCGGTTTGCAGCCGCTGGCGATGTAGGCAATCAGTTCATCACGGTTTTCGATGGGCGGTTGCGGTGTGCCGGTTGCGGGCATGGATAATTCCTCAGGTTCTTTTCAGACGTATTATTGATTTAGCCGTTGCCAGTCACCAAGCAAGGCCTGCCAACAGGTAAGTGCCGCGAGCGCCGCAGTTTCCGCGCGAAGAATGCGCGGACCCAGGTCGACCCGGTTAACAAAATGCAATGCGTCCAGGCTGGCAAGCTCGTTTGCGGTAAAACCGCCTTCTGGACCGATCAAAAAACCGTGTCGAGCGGTCGGCGTCATGCCTGTCGAGTGAGCCTGCAAGGCATTGATGAGGTTTTCGCCGCCGCCGGTTTCATCGCCCATCCATAAGGGATCGGTTTCAGGCCAGGCCTTGACGAACTCATCAAGCGGTTGTGCCGTTTCAACGCCCGGTACGGTAAGCCGTTCGCATTGCTCTGCGGCTTCTTGCGCCTGGGCTTGCATGCGATCCAAATTGATCCGGTTGGTTTCCGTTCGCTCGGTGATCACCGGGCACAAAGTGCCGACACCGAGTTCTGTGGCTTTCTCGACCAAAAAATGCATGGCGGTTTTTTTCAGCGGTGCAAAGGCAAGGGTGAGCGATTGCCGAGGTTCTTGCGGGCGTGTTTGGGTTTTGAGTATGAAGTCGCAGGTCTTGCGGCTGGAGCCCGAAATCTCGGCCGACCATTCGCCATCGCGTCCATTGAACAGCAACACATGTGCACCCGGCTTTAGGCGCAAGACGTTGTTCAGATAGTGGGCCGCGTTGCCCTCAAGCATTACCGATTGGTTGTCGGCGAGGGCGGTATCAACAAACAGGCGTGGCGGTGGTCGGCTCATGGTTGGCGATCATACGCTGGGTCGTGGTGGCCAGTACAGCGCAAGCGACGTATATTGGCGCCATGAGTGGAGAATTGGAGTCATCTACCGGGATTTCGGACGCCAGCGATATTCCTGTCGGCAATTGGGTCGACCGGTACGCGCCCGGTATCGTGCGGCCCTACATGCGGTTGGCGCGTCTCGACCGACCGATCGGCACGTGGCTTTTGCTGTTGCCGTGCTGGTGGAGTATGGCATTGGCGACGCCCGGATGGCCTGACTGGACCATTGGCGCGCTGTTTGGCATTGGCGCGCTGGTAATGCGGAGCGCAGGCTGCGTGCTCAACGATCTTGCCGACCGGGACATGGACGCCAAGGTGGCGCGGACCGCCAACCGGCCCATCGCCAGTGGTGAACTCAGTGTCGTTGCCGGGGTGATTTTCTTTGTGGCGCTGTTGGCAGTTGGATTGTGGATATTGCTGCAGTTCAATCCTTTCGCAGTCAAACTGGGCGTGGCGTCATTGGCTTTGGTGGTGATTTACCCGTTCATGAAACGCATCACCTATTGGCCGCAATTGTGGCTTGGGTTCACATTTAACTGGGGTGCGCTGATGGGCTGGGCTGTGGTCCAGGGCGACCTTGGCGCGGCGCCGGGCTGGCTTTATGCGGCAGGCATTTTGTGGACGCTTGGGTACGACACCATCTACGGCCATCAAGACAAGGAAGATGATATGCTGGTCGGGGTGAAATCCAGTGCTTTGGCGTTGGGCACGGCGACCAAGCCTTGGCTGATCGCCTTCTATGGCGGCACGTTACTGATGATCGCAATTGCGGGATGGATGAGCAGCTTGGCGTGGCCATTCTACGCCGGTTTGGCGGCGGGTGGCGTGCATCTAGCATGGCAAGTTTGGGATGTAGACACCGAAATCCCTGCCGATTGTCTGCGTAAGTTTAAGTCAAATCGGGATTTCGGATTGATTGTCACGGCGAGTGTTATTGCCGGCCAGATATGGACGGGTTGAGTCTCAGCTCAAAATTAGATTGAGATCTCGGTGAAACCCGGATGATCGAAGACTCGTGCGCCGGTTTTTAGCGATTCAGAGCGTTCAAACCGCAGGTCTTGATCATCGATGGAAGAGCGAATGAAGGTTTGCAGGTCGTGCTCGGGTGCCAGCCGACGGCAGACATGGTCTTGCACATCCAGTTGGCTCATGGCTTTCCAGGATCGATTTTGCGCTGGAATCTCTGCGACTGGGATCGGCTCTTCATTGTGACAGAGCGTTCCACGCCGGCTGTTGTAAATATGGACGCTGTTCAATGCCGGCCCCAGTTCACATTTCATCCGGACGCTGTTCAATCGCCCATAGCCATAGTTGGCGCTGGAGATTTCCGTCTCGTGCATGCGCTCCAATTGTGGGGGTGTCAGCCACGTGACAAATAGCGTCACCGAGACGCCGGGCGCATGCTGCAACGTCGCGGCGATAGCACCGTAGGATGCAATATGTGGCGAAAAGACCGAATCAAACTCATCCAGTTCACAGCGGATCACCGGAATCTCGCCCCAATGCGCGCCTTGGAATTTACGCGCCAGTTGATCCGGTGACTGGTTCGAGCCGACGGCCAGCACCGGCGTACGGCCATCCAATGATGGCAGCTCGTCGCCGCCGCCAAGCGGGTGCTCATCGCCGTTCCGGTAGATGAAGGATTGCTCGGGTATCCGGTAGGGATAGGTGGTGGCGCGTTCGAAGGCTTCGGGCGACATCGTTTAGTCGTCGCCGCCCTCGGCCGGCAGATATTGCGAGATATCAACCTCGTCAATCTGTGACGGATCGAGAAAACACTCCGCATACTCCTTGTAGACGCCCGACGTCAGGAACAGCTCAAACAAGTTCGCATCGATATGCGCGTCTTTTTTCATGAACGACATGATCTTGATGCTGTCCGAGAGTTTCTTTGGGGGTTTGTACGGCCGGTCGGCGGCGGTCAAGGCTTCGAAGATATCGGCGATGGCCATGATCCGGGCCGGCAACGACATATCTTCTTCGTTCAGCTTCTTCGGGTACCCGGTGCCGTCCATTTTCTCGTGGTGACCGCCGGCGAACTCCGGCACTTTTTTCAGGTGTTTCGGGAACGGCAATTGTTCCAGCATGACGATGGTTTGGACGATATGGTCGTTGATGATGAAGCGCTCTTCTTCGGTCAGTGTGCCGCGTCCGATACACAGATTGTAGACCTCGCCCATGTTGAATTTATTCTCGGGCACATCCAGCTGGAAGCCGTACGGGTTGTCATCGGCCGCGGCGGTGGCCGGGCTTTCGCGGTAGATAATGTGGTCGTCGCGGTCGGCCAGCAGTTTTTCGACAATCGGCAACTGCGGCGCGGGTGCACGTTCCTTGCGCTTCAACTCCTCGAATGAAACACCCGCGCGGTCGTCCAAGGTGCGCGTCCATTCGATATCGGCGATTTCCTTCACCCGGTCAACGCGCTCGGGCGCCATGAACTCGCCGCCCAGGTTACTCTCGGCAATGAAGGCGAAGTCGTCATCCAATTTGGCCAGGCGCTCTTCGAGCTCGACGCGCAGCGCATCAGGATCACCGCCATCGATGATGGCTTTCATGTATTCGATGGTGGCGTCGCGCTTGACCACTTCAAAGCGCATGCGAATTTCGTGGATGCGGTCGTAAATGGTTTCCAACTTGGTGGATTTATCGACCACGTATTCCGGGGTCGTCACCTTGCCGCAGTCGTGCAACCACGCCGAGATGTGCAGTTCATACCATTGATCTTCGGTGAGCTCGAAATCGGCGTAAAGCCCTTCGGTGCTTTCACTGGCGGCATTGGCCAGCATCTTGGTCAGTTCGGGTACGCGCTGGCAGTGGCCGCCTGTGTAGGGCGACTTGGCGTCAATCGCTGATGCAATCAGCTCGATAAACGAATCCAGCAGTTTCTTTTGGCCTTCCAAAAGTTGCTGGTTATCCAGCGCCACGGCGGCCTGTGACGACAGCGCCTCGATCAAGGGCTGGATGTCGGTGCCGAAGGCAATCACCTCGCCGGTCTCGCGGTCCTTGGCGTTGAGCAACTGCAGAACGCCGATGATCTCTTGTTGGCTGTTTTTCAACGGCACGGTGAGGAACGATTTGGAACGATATCCCATGCCCTCATCGAACTTTTTAGTGCCGGTGAAATCGAAGTCGTCGGCCTCGTAGGCATCCTTAATGTTGACGGATGTGCCGGAAATAGCTGCCCAAGTGGCGACGTTTTTGCGGTTCTCGGCACCGGTTTCGGGGTCATACATACGCAGCGGTGGAAAGGTGATTTCCTTGCCGGTGGTGCCGCCGAGCGCAATGTCGAGCGAATCGGTGCGCATGATCTCGAATTTCAGGGCGTCCTGCTCGGTGCGTAGATACAGCGTACCGCCGTCGGCGTTGCAGATATCCTTGGCTTCCAGCAGGATTCGCTCCATCAATCGGTTGGTATCACGCTCAGCTGAGAGCGCGATACCGACTTCAATGAGTCGCTGAAACTGATTTGTGCCGTTTTCGCTCATGCTGCTTTGAAAGCCCGCCCTATTGATTATGATCCACCCCGGAACACAACTTGCGCATTATACACGCGCGTAAACTCAAGGAATATAATGGTTTATATAGTCCTTGAATCAATTTTAAAAAGGGTATTCCGGGGGTTTTACAATTACAATAACTTTGAGTGCCGCTGCGATGAGAAGTAGATAACAATATTATGAGTTTTTCCTCTCTCCGAGATTTCTTGTTTGACCGCCTAGAACCCGCTGGCCGACTGGTACGGGTGTCGGAACCCGTATCGCCGCACCTGGAAATGACTGAGATACAAACCCGTCTGCTGGCCGAGGGCGGGCCCGCCGTATTGTTCGAAAATGTGATCGGCCCGAATGGCGAAAAATACGACATGCCAATGTTGGTCAACCTGTTTGGCACCGTGGAGCGCGTCGCCTGGGGCATGAGCCGCGAGCCGCATGAGCTGCGCGAAATTGGCGAAACCTTGGCCCAATTGCGCCAGCCCGAGCCACCCGGCGGCTTCAAGCAAGCACTTCAAATGCTGCCGCTGCTCAAGACTGTCATGAGCATGAAGCCGAAAACCGTCTCGCGCGCGCCATGCCAAGAGGTCATCTGGAAGGGCGACGACATCGATCTGGCGAAGCTGCCGATCCAGACCTGCTGGCCGGGCGAACCTGCGCCCTTGATCACCTGGCCCCTGGTGGTGACGCAGGGCCCAAATGCCAAGGGGAAATCGACTGGAGACGATGCCGACGCTCGCGACGATTTCAACCTAGGTATCTACCGCATGCAAGTGACGGGCCCGAACACGACGCTGATGCGCTGGCTCAAGCACCGGGGCGGCGCGCAGCACCATGCCCGCTGGAAAGATCAAAACCGCGAACCGCTGCCAGCCGCCGTGGTGCTGGGCGCGGACCCGGGCACCATTTTGGCTGCCGTGACGCCGGTACCCGACACATTGTCGGAATACCAATTCGCCGGTCTGTTGCGTGGCCAAAAGGTCGAACTGGTCGATTGCAAAACCGTGCCTTTGAAAGTTCCCGCATCGGCGGAGATCGTTCTCGAGGGCCACGTGTCCTTGGATGAGCACGGCGATGAAGGCCCCTACGGCGACCACACCGGGTACTATAACTCGGTGGAGCCGTTTCCGGTATTCACCATCAGCGCCATCACCATGCGCCGCGACCCGATTTATCTCTCAACCTTTACGGGCCGCCCGCCAGACGAGCCTTCGGTACTGGGGGAAGCGCTCAACGACGTGTTCGTGCCGCTGCTGGCTCAGCAATTCCCTGAAATCACCGATTTTTGGCTGCCGCCGGAAGGGTGCTCGTACCGGGTCGCCGTGGTCTCGATCAAGAAAGCTTACCCCGGCCACGCCAAGCGCGTGATGATGGGGGTGTGGTCGTACTTGCGGCAATTTATGTACACCAAGTTCGTGATTGTGGTGGACGACGGTGTCAACGCGCGTGATTGGAACGATGTGATCTGGGCGCTCTCGACCCAGGTCGACCCGGCCCGCGACGTCACTATAATCGAGAACACCCCCATCGATTATCTGGATTTCGCCTCACCGGAATCGGGGCTGGGTTCGAAAATGGGTATCGACGCCACCGCCAAAATGGCGCCTGAAACGCACCGCGAGTGGGGCACGCCAATCCGCATGGCCGACGATGTCATCGACGAGGTGACGCGCAAGTGGGCGGCCTACGGGCTGCCCGGCGACGGCAAGCCGATCTGGAAGTAATGCCTCTGGCTGACTTGCGTCAATTTGCCTTTATGGAACGCTTTGCTATGGTCAGCGCCGACATAGAAAGGTAGGCGTTCCATGGCGAAGAGAACAACGAAAACCCAGGTGGGCAAGAAGGCAGCGAAGAAAACCGCCAAAAAGGCCACCAAAAAAACCGCCAAAATAGCCAGCGACACCGCTAAGGCTTTAACCAGCGGCCCGACCTTGGGTGGGCGCATCCAGTTGGCGCGCGAAATGCGTGGTTTGAGCGCGGCGCAATTGGCCAGGCGCGCAGGTATCTTGCTGAAAACGCTGGGCAATTGGGAAAGCGATCGCTCCGAGCCGCGCGCTAATAAATTACAGATGCTGGCTGGCGTTTTGAGCGTGCAGCCCATGTGGCTGCTGGGCGGAGCTGCCTCGGGCATGGCGCCCGAATTCGGCCCCGATTTGGAAGAGACTGCGGATCTGGCTTCCAAGGTGGACCGCCTGATCAAGTTGCACGAACGCATGTCGACGCTGCTGTTCGAGGTGCAATCGGAGATTTCCCGTCTGCAAACCGAGATCGAGGATGCCCCGCTCTAGGCTGTCCTTCTCCTGATCTCCTTTGCCTCTTCCCTTGCGGTTTAAAGCCGATTCATGATGGAATTCCCCTAGGGTAGCGGATGGGGAGAGGCAGCCATGTTGAAAACCTTTGTATTTGTAATCGCGATGGGCAGCGCATTGGTATCGGCCACAGCGCCGGCGCGCGCGGATCAGATTGATGGCCACTGGTGCCAGGGCTTGAAGCATTTGTATATCGACGGGCCGAAAATCGTCACACCCGGCGGCAAAGAGATTGCCGGCGAGTACGATCGCCACGGCTTCAAATACGTGGCGCCAGCGGGCGACGTCGATGCGGGCGCGACAGTTGTGATGCGCCAAGCGCACGACGAGCTGATGCACCTGCAATCGAGCGCCAAGCCCGGCGACACCCAGGAGTGGATCCGCTGCAACCGGCAGATCAGTTGACGGCTTGGGTTGCGGCGTCAGCGTGACCTAGTCACAGACTTGGCCGGCTGAAGTGCTTACATCGGCTTTAGTATTTCATTCCACCCCGGTTAGGGAGAGACCGTCATGATCAAGAACGTTGGAAGTATCGACCGCATCCTTAGAATCATCGTGGGCCTTGTGCTGATTGCCTACGCGCTCAACTTCATCGCGCCGGACACCGGCTACAATGTTTGGGGCTGGATCGGTATCTTGCCAATCGTCACCGCGCTGGTGAACGTCTGTCCGGCGTACACGCTGCTCGGTATCAAGACGCGCAAGAATGATGAGGGTGAGGCTTCAGCCTAACGCCGCTCAAACACCGCATCAATCCTCTTAGTTTGCTCGCAGATTTCTTTCCTAGATTGCAGAGTTTCCGATAGCGACAATTTTGGCGAATGTTTGGCTTACCCTTCTTCGGATCACCCGGCACGCCGAAGGCGTACGGCAAGTTTCCCTTCTTTTTGTCCCAGAGTGCCGCCCTGGAATTACCCAGAATTACCTAGGGTTTCAGGCATGCGGGCATGGGCTCGATTGGGTATTTTCTTGATAGCGGAAGTTTTTTTTCTACAATAAGGTGTGGCTGTTCTGACGACAGGGAAAACGCCATCCTGGAGGTGATCCGTTTCGACGGACTGCCGCATGTGGGTAGGGCGACCCACCAGAACAGCCACACATTCAATCTACAATCCCCCTTTTATAACATCGTATGAATTCGTATCGATCAGGTGATCTCGACCGACCATTCCACCCGTCTTTACGCTGTTGGTCACGACTTCCTGGCGCCGCCCTTCGCTGAATACTTTGATGTTGAAATCGACCTCGACGACAAACTTGCCCTTCTTCGGACCATCCGGCACATCGAAGGCGTAGAGCAGGTTTCCCTTCTTTTTGTCCCACAGCACCGCCTTGGGGTTACCCAGGATTTCCGGCATGTGGCGTAGCATTTCGTCAGGCACCGATTTGCCCGCCGCACGTTTGGCATTGCACGCCATATGCGTGAGGTGCATGTCGAGGACGGTGATGCTGTCCTTTGCCGGAGTAATGCCTTTGCTTTTGAGAAATGCTTTCACCTCATTGTCCAGTTGGCCGACCTTGGCGAGTTTGTTGCCGGCCTTAGCCTTGCCGGACAATATTTCGCCGGCCCAGTTGGCGAAGTTTCGGTTGGATGCCGCGTAGCGGATATTGTGCCCCGCCGCCTTGGCCGCCGTGGCGGCCCGCACGCCGCTGGCGCCCGCCTTGAGCGGTCCCAGGACACCAAGCCCCAACAACCGCCCGGCCCGGCCCGCACCGGATTCCGACATCTCCGGGTTGCGGTGCCAGACAGCGAGTTGACGGCTGTCTGGATCACGCAGGACAACGTACTTACCGCTGTCCGATATTTTGCCTGATTCAGCGTACAAATACTGCTCAGTTCGCGGCGCGCGCTGGTAGTTGTCGGTGCCGTCGAGCCCGCGCACGATGGGTGATGTGCCTTGGCGGATGGCCAGCAACTCGTCGTTGTAGAAATCCAATGCGCCCTTGGCCGCGGCGTCGAGCTCATCGGGTTTTTCCGTACCGCCTTGGGGCGAAGGCGCGCCTGTGAAGTCGATATCAAAATCCCTGTCGCGGTCATCTATGTTGCGGGCTTCGGCGTTCCGGTCATCGGTGCTGCGGGCATCGCTGTTGAGGACCTCTCGGGCGGAGAGTGCATCATTGCCATTGCGCGGGTGACGCGGTTCCGCCGGTTGCTCAGGCGTTGGCGTCGGCGCTCCCTCCATCTTCTGCAACTGCCTGCGCTTTCCCTCCGACAAGCGCTGGAATGTCTTGTCGGCGAGTTCCTTGGCGCGTTTGGGGTCGGCTTTCTCGACCTGTTTCAACAGGTCCGCCACGTCGCGCATGCCGTTGGGGTGGTCCTCCAGGGCGTCGGCGTCTCGATTTGTTGTCGGGTTCGCGTAATGCCTTGAGATTGGCCATCTGC
>JABIPG010000008.1 GCA_018698795.1 Rhodospirillaceae bacterium
AAATGCACGGGCTGGGCAACGATTTCGTCGTCCTGGATGGCCGCGCGTCGGAAATTTCCATCTCGCCGGCCCAGGCCCAGGCGATCTCCGATCGGCGTTTCGGTGTCGGCTTTGATCAACTGCTGATCATCAAGCCTGCCCTTAACCCCGATGCCGACATATTCATGGAAATTCTCAACGCTGACGGCAGCGCCGCCGAGGCTTGCGGCAACGGCACGCGCTGCGTGGCGGCGTTGATGATGGATGAGAGCGGTGCGGGTGCGGTGAACATAGAAACCGTTGCCGGCGTTTTGTCCGCCCGCCGCGATGATGACGGCATGGTTAGCGTCGATATGGGCCCGGTCGGACTGCAGTGGTCGGACATCCCGCTCGCGTCTGCTGCCGACACACTGCACCTGGACGTGGAAATCGGCCCTTTGCGCGACCCGGTCGGCGTCAACATCGGCAATCCGCACGCTGTGTTTTTCGTCGATGACGCCGAGGCGGTTGATATCGAAACCCTGGGCCCGCAGTTGGAAACCCATGCGATGTTCCCCGAGCGCGCCAATATCGAAGTGGTGTCATCGCTCGGCCCGGACAAACTGCGCATGCGGGTTTGGGAACGCGCCGTCGGCATCACCCAAGCTTGCGGCTCGGGCGCTTGCGCCGTTGGTGTCGCCGCTTTTCGGCGTGGCATCACATCGCGACGTAGTGAAATCGTATTGGATGGTGGCGCGCTGTTTATCGAGTGGCGCGAAGACGGCCACGTGTTGATGGCCGGCCCGACGCAGACTGTATACCACGGCACGCTCGACCCCTCTTTGATGGCTGTCTGAGAGGCCGCGATGACAGCTCCGCAAGTCATCACTCTTGGTTGTCGGCTCAATACGTTTGAGTCTGAAATCATGCGCCAGCACGCTGAGGCGGGGTCCCTAGAGAATGCGGTGATCATCAACACCTGTGCGGTTACCGCCGAGGCCGAGCGCCAAGCCCGCCAAACCATTCGCCGCGCCCGGCGCGACAACCCCAAGGCCAAGCTGATCGTCACCGGTTGCGCCGCGCAGCTCGCACCTGAAAAATTTGGCGCCATGCCCGAGGTCGATCGTGTGCTCGGCAATGCGGAAAAACTCGATCCCGCCAGCTATGGCGCATGGGCCGTCAATGCCGCGCCCGTGCATGTTACCGATATCATGACGGTGCATGAGACAGCGCCGCATATGGTGGCCGGCTTCGAAGGCCGTGAGCGCGCTTTCGTGCAGGTGCAGCAGGGTTGTGACCACCGCTGTACGTTTTGCATCATCCCGTTTGCGCGCGGCCCCAACCGCAGTGTCGGCATGGGGCACCTGATCGAGCAAGTGGCAAAACTATGTGATGAAGGCTACAAGGAGATCGTGCTCACCGGTGTCGATATCTGCTCCTACGGTGAGGATCTGCCCGGCGCCCCGAGACTTGGGCACATGGTCACCAAACTTCTGGGCGCCGTGCCGCAGTTGGCGCGCCTGCGGCTCTCTTCACTCGACCCCGCAGCCATGGACGACGCGTTGTTTGATCTGCTGGCAAATGAGCCGCGCCTGATGCCGCATCTGCATCTCAGCCTGCAGGCCATGGACGACATGGTGCTGAAACGCATGAAGCGCCGCCATTCCCACGGCGATGCGGTGCGGGTGATTGAACGCGCCCGGTTAGCGCGGCCCGATGTCGCCATTGGCGCCGATCTGATTGCCGGTTTCCCGACCGAGACGGATGCGATGTTTGAAAACACGCTCGCCGCCGTTGATGGCTTGGGTTTGTCGCACCTGCATGTGTTTCCGTACTCCGCCCGTGAAGGCACCGCGGCGGCACGCATGCCATCAGTGCCCGGTGACGTGGCCAAGGCGCGCGCCGCACGCTTGCGCCGGGCCGGTGAGAAAGCGCTGCATGATCTCAAACTTCGCCAAACCGGCACAGCCGGCCGTGTGCTGATTGAGCGCCCCGGTGAGGGCCACAGTGAGCATTATATTCCGGTCAAAATTGATGGCGCTGATGATCCGGGGCGGCCGGGCCAAATAGTTGATGTCCGCATCACCTCTGTGACGGCTGATGGATTGGTGGGGGTCGCAGCGTGAGTAATGAGGCAACCGGCGGCTGGTTTGGCCGGCTGAAAAGCGGGCTCTCCAAATCGTCGCAAAAAATCACCGGCGGCATCACCGACCTGTTGACCAAGCGCAAGCTTGATGCCGACGCCCTGCAGGACCTGGAAGAAATTCTGATCACCGGTGATCTCGGCGTCGCCACAGCGGCGAAGCTCTCAGCGTCCGTGGCGGACCGCCGTTTTGAAGCGGATGTTTCTGCTGATGTCGTCCGCGCCGCCCTGGCCGAGGATATCGCTGAAATTCTTGAACCCGTGGCCAAGCCACTGCAAATCGACGCCAGCCTTAGCCCCCATGTGGTGCTGGTCTGCGGCATCAACGGCAGCGGCAAGACGACGACCATCGGCAAACTGGCCAAGCAATTCAAAGACAGCGGGCGCTCGGTGATGATCGCCGCCGGCGACACCTTCCGTGCCGCCGCCGTGGAGCAATTGCAAATCTGGGGTGAGCGTTCTGACTGCCCGGTGATCACCGGTACGCCCGGTGGCGATGCGGCGGCGCTGGCCTATACGGCGCTGGAACAAGCCAAGGCGGCGGGCGCCGATGTGTTGATGATCGATACCGCTGGGCGCCTGCAAAACCGCAAGGACCTGATGGCGGAGTTGGAAAAGATCGTCCGGGTGATCGGCAAAATTGACGACACTGCACCGCACAGCGTGCTCTTGGTGATGGACGCCACCATCGGCCAAAACGCGCATAGCCAGGTTGAAATCTTCAAGGATATCGTCAACGTCACCGGCCTGGTGATGACCAAACTCGACGGCTCCGCCAAGGGTGGCGTGGTGGTGGCCCTGGCGGAAAAATTCGGTCTGCCCGTGCATGCGGTCGGCGTCGGTGAAGGCATCGATGATTTACACGCCTTCGAGGCGGACGCCTTCGCGCGGTCGTTGATGGGGTTGGACGGTTAGCACGTTTAGCGAAGGGTGCGGCTCAGGCAGCCTTAACCTCGCGGGCAATGGTCTCGCCGTGTTCGGCCTCGGCCTTGGTCAGGTCGTACTGACTTTGCAGGTTCATCCAAACTTCCGGCCCGGTGCCTAAGTAAATACCGAGCCTCAATGCTGTGTCTCCGGTGATGCCGCGCCGGCCGCGTAGGATGTCACCGATGCGGTTGGCCGGGACCTTGATGCGGCGCGCCAGTTCCGTGCCGGTGATCGCGCGCGCTTGCAATTCACCTTTGAGAATTTTGCCGGGGTGTGTGAGGTAAGTCATGGTCCTCATCCTTTGTGGTAGTCCGTGATTTCAACATCATCAAAGC
>JABIPG010000171.1 GCA_018698795.1 Rhodospirillaceae bacterium
CGGGTGCTAAAATGCGCTCGGCGTAAAGCCCATGCTTCAGCGCATTGCTGCGCGACACGGTCTTGCCCCCAGGCGTGCGCGGGCCGGTTGAGCGGCGCGCGTTGGCACGGTTGGCGTCAATCTGGGCAGCGGAGGGCATGGGGAAGAGTCCTTATAACAAATCAAGGAATTAATACATATATAATAGGGAAAAAGTCAAGGAAAATCACAGAGCCGAAATGGCGGTCTAGAGAATCATTGACGATATCGCGGGCTTCGTTGAACACGCCATCGGGCTTCGATGCAATACTGACGATCGTGCTGGTTTTAAGTGGTGTTGTACGCAGCGCCGTTTCTACAAATAAAATGCAATTGCATCACTGCTGACGATCCCCCTATTGTAAAAAAATACAATACACAACCATAGAATGTTATACTGATTGACGATCAATTATCCGACAATTTTGGATAATTATAACGGTGGGATTCATCAATCCTTGAGTAACAAGTCATTGAGTAATCTCATTTGATTTTGTGTCGTCCACTTGGGGTTTGCGATTACTAAAGGGGGAAGTGATGCGGAAACATGCGATTTTTCTTGCCGCTACGGTATTCTTGTTTGTCATTCCGGGTATTTATTTAACAAACTTGGCGCCAAATACCGAAATCGCGTGGGTTATTTCGATTTTATTACTCACGGTATATTTGTTTTCATTTGAGATTGTTCCCATCGACGTTGCCGCCATTTCGGTCATGGTGTTTTTAGGGTTCACGACATTGATCGGTCCCGCGATGGGATTGGACAAGGGCCTCGTTGAAATCAATGATCTATTCAGCGGTTTTGCCAGCAACGCGGTCATGTCAATTATCGCCGTCATGATTATTGGTGCCGGATTAGACAAAACCGGCGTCATGAACGTCGCCGCCAAACAGATTATGCGGGTCGGTGGAACGACGGAAACCCGGATTATTCCGATGATTTCGGGAACTGTTGGGGTCATTTCGGGATTTATGCAAAACGTTGGCGCCGCCGCGCTCTTTTTGCCCGTGGTGAAGCGAATTGGGGTGCGCGCAGGGATTCCGATTTCGCGGCTGCTCATGCCCATGGGCTTTTGCGCCATCTTAGGCGGAACACTAACTTTGGTTGGCTCCAGCCCGCTTATTCTCCTCAATGACCTCATTCTGAACGCCAATAAACAGCTCCCCGCCGATCAGCAACTGGACTCGTTTGGCCTGTTTTCCGTAACGCCGGTTGGACTCGCCATGTTGTTTGTTGGCATCGTCTACTTCGTCGTGTTCGGGCGGTTCGTTCTGCCCAAAGGTAAGTTGCAGGCGGACACCACCGGATCGGCGGCGTATTTCCGAGAAGCCTATGGCCTGGAATGTGTCCTTCGCGAGGTCCACGTACCCAAAGGCAGCCCGTTGATCGGCCTGCACCTCAGGGATTTTGAACACCGCTATTCGATTGAGACCGTCGCCGTGACTTCGAACAAGAAGCTGCGCATGGGTGCGGGTGGTGTCCACCTGGGTATGAAAATCGAAGAAGGTGACATCGTTGCATGGATCGGCGACCCCCACGCCATCGATTTCTTTGCGCAGGAAATGGGGCTGGAGGTGAAACCCAGCTTGACCGCGCTCGCTGACGCGCTGTCCCAGGCTCATTCCGGGTTTGCTGAGCTGATCATACCGCCCACATCTCCATGGGTCGGCGAATCGCCCATATCAATATTTGCCCGCAGAGACCATGGCGTACCCATGGTTGCGGTTATTCGCGACGGCGAAACCATCACTGACAGCGAGACCATACACAATCTCGTTTTTAAGGCCGGTGACACGGTCATCGCCTACGCTGACTGGCATAGCCTCCACCGGCTCGATGTCGTCCAGAACATTGTGGTTGTCACGAGTGATTATCCGCACGAAGAAGTTCGCAGCGACAAAATACCGCACGCCGTCGGTTTTCTCGCCGTCGCCTTGGTTTTGGTGCTTTTTACCGACCTGAGATTATCTGTCTCTCTCTTGACCGGTGCACTCGGGATGATACTCACCAAAGTTATTAACGCTGAAGAAGCCTATTACGCGGTGAGTTGGAAAACCGTTTTTTTGCTGGCGAGTTTGATCCCGCTTGGCGGCGCCGTCGAAGCGAGCGGTACGGCAGCTTGGATTGCCGGACAAATTCTCGCGGCAATTGGCGAAACGTCAATTTGGGTGCTGCAATTGACCGTCGCCATCCTTGCTACCTTGTTTACCTTGGTGATGTCGAATGTCGGGGCCACAGTCTTGTTGGTGCCCCTGGCGATCAATATTGCGTTGAGTGCAGGCGCCGACCCTATGGTCTTTGCGCTCACCGTGGCCCTCGCTACGTCGAACTCATTTCTCATTCCCACGCACCAAGTGAACGCCCTGATCATGGGGCCGGGAGGCTATAGTGTCATCGATTTCATCCGCGCCGGCGGTATCATGACCATCTTGTTCCTGGCGGTTCTCATGTTCACGATGAACCTGATCTTTTGAGACGATATCAACTGATATTTGTTGCCGAGCAGATTGACGTCCAGATGTAAATAACGTCTGCACAGACAGTGTTCACCTGATATTCAACGCCACGCTGAGGCCTTCATCACCACGTCTGGAAATTTGCCGTAAACCCCATGTAAACCCCAAATAAACTTAAGTCCTAAATCGCCCAAATTAGAATTAGGGTTGATTGTCCACTTTGTTTGATCCGCGCAGTTTAGTCGTCATCGAAAAACAAAACATCAGATGGCAACATGCACGGACCGAAGCCAACCACGCCGCTCGATCAACCACACAAACAGCCTTGCAAAATGGCAATGGTCTGGGATCTGCCGTTACGCCTTTTCCATTGGTTGATGGTCTGTGTCGTCACCGTCGCTGCGATTACCGGGTACCTGAGCTCTGAATGGTGGCTCAGTCTTCATGTATTGGCCGGATATGCACTGGGCTATTTACTGGCCTTTCGTATGACGTGGGGATTTCTTGGCAGCTATTACAGCCGATTTAGCTCCTTTCCTTTGCGTCTCAGGGACGTGGCAAACCACCTTTTCTCCGTCCTCAGAGCACGCCCTGAAACACACGCAGGCCATAATCCTGTCGGGGCATGGATGATCGTCGGATTGTTGACGCTGATGATCTTGTTGGTGGTGACGGGGTTAATCGTGCTGGGCGGCCAGGAGAATCTTGGTCCTTTTGCAGCCATCATCAGTTTCAAGGTCGGAGACTTCTTTGAAGACATCCATGAGGCTTTGGCGGGAGCGCTGATCGGCGCTATCTGCATTCACCTTCTGGGGGTTTTTGTCGAAGTCAAATTCTTTCGCCACCCGATCTTGAAGGCAATGATTTCTGGGCAAAAACCGGTCCCTGAAAATGGTTCTGGGAAAGGTCGGGTCGGTTTAATCCGAGGCGCGATCTTGTTTTTTGCGGTTGCCGGCAGTCTCACTTTCGCGGGCACGAAGCTGGGCGCACTGCCGTCAGAGAGGTGGCGTCCCAGCGCGTTTTCGAGTGTCTATTCAAGTGAGTGCGGCGATTGCCATGTTCCTTACCATCCGAGCCTCCGGTTGGCCGCAAACTGGCAAGTTCTCATGGCCGGTTTGGCCGATCATTACGGCGAGGACGCAAGCCTGGAAGAGGAACCTCGCCTCCAGATCGAGCGTTATCTGAGTGCAAATGATGCCTCGCGCTTCGATACGGAAGTCGCGCACCGGATTGGACGTATTGAAACGAAATCAAATCGAATGACCGATACGCCGTATTGGAAAAAGCATCACCGAAAGTTTGATGCTGAGATTTTCGCACGCCAGGGCGTGGGTTCAAAAGTGAACTGCGATGGGTGTCATCGCGACGCGGCTCCAGGCCGGTTCGATGATGCAAACATCCTCATACCCAATGAAGCCAAGACCAATAGAGACAAGACCAAAGGATAGAAGAAATGAAAATGACACGCCGTTTCAACCTCAGACGCGTTGCCGTTACGGCAATCGCTTTCAGTATCCTCATGGGGCTATCGATAGATGCCACAGCCTCCGGCAATCTCCCGATGATCGGGAAGTATGCTGAGCAAATCAATAAGCAGGCAGGTGGATTTGCGGGTTTTTCCGCCGAAAGAGGACGCTCACTATTCTCTTCAAATCACGCGACGGGAAAGCCTGAAACACCTTCGTGCACATCGTGCCATACCAATAACCCAGCAAAAGTCGGCCAAACCCGGGCTGGCAAAAGCATCTCGCCGCTGGCGATTTCGAAATCGCCCGAACGCTATGCAGACCCCAAAAAAGTCGAGAAATGGTTTCGCCGCAACTGCAAAAGCGTGCTGGGTCGGGAATGCACGCCTGTTGAAAAGGGCGATTTTCTCACATTCATGTTGACCCAATAACCGACGATTAAGGAGACCTTCGATGATGTCACGCACCACAACGATTTCGCTCGCCGCACTCACCATGTTTCTTTTGGGGGCATCCGCTAGCGTTGCCGACGAACGCTACAGTCCGATAACCGATAGCACCGTCTCAAAGGAATGCGGCGCCTGCCATATGGCATTCCAACCGCAAATGTTGCCCAAAAGGTCGTGGGAAAAAATGATGGCCGGGTTGAACGATCATTTCGGCGAAGACGCATCGCTAGACAAGCCGATGACACAGCACATAACAGCGTATCTGGTGGCGAATGCAGCGGATACCAGTTGGTGGGGAGGCAAGTTCATGAGAGGTGTTAAAGATCATATGGTGCCCCTTCGCATTACCGAAACGCCTCATTGGGTGCATGAACACAATGATGAAGTTCCGGCCCGTGCCTGGGCCAACCCGAAGGTAAAATCGAAGGCAAATTGCTTGGCTTGTCATCCCCGTGCTAATCGTGGTGACTATGATGACGATTGATCGCGCCAACTTGGGCGAGCCAACCTGAGCCGACCCAGGACATGAAAATTTGTTGGAAGTTAGAGATATGCGGCCAAAACTAAAAAAATCTTATGAAGCGCAGTCTCTCATCATTTCCTTTTTGGTGATTGGTGTCTGCGAAAGCTTCTTTGTTCTCGATGTTGTCGCCGACATGTTCCACGTGGATATCGATACCTCTTGGATAAGCCACAATCTCATTGAATCGATTCTTGTGATCGCCCTTGCCGTGGCGCTTGGTGTTATCGGTTTGCAAATCAAGCGATTGCTTCGTGAGCATCGGGAATCCAAGGATTCTGTCAAAGTCGCGTCGGGTGAGTTGCTGGCCGTTATTCATGCAAGGTTTGAAGAATGGCAACTCTCACCATCAGAAAGTGAAATTGCCTTGTTGCTGATTAAAGGGTTCTCGGCTCAGGAAATTGCGGATCTGAGAAATACCCGCCCTGGAACGGTGAAAAGTCAAAGCAGCACCATTTACCAAAAAGCCGGATTGAGAGGGCGCAATGAGCTTGTCGCTTTCTTTGTTGAAGACCTGCTTGCAGGCGAACAAATCATGGCGAGCGGTGAATGACGTTTGTTTGTGCAAGAGCCAGCATGGCAACGGAGCCATCATAAAGCGCAATGTGCCGATCAACCTTGTGAGGATTCGCGCCGCCGTATCATCACCGAGTGCCAGGCGACGCAAGCCAAGATCGCGGCGCCACAGGCCATGGTCGTCGCACTGGGCACCTCACCGATAAACAGATAAACCCATAACGGGCCGAACACGCTTTCCAGCAAGATCAACAGGCTGACCTCGGCTGCCGGCAAATAGCGCGGGCCCATGGTCATCAACAGTGTCGCAGCGGGCATGATGAAGATGGTGAGCGTCAGCGTCAGTGACATCTGCCTGGGATCGAAGTCGAACGGTGTGCCGAGCGCGGCGGCGATGACCGCGGCGATGATGCCCGATAGAGCGAAAACCTGCAGCCGGCTGATGTCGGGGTAGGCCCGGAAAATCGTGAAATAAGTCGCCAGCATCAGCGATGCCCCGACAGCCGCCGCCACGCCCAGTCCGCTGCTTTGCCCCAATGCGTCGCCGACAATGACGCCGATCAGGCCAACCACCAAGATCGCTGCCGCCCAGGTAAACCACGACAGCCGTTCTCCCAAAAACAGCCAACCGATAACGGCGGCGAACAACGGCGTTGCGGCCAAAATCGTCAACGCATTGGCAGCACTGGTGTGGGTGATGCCGATGATAAACAGAAAGTTCAAAACCATGGTGACCACGGCGGCGAACACCACGACCCACGATGCGCGCGCTACGAATGCCGGCAGATCGCGGTGCTCGCGGATCACGATAAACAAGCACATCACCAACGCCATCATGGCGCCGCGCCAGAACATCAGATCCATCGCCGACACGCCGATCAGGCGGATAAACGTGGCGTCGGGGCTGACAACCAGCACGCCGGCGCCGGTCAGCAGCAAGCCCTTCTGATAGGGTTTCATGGTGCGGCCACGGGCTGGCAGGTTATCACGTCAATCTCGGGAATGGGGCATGGATAAGTCGGCATCCATCCTCCCGACATGGTCGACCGACTACGCCCAGCCTCGAGAGTTCGATCAATTGACACAAACGATCTCGACTCTGTGATTCAGAGCATCGCCGGAAGGGGTAAAAGGAGGTGCCTTCTGTTCATCTTCACCCATTGCCAAAACACTATTGTCGAATGAGCTTTCGGGCATTCCAAGTGAAATCAATTCTCGCCTCACGACATTTAGTCGCCTGCTTGAGATCGCCAGATTGTAGGCGGCAGTACCATCCAAACCCGTATGTCCAGTCAGCCCGATGGCCCCCTCACTGCAGGCATTGACGACCTCTTTCAAAAGCAGCGCCGTATCACCGTTCAATGAAGCGCTATCCGAGCCGAAATGCACACTGAAACTCTCGATCTTGGTTTTTCCGCCTTTGGAACGGACGTGATCGGGGCCTGTCGACAGCGGTCTGCCATAGGCGAAATCGCCATTCGGTTTTTCTCCCGCGCCTTTCAGGCGGGCGATTTTCTGCTCACTGGTTAAGAAAAAGAATTCCCCGTCACTGGTTGCAAGGTCTCGCAACTGTGGGGTTATGGTTTTTCGCCAGCCGGCTGCGCGACGCTCTTGATCGACCCGTTTGCGGACGTAGCCCTGAAGTTCGCGCAGGGTTACCACCCCGTCACGGGGATAGGCATTGGCCGAATCCGCTTTGCCACGCAGACCATCAAGTACCGCTGCGGTAAATACGCTGCCGCCCAACTGGTCGGTTGCGATGGTCTCTTCGTTGGCGGTTCCCGCTGTCAACAGATGGCTGCTTTGGCGGGCCAGTTGTTCGATCTCGGTTAACCTGTGGCCGGCTTTTGACGCCACGCCGGCGAGACCGCTGAAGCATGCATCCAGAAGGTACAAGGTCTGACGCGAGTTTTGAAGATCGTCCCAGCGTTTGATATCTTGCATGCTGATCATCCGACCGAATTTGTCATTCGGCGACGCTTTCACAGGGATATAGCCGCGGTCTCCGTTTCCAACCTGGCGTGTGACGCCGTGGCCGGACCAATAAAAGACAAATCTGTCATTTGAATCCAACAGCGTTGGAATAGTGTCGACCATAATATCGTTCACGCGTTGCAGGGTGACTTTCTCTTCGGTCAACACATGGACATAGTCGAAACCCGCTTCATTCAGCAAATAATCTTTGACGTTTAAGGGGTCATTGACGGTCGGCAGGTTCACAAAATGATCATACTTGCTGACGCCGATGACGAGGGCATAGCTTTTCTCGAACCCGTTGAAACCAAGTTGGCTGGACAGGATTTTCCCCCAGCTAAAGTGATTTTGGGGTTCCTTGTATATGTTGTCTTCACCAGCGTTTGCCGACGCTGTCCACAAGATGCCTATGATCGCCGCAAAAATTGCCGGCTTCATTTTTCCTTTGCGCCTCCCTTAACGTCCAAAATTTTATGGATGAGGCCGAAAAGCGCAGTCAACATTGAGATGATTGACGTGCATAGAGCCAATATGGCGAGGGTTTCGGTGCTATCGCCTTGCGGCGTGACCCCTTCGGGTGTTCGAAGGTCTAAATAAAGATACCCGCCAATAGCAGACAGAACCAATGCGATGATGATTACGGTGGGTCGTTGGAGCATCGTATCTGGACCTCAAATATCGCCTGTAGGTGGGATAAATTTATCGAACCCGGTCGCGGCTATCAAAGCATAGTTTTGTTAATCCGACCCTGGTGTTTGTGGCCGGAGCGACAGTCCTTGAAGGCCATTAGCAAGACGGGTGTCGTTCGTTCAACCGCCGCCGAACACGCGGGTTAGAATATCGGTGGTGCGCTTCGCCGGGTTGTCGCGGATGGCGGCTTCTTCCTGCGCCAGGTAGTGGAAAAGGCCTTCCAGTGCGAGATTGGTGGCGTGGGCTTGCAGGTCGGCCTTGAGGTCGGGCACGAAGGGGATGGTTTTGTACTGACCGATCAACGCATCGTAGGCGGCCAGTGCGCCGACGTCTTGCAGCGATTTGTCGATCACCGGCGCGACGGTGGCTTTCAGGTCGGAGGTGGCGACACGTCGGAAGTACTGCGTGGCGGCATCCTTGGGGCCGTCGAAGATGCCCTTGGCGTCCTCCAGCGTCATCGACGTGATCGCTTTCCACACCAATTCCTTGGCCTTCGGCATGGCTGCTTCCGCGCCCCGGTTGAGCTTCAGCTCGACCTCATCGGCCATCGCCGACATGCCGAATTTTCTGAGCGTCGATTGCACGTTTTGCAACTGTTCGGGTAGCGGGATGTGCACGTTGGCATCTGTGTTGAAACCATCCGCCGCACCCAACTGGCTGGTCACGGTTTCCGTGCCGACACGCAGTGCCTCTTTCAGGCCCGAGATCATGTCTTCGGTGGTGAGGCCGCCCAGGACGGGCGTGCCGCCTGATGATTGCGGCTGAGTCACTTGGTCGACGGCGCCCTTCAACGTTTTTAACCAATCAGCAGCAACGGGTTGCCCACCGGAGAATATCAGCGTGACGGCGGCTATCAGCAGGGTGCGGCGAATGTAAGTCATCAAAGGCTCCCGTTACGAGAATGGTGAATGGCATTAACATAGACAAGTTCGGTGGCGAAATCTGTTTTGTTGTGATCGGCTTGCCGATAGGTTTATCCATCATTCGAGACGGAAATCCCAGAGGAAATCCCAGAGGAAACTCCAGAGGAAACCAGCATGACCCAGCCGAAGCTTTTTACGCCGTTGCAGCTGCGCGATATCACCTTGAAAAACTGCGTGGTGATTGCGCCGATGCATCAATACGCGGCGAAACAGGGCTATCCCAACGATTGGCACCTGATGAACGCCGGGCGTTTCGCGGTCGGGGGTGCGGGGCTTGTGATTGTCGAATCGACCAAGGTCGAGCGCCGCGGCTGCGGCACGGTCGGCGACCTGGGGCTTTGGCACGACGATTTTATTCCGGCGTTCAAACGCTTGGCCGATTTTATCAAGACGCACGGCTCGGTGCCCGGCATCCAGATCGGCCACAGCGGCCGCAAGGCCCGACGGTTCAGGCCGTGGGAGGGACGCGGACCGCTTGACCAGGCATCGGCCATGATCGACGACTGGACCACCGACTGGGACGATTGGGAATTGGTCGCGCCCAGCGCCATTGCCGAGGCCGGCGACCCCGAGCCGCGCGCCCTGGCGCTTGAAGAGCTCCCCGATTTGGTTGAGGCCTGGGGTGCGGCGGCGGCGCGCGCCGATGCAGCCGGTTTCGAGATGCTGGAGATCCACGCCGCGCACGGCTATTTGCTGCACCAGTTTTTGTCGCCCGAGGCCAATCGCCGCAATGACGAATATGGGGGGCCGCTCGAAAACCGTATGCGCCTGGCGCTTGAAGTGACGGCGTGCGTCCGCGCCAACTGGCCGGCGGGTAAGCCGTTATTCATGCGGTTGTCGGTTGAGGACAACGCCGGGTGGAGCGCCGACGACAGCGTCGAGGTGGCGCGCGCCGTGAAATCCCTGGGCGTCGATGTGATCGATTGTTCGTCGGGCGGTATTTCGGGGGCAGTGGGCGTCGGCCGCACGCCGGTTGGCTACGGCTACCAGGTGCCGCTGGCGGCTAAATTGCGCGCCGAGGCCGAGATCAAAACCATGGCGGTGGGGCTGATCGTGCACGCCGATCAGGCCGAGAAAATCTTGCAAGACGGCGAGGCTGATTTGATCGCACTGGCCCGTGAAGTGCTGCACAATCCCAACTGGCCGCTCGATGCGGCGCTGAAGCTGGGGGCGGAAAATCCTTACGCCTTGATGCCGCCGGCTTATGAATTCTGGCTTTCGAAACGTGCCGAGGCGGTGCCCGACGTGGTGCCATCGACGTTGCGCGGCGAGGGCCGAGACGATTAATGTGTTGGTCTTGTTTTAATTTTTTGATTCCGGTTTAAATCCCATGCCCCTCGATATCACCTTAGACCCTGTAGTGACGGCGCAACGCTGGCTGTCGAATTTCAACACGGCACTTGGTGCAGCTGACCCGGCGCAAATCGCTGCATGTTTGCGCGAAGACAGCCATTGGCGCGATGTGTTGGCGTTCGAATGGTCGCTGACAACCACCAGCGGCCAAGGTGCCATCGCCGCCAAGCTGTGCGCGTTGAATGAAAACACTGAGGCGCGCGCTTTCACCATCGATCCCGATCGGCTGGTGCCGCGCATCATCGAGCGCGCCGGGTGCCCGGTGGTCGAGGCCTTCGTCAGCTTCGAGACGGCGGTCGGGCCGTGCACGGGATTGGTGCGCATTCGTGCCGAAGACGTGAGCGATACCGGCTGCGCCGCCTGGACGCTGATGACGGCGCTGCACGAAATCCGGGGCTCTGAGGAAGCCACCATCCAAGAGGGCCGCGAGGAGCCCGCCTTCCTGCGCGATTTCCATGGCCCCAACTGGGCGGAAAAACGCGACGCGGCGCGCGCCTATAAAGACCATGACCCGACAGTGCTGGTGGTCGGCGGCGGGCACGCGGGGATAACCGCGGCGGCGCGGCTCGATGCACTCGGCGTTGATACCTTGGTGATCGATAAGGAACAGCGCATCGGCGACAACTGGCGGCTGCGCTATCACGGGCTCAAGTTGCACAACCAGCCGCCGTCCAATCACATGCCTTACCTGCCGTTCCCCAAGACCTGGCAGAAGTACACACCGAAAGACAAAATCGCCAATTGGCTGGAATTCTACGTCGAGACTCTCGATATCAACTTCTGGACCGAGACGGCGCTCGAAGGCGCCACCTACGACCCGACGCACAAATGCTGGACCGCCAACGTGCGGCTCGCCGATGGCAATATGCGGGTCATGCATCCGCGCCACATCATCGTCGCTACCGGCGTCAGCGCGACGCCCAATATCCCCGATATCCCGTCGCTGGAAAATTTTGGCGGCACGGTGCTGCACACCAGTCAGTTCAACGACGGCGCCGAATGGAAAGACAAGGACGTCACCATCTTAGGGGTAGGCACCAGCGCGCACGACGTAGCGCAAGACCTGGAGGGCCACGGAGCACGCGTCACCATGGTGCAGCGTAGTGCGAGCGTGGTCGTCAATGTCGAGCCGTCGGCGCAGATGTACGACGGCGTGTTTTTCGAAGAAGGCCCCTCGATTGAAGACAAAGACCTGATCTCGATTTCAATCCCGCTCGATGTGGTCAAGCAGGTGCACAAGCACCTGACCGACCAAGTCCGCGTTATCGACAAGCCGATCCTGGACGGTTTGGCGGCGAAGGGCTTCAAGTTGCATTTCGGTGAGGACGGCACGGGCTGGAACCTGCTGTTCCGCACGCGCGGTGGTGGGTATTACTTCAACATCGGCGGCTCGGAGCTGATCGTCGAGGGCCGGGTCGGGCTCACGCAGTGGGACGACATGGAAGGCTTCACAGCCGATGGCTACGCCATGAAAGACGGCACCCAGCGCAACGCCGATCTCATTGTGCTGGCCACCGGCTTCAAGGGTTTCGAACACGCGGTCGAGACCATGTTCGGCACCACGGTGCTGGATCGCGTCGGCCAGATTTGGGGCTTCGATGACAACCAGGAACTGGCCAACATGTGGATGGCGACCCCGCAGCCGGGCCTATGGTTCACCGCCGGCGCCTTCTCACAATGCCGCATGTTTTCCAAATACCTGGCGCTCCAGATCAAGGCGCGGGAATTGGGGCTGGTTTGAAGACAAAAGAGTGTGCGACATGAGACTTTGTCATGCGCGGGCTTGAAGGTTCTTCCTTAAACGCTCCAATGGAGCAATTAAGGAAAGTTATCCCCCGGAAGGGCGTATCCACGTCTTTTCTTTGACGCCGTCCCAAAGACATGGATGGCCGGATCAAGTCCGGCCATGACGGATGAGGATGTATCGGTTTACCGATTAGCCCCCGGCACCCACAGCACATCAAGCTTGCCCTGCTCGTTCACATGCCGTGAAATCACGAACAGATGGTCCGACAGCCGGTTGATGTATTTGACGCATTCGGGGTTGATGGCTTCGCGTTCGGCCAATTCCGTGAGTAGCCGTTCGCAACGCCGGGCGACGGTGCGGGCCAGATGCAGATGCGCGCCCGCAGGCGTGCCGCCGGGCAGGATGAAGCTGGTGAGCGGCGCTAGATCGGCGTTCATGGCGTCGATTTCGGCTTCCAGGCGCGCGGTTTGTTCTTCAGTCACACGCAATGCACCACGAGGCCTCTCGTCACCTTCCGGCGTACACAAGTCGGCGCCCAGGTCGAACAGGTCGTTTTGGATGCGGGCCAGCATGGCGTCGGCCTCGCCGGTGGTGTGCAAGCGCGCGATGCCGATGACGGCGTTGGTCTCATCCGAGGTGCCGTAGGCGGCGACGCGCAGATCGTGCTTGGCGACGCGACCGCCCGAACCCAGCGAGGTCTCGCCCTTGTCGCCGCCGCGCGTGTAGATTTTATCGAGGCTTACCATTGATCGCCGGCCCTTCTCAAGAATTCACAAACCCGAACATGAGCACACCGAAGATCACCAGGGCGATGCCCTGAAACACCACCCTGAGCCGCATCAGATTGTTGGAATGACGCCGGTAGAAGTTGCCATGGACGGCAAACGAGATGATGCCGATCATCACCACGGCCAGCGTGGCGAACATGGCGATGCCCATCAGGTAGGGAAGTACGGTTTGCATGCCCATCATATAGGCGTTTCGGGCGCCGAGGTCATGAAAAAATTTGCTGATAGGCTGCTTGGAAGCTTTGCTCCAACTGCGCCGTGAAGGCCGCGCCGTCGGTCAAGCCGCCGCGCACCACCATGCCCCGCAGGTGGCGGCGGTACTCGGCCATGACGTCCGGCTTGCCTGCGAGGCTGGCGGCGATTTTCACGTAATCAGCGCCATTGGCGGCGATCAGGTCGTCGGCCTTGGCGCGGGCCAGGATGCTCACGCCGACGCGCGACGCATGCCAATCACCGGCCAGCGTCACCACCGGCACCCCCATCCAAAGCGCTTCCAGGGTTGTGGTGGTGCCGTGATAGGGGAAGGTGTCGAGGCCGATATCGACGCCATGATAAGCCGCCAGCGGCGACGCGCCGACAATCCAGGCCATCAGCTCTAGGCGGTCCTCATCGATGTCGTGCTCGGCGAAGCGTTGAATGACACCTTGGCGTGCACCCTCATCACCCAAGGCTTTGGCTTTCAGGCGAAGTTTGGAATTCGGCACAGCCAGCAAAATCTCAGACCATAACCTCACCGTGGTTGGCGACAGCTTGGCTAAATTGTTGAATGAGCCAAAGGTGACGTAGCCGTTCTCATCAAGCGGCGGTGGCGACACCTCGGGGGCATCGTCACTTGGGCGGTAGCAGAGAAAACCGTGCTCTAGCCGCAGCAAATCTTCGGCGTGAAATGCTTCGGTCAAACCGGGCGGGTCGGCCCAAGGGTCGGTCAGGCGGAAAACCATCTGCGACAACCCAGTGGTCGCCGGATAGCCCAGATAGCTGATCTGCACGGGTGCCGGTTTAAGCGCGAAGGCTGCTAAGCGGTTGGATCGCGTGTGCCCGGCGAGGTCGACCAAAACGTCGATCCTGTCGGCGCGGATTTGCCCGGCCAGTTGCGCATCGTCGAGCCCTATAATATCGCGCCAATGATCGGCGTGGGCTTTCAGGCGTTCGGTGACGGCGTCGCCGCCGCTCATGTTGGCATAGGCGAAAATTTCGAACGCCTGCTTGTCGTGATTTTCCAAAATGGGTTCGAGAAAATAAGCCACCGAGTGGCGGCGGAAATCGCCCGAGACATAACCGACCCGAAGCCTGCCCGTGGCGTTCTTCTCGAATGCGGCTGGGGCTGGGCTCGGTAGAAGTGACGCCCACTGTTTGTGCCGCGCCGCGATGTCGCTGGGTTGGGCGTCGTCCAGGCCGCAAAGCGCCAACAACAGGTTGGAACCCTTCTCGGGCTCATCCGGCGCCAGTGCCCAAGCCTGCTCGTAGGATACCAAGGCCTCTTGGGCGCGGCCGGTTTCTTTCAGGATTTCGCCCAGGTTGCCAAGCGCATCGGGGTATTGCGGCTGCAATGCCAGCGCACGGCGGAAGCTGGCCTCGGCATCACCGTAAAGGCCGCGCCGGTGTTGTACGGTTCCCAGGTTGTTGTGCGCAGCGGGGTAATCGGGGGCGAGGCGAACCGATTCCAGCGCCGCTTTTTCCGCCGCGTCGATGTTGCCCAAATCGAGCTCCACATTGGCAAGGTTGGCCCAGGCGGCGCCGTATTCGGGCCGCAGCGTCACCGATTGGCGGTAATGACCGGCGGCATCCGACAACCGGCCCAGCGCTTTCAAAGGCGCGCCGATGTTGTTGTGGGCGGTGGCGTAGGCGGGGTCCAACTCGATGGCGCGGCTGAACGCAGTGACGGCGTCGGTGTGGCGGCCAAGCCCTGTCAGGCCCGTGCCTAAGTTGTTGAAGATGCTCGCTTCGTCGGGCGCGTGGCTGAGCGCGGTGGCGATGAATTTAATGCCGTCGTCACTGCGTCCGGTCTGGCAGTGGATGACGCCGATCAGGTTGAGCGCCCAGGCGTGGGCTGGCGCCATGGTCAGGATGCGCCGACACAGCGCCTCGGCCTCATCGAACGCGCCGCGCTCGTGCAGGGTGGTGGCGTGGCGGAACAACGCTTCCGGATCGTCAGGCGGCGCCGCGGGCTTTTGCTTTTTTCGCGGGCTGCGTCGGGTGCGTTTGGCCACGGGACTCCCCTCACAATTGGGCGCTGCTATACTCGCCTTCAACGCTGGCGCGGTCAAAGCCCAGTTTATGACACGAGAGGAGCCCGCATGGACGCCGAAACCAAAGCCAACCTGGAGAACCTAGCGGTGGCGACGATCTCCATGCAGTTGTTGAAACGGGGCATCCGCAATGTTGCTATGAACGGGGTCAGACCGTTGAACAATCCCACCAAGCCAATTGTCGGCGAGGCCTATACGCTGCGCTACATTCCGCTGCGCGAGGATTTGTCCGGGCCGGATGTTTTGGGCAAACCCGATTTCGCACCGCGGCGCGCCATCGAAGAGGTGCCGCCGGGTGCGGTGCTGGTGGTCGATGGACGCGGGCGGGCCGATGTGGCGGTGCTGGGCGATATTTTGATCGAGCGGTTGAAGGTGCGCGGCGTGACGGCACTGGTGTCTGACGGCGGCATTCGCGACGCCGAGGAATGCCTGGAAGCCGGATTTCCGATTTTTGCCGCCGGGCCCGCATCACCGGCCAGCGTGACGTTTCATTCCGCCGGTGATTTGCAATGCCCCATCGGTTGCGGCGGCGTGGCGGTGATCCCGGGTGATATCATCGCCGCCGATGGTGACGGTGTGATTGTCATTCCCAAAGCGCTGGCCGCCGAGATCGGGCGCGACGGGCTGGAGCAGGAACGCTATGAGCGCTTTGCTAAATTGCGCGTCTCGCAAGGGCGGGCGGTGCCGGGCATTTATCCGCCCAACGAGGATGCCAAGGCCGAATATGCCGAATGGCTGGAAGCCGGGGAGCCAAACGGGTAAGATTCTACATTATGGCAGCGGACAATACCGACAGCGGCAATAAACTCCCGATCACTGCGGGCGGCAAGCTCGCGACTATGCTCGATGAAGAAGACGATTATGATCGTGATTCGCTGAATATTCTGCCGCTTTCCATTTTTCCGTTTGAGAATGAATCGCTGCGCCATGCGCGGCTGATCATGAACGCACATCTGGAAAGCGTCGTCGAGGTGTTCCACGATAAGCAATCCGGTAGCGGGCAGTTGGACGTCGGTGAGGCGGAGAAAGAGTTCGGACCGATGTCGGGCGGATCACGCACCGACATGATGGTGTTGCGCGCGCTGGGCTCGCTGCATTCCTATGATGTGTTCAGCCTGCGGTATTCGCTCCGGGAATTGGGTATCGAGGTCAACGACCTGGAAGCGTTGAAGCTCTCTGATCAACGGGTGAAACAGCTCACCAGTTATATGAAAGACTTCACCCACCCGCTGATCCAGGAAATCTATGGCAATGAAGATGTGGATATCCAAAACTTTGGCGATGTGATCGCGTTGTTCAAAAACCCCGATATGGGCGAAGCGCGCAAGAAACTCCGCATCATGGCCGACAAGCTGGGTGTCGATCTGGCGGATCTGCCGAAGTTTTTGGAGGACTATGGCGATATCTTTCTGTCGTTGTCCTATTACCAACAATGCCTGGACGAGATCAGACCGACGATCAAAGATTTCCTGCGCTCCATCGAAGAAATCCAAAACAACCCGCAATTCCTGCACAACATCAACCTGATGAAGACCTGCCGCATGATGCACAGGACCGTCGGCGGCTTGATGAAGGCCTTGGCGTCGCGCTTCGACAGCTTCGAAGAATCGACCCGCAACATGTGGCACAACATCTCAGCCGAGAAGTTCCGCGAGGTGGAGGCGATGATCGAGAGCTATCACACCACCATCGGCGGCGAGTTGTGTTCGTTGTCCGTTAAGATGGATGCCTGGAAACAGCATTTTCCAAATCGCCGCACCGGCGGTCCGGCTAGGCGCGCGGACTTTCTGATGACGGATATCCGCCAGGGCATCGAAAATATCATTGAAATCGAGCGCGCCGGCCCGCGCCCGAAAAAAACCATGCCGAAAAACCCTAAGGCGATTTCAGAAGAAGCGCCTTGCGGCGCGAACCCGGTCGACGCTGCCGACGGCGAGCCAAAAGACTAATCTCAGAAAACCTTAAAACAGAGACAACTGGTCGCCGGCCTTGGGTGGTAGGGGCGGCGGGCTGAATATATCCGTGCGGTGGCGATACTCGCGCGCCGCTTTTTGGTTCAGCCCCAGTTGCCGACACGCAATGGCAAAACGTTTCGCCAGTAAGGCCGCATAAGCGCCGTCGCCGCGCATGCGCCGGCCCCAGGCCGCATTGTAGAGCTGTCCACTCTTTGGGTTTCCTATGTGATCAGCCATCAGCGCCAGCGCCTTATTGGCGCGGTCCGGGTAATGCCGGCCCAGCCATTCTGAGAACAGTGCTTTCACCTCGCCCGGCAAGCGCAGCAAAATGTAGTCCGCGCCCGCCGCTCCGCTGCCCGCGGCGGCTGCCAGGATGTTCTCGACCTCGTGGTCGTTGATGGCGGGTATGATGGGGGCGACCATCACCGACACCGGCACGCCCGCGTCCGCCAGCGCGCGGACGGCGTGCAGTCTTTTTGTCGGCGATGCAGCGCGAGGCTCCATGCGCCGGGCCAACGCGCGGTCCAGCGTGGTGACGGAAAGCGCCACTGATACCAAGCCGCGCGCCGCCATATTGCTGAGAATGTCGAGATCGCGCAAGATCAGGTCCGATTTGGTGACGATGGCAGTGGGGTGGTTGAAACGGTCCAGCACGTCGAGCACGCCGCGGGTAATTTCGCGGGATCGCTCAATCGGCTGGTAGGGGTCGGTGTTGGTGCCCATGGCCAGGGTCGCGGGTTTATAGCCGGGCTTGCGCAACTGTTGCTCCAGAATTTCAGGCGCATCGGGTTTGGCGAACAGCCGGCTTTCGAAATCCAGTCCCGGCGACAGGCCCTGGTAGGCATGGGTCGGGCGCGCGAAGCAATAGACGCAGCCGTGCTCACAACCACGGTACGGGTTGAGCGAGCGGTCGAACGGCACGTCGGGGGACTGGTTGCGGGTGATGACGGTTTTCGGGCGCTCGTCGGTGACGGTGGTGCGGAGTGCCGGCCGGTGGTGTTCAGCCTGCCAGCCATCATCAACGGCGACTGTTGTCGTCGCCTCGAAGCGACCGCTCGCGTTGCTGACGGCACCGCGGCCCTTCTGGGCCTGTAGGGGGAGAGCATTTATCATGCTCGTAGTGTATCAGAAAAAAAGAACAAATAAAGAACATTTGATCTTCGTTTAAGTTTCTGTGATCTCTCCCATGATCCAATCGCGGAACGCGGCGACCTTGGGGCGGTCGGCGGAGCGCTCCGGCGCGACCACCCAAAAGGCCGAATTTGAGGGAATGACGATATCGAAAGGCCGCACCAATCGGCCTGATGCTAGGTCGTCTTCCGCCGCCAGGGTGCTGACCAACACCACGCCCTGACCCGCCATGGCCGCCGAAATCGCCAGGTCTTCGATGGAGAACACCGGGCCTTTGGTGGCGTCGATATCGGTGATGCCGACGATGTCGAGCCAGTATTTCCATGTTGGCGGGTCTTTGACCGGACCCCAGTCGACATGGATCAAGCGGTGGTGGCGAAGGTCGTCGGGGTGGCGCAGGGGGTGGGGGTGGTCGGCGGACAGCAGTGCCGGGCTACACGCCGGCGCCACATCTTCGTCGACCAGTTTATCGACCCGCATGCCCGGATAGTCGCCGTTGCCCAGCCGGACAGCCACATGCACACCATCGCGATCGAAGTCCCCGACCACGCCGAGCGAGGCATCGATGCGGATATTGATGTCCGGATAGGCGTCGTTGAAACGCTGCAGCCTGGGCACCAGCCATTTGGTGGCGAAAGTTGGCGCGGCGCTGACCACCAGCATCGGTGCGTCCATGTCCGCCTCCAGGCGCGCGGTGACGTCCGCCAACTGATCGAAGGCTTCGGACAATTGCGGCAAAACACCTTGTGCGGCTTCGGTCAGACGCAACGCGCGGGTCAGGCGGCGAAACAGCGGCGTGCCCAGCCAATCCTCCAGCCCTCTGATTTGTTGGCTGATGGCGGCGGGGGTGACGTTCAGTTCGTCCGCGGCACGGGTGAAGCTCATGTGCCGGGCGGCGGCCTCGAAGGCGCGTAATGAATTCAACGGCGGCAGATGTCGCATATCGATGGCTCCGATATAGATTAGAAAAACTTATTCATATTATGAAAAAACATCGTTTGTCGCTATACAAAAATGAGCGTAGATAACGATCAACAGACATTCACCAGTTAAATTGATCTTAGTTATGGAGGTTATCATGAACGCTCAGCACAGCACCCAAAACGCTCACGTCGAAATCGCCGAATTGATTTCCATCGGCGCCTACAAGTTGATCAACGCCATTGAGTCCGCTTTTAAAGCGATCAGCCGCTAACCCGCAGGCACCAAACGAGCCGCCGCCACCAATTTCGTGTGGCGGCGACCTGCGTCCGCATCACGCGCAATTGATGCGTCTTTTAGCAACATTGTGCGATACCGTCCGTATACTATGATCATGACCGTGGTCTTAGATGCTGGAGGTATCAGACACATGTTACCCGCACCCATTCCTGAAAACGACGACGAACGGTTGGCGTCATTGGAAAGCATGAACCTGCTTTCGACGCCGCGTGAAGCCGATATAGACCGCATCACGCGTACCGCGCAGTTCGCGCTGGGAACGGAAATTGCGCTGGTCTCGTTGGTCGACAAGGATCGGCAGTGGTTCAAGTCGCGGTGCGGGTTGGATGCGACCGAGACGCCGCGCGACATTTCGTTTTGCGGGCACGCCATTCATGGCGACGATGTGTTTGTCGTTAAAGACGCGACGAAGGACGAGCGCTTTCACGACAACCCTTTGGTCACCGGCGACCCGCATGTCAGATTTTATGCCGGCCATCCGTTGAAGAACAGCGAAGGCCATTGCATTGGTTCGTTTTGCGTGATCTCGCCCGACGCGCGCGAGTTTTCCGACGAACAATGCCAAACCCTGCAAGATCTCGGTCGCATGGTCGAGATCGTGTTGGACAATCGCAAACTCAGCGACACCCAATCGGCGCTGCTGGAATCTCTCGTCGCCGCCAAGCGCGACCGGATGATCGACCCGCTCACGGGGCTTTGGAACCGGGGTGGCTTCGATGACCTGTTCCAACGCGAGATCGCCCGTGCCCAGCGCGATCAGACGCCCCTCGGCGTGGTCATGGCCGATATAGATCACTTCAAGCGCATCAACGATACTTACGGCCACCCGGTCGGCGACGAGGCCATCAAGATGGCGGCGTCGCTGCTGCTTGAAAGTGCCCGGACCAGCGACGTGGTGGCGCGCTACGGCGGCGAAGAATTCGCCATCATCGCGCCGGGCATCGCACCGGCCTATCTGCCGACCCTGGGCGATAAGATTTTGCGCCGCTTCCGCACGGGTGCAAAACTGGCGACACCGGACGGCAGCTATGCGTTCACGCTGAGTATCGGATTGACCATCCGCATGCCCGGCAAGAACGACCCCGACGACATGCGCACACTGCTCGAACATGCTGACCAAGCCCTCTATGCGGCAAAGGAGGGCGGACGCGACCGTTTTGAGATTTCAGGCGCCGACGAAAGCCTGTATTCGGAATTCGCGCTTGCCTGAACCGAAGTCCGTGCGTCAAGATTCCGCCTTCTGTATCTGAACAACGGGCGGCCCTCGGCGTGTTAAGTGTTATTATCCCGGTCTTGAACGCGGCGGACAGAATTTCTGTCGAGATTGGCCGTTGGCTCGAAAGCAGCGCCGCCGATGAAGTGATCGTGGTTGATGGCGGGTCGGATGATGGCACCCCCGATTTGGCGCGTCTCGCTGGGGCGCGTGTGCTTACCGCACCCCGCGGTCGTGGTAGCCAGTTGGCGGCGGGCGCCGGGGCGGCGACCGGCGATTGGCTGTTGTTCATCCACGCTGATACCCACCTCGGCCCCGGCTGGCAGACCGTTACCAAGCGTTTCATGGCCGATCCCGCCAATCGCTTCCGCGCCGCCTATTTTCGTTTTGCGTTGGATGATCAATCTTCGGCGGCGCGCCGGCTGGAGAAAGTGGTGGAATGGCGCTGCCGATATCTGGGGCTGCCCTATGGCGATCAAGGTTTGCTGATCGGCGCCGACTACTATGACAAACTCGGTGGGTATGAAGCGATCCCGTTGATGGAGGATGTGGCGCTGGCACGGAAAATCCCCAATCATCGATTGCAGGCCTTGCATGCCGATGCCGTCACCTCGGCAGTGCGTTACCGGCACGACGGTTATGTGCTGCGTCCGGCGCGCAACCTATTGTGTTTGGCGCTGTACTTTATCGGCGTCCCGCCGGTCGGGCTGGTAGAGTTGTATGAAGGCCGCAAAAGATGACGCGCCGATGACCCCCACCCAGAAACACCTGATCATTATGGCCAAAGCGCCGCGAATCGGACGGGTAAAATCGCGCCTGGCCCGAGATATCGGCGTTGTTGGCGCCTGGGCGTTTTATCGCCGTACGCTTAGCCAAGTCAGCCGTCGCCTCGCGGCTGATGTGCGCTGGACCACCTGGCTGGGCGTCGCACCCGATAGTGCCGCCGAAAGCAATGGCCAATGGCCGGTGGATTGCCCGCGCATCGCACAAGGTTCGGGCGACTTGGGAAGCCGTATGGCGACGTTATTGGCTGGTGTGCCACCGGGCCCGGCGGTGCTGGTGGGGGCCGATATTCCAGGCATCGAATGCCGTCACATCAATCAGGCGTTCCGTGCTTTGGGCAACGCCGATGCGGTGTTCGGCCCGGCGTCCGATGGCGGCTATTGGCTGGTCGGGCTAAAGCGGCGCCCGCTCAATGTGGATATTTTCGGCGACGTGCGCTGGTCGAGCGAGCATACCCTGGCCGACACCCTTGCCAACTTGCCCCGGCGCTGGCGTCACGCGCGGGCGGCGACACTCAGTGATGTCGATGACGGGAACGATCTTTCGGCACTTTGACCGAAGTTTTGATCAAGACTTGGAACGGGCGCGCGTAAAGGGTAATACCTGTCGCGAATTTTCAATGGATCTTTTGCCATGAAGGAGGGGCCGACAATCATGAGCATGCGCGAACAAATCGGCGCCTTTGTCATGGCGCCCAAGATACAAGGCCTGATTACGGGGCTGATCGTGTTGAATGCGGTGACGCTGGGGCTGGAAACATCCGAGGCGGTGAGCGTCAATTTCGGTGCCGCCTTGCATGTTTTGGACAAGGTGGTGCTGGCGGTGTTCGTTCTCGAGATTGCCGCCAAGCTCGTGCATCGGGGGCTGCGGTTCTTCACCGACGGCTGGAATGTTTTTGACTTTATCGTTGTCGGGATTGCCTTGATTCCCGCAGCCGGACCGCTGGCGGTGTTGCGCGCGCTCAGGATTTTGCGCACGCTTCGGCTGCTTTCCGTGGTGCCGCAAATGCGGGTGGTTATTCAGGCGCTGTTCACGGCGCTACCGGCGATGGCATCCATCGTGGCGTTGATCTCGCTGATATTTTATGTTGGCGCGGTGCTATCGACCAATCTGTTCGGTGCTGAGTTCGACGCCTGGTTCGGCCATATCGGGCGCTCCATGTACACGCTGTTCCAGATCATGACACTGGAGAGCTGGTCCATGGGAATCGTGCGCCCGGTGATGGAAAGCTACCCATACGCCTGGGTATTTTTCGTGCCGTTTATTTTGGTGACCAGCTTTGCGGTGATTAACCTGTTTATCGGCGTCATCGTCGATTCCATGCAGGCGCAACATCGCGATACGGTGGAAGAGATCCATCACGATGCGTTGGTCATCGAGGGAAAACTGGACCTGTTGGAGCGGGAATTGACGGAGTTGCGCCAAATGTTGCGCAATAAAGGGGGAAATCAAAGTGAGTGAATATCTGGTTTGGTCGGAGGAGTACGCCACCGGCGTCGAGATGATCGACGGCGATCATCAAACACTGTTTATGATGGTGAATACGCTGCACGACGCACTGGTGCGCGATGGCGCGACGGACCAGTTGCCGCATCTATTTGAGCGTTTGTCGGATTATGTCAACGGCCACTTCGGGCGTGAAGAAGCGCTGATGCGTCAATGCGGCTACCCGCTGTTGGACGAGCACAGCGAAAAGCATCACCAGTTGGAAAAGACACTGCGCAAGATGGTGGTGGAATTCAGCACCGATCCGACGGCGTTTCCGGCCGATGATTTGATGGATTTTCTGAAGAACTGGCTCACCAGTCACGTTTTGAAAAGCGATATGCACTACGTGCCGTTCGTCAACGGACAGAAGGCATTACGAACCTAGGCAATTTTTCAAAAAGCCGACCGTCTCGGGTGCGTCCCATTCGGCAACGCCGGCGACGCGGCCGACCTCACGGCCCTGGCGGTCGATGATCACCGTGGTCGGCAGGCCGCGTCCGTTCAGGGCGCGCAGCAGCTTGCCTTTCGGGTCGGCCAGGATTTCCAGATCGCGCAGTTTGTTGACCTCGAAAAACTTGCGCGCTATGGGCAGGCCCTTGCGGTCCTCCGAGACCGTCAACACCTCGATGCCGCTGCCCTTAAGCAGCGCGTTAAGGCGGTCCAGTTGCGGCATTTCGCGCACGCAAGGCGCACACCAGGTGGCCCAGAAATTCAGCACGACGCCGCGCCCTTTGTAGTCGGCGAGAGAGCGCTTCTTTTCATCATTGTCGAGAAACGAGGTCTCAGGTACCGGCGCAAGGTCGTCGCTGGGTTGGAAATTTGCCAGCACACCTTCATCGGGTTTGCATGAACGCGCCTCGACCGTTTGGTCGCCGCCGCCCGGAAGATAGAGCCACGCCAGGGCGCCCGCGACCGCTATGACGGCAAGGAAAGTGGCGATTTTTCCTGTACTTAGAAGCCGTTCAGACATATAGGATGGCACTCCTTGAATGACCCTGCGGATAGGCTTGCGGGGCACGGTTGGCGAGCAAAACGATGAGCGACGATAAAACAAAACCCGGCACCGATGCCAGCACCATGTGGGGCGGACGCTTTTCCGGCGGGCCCGATGCGGTGATGGAAGCCATCAACGCGTCCATCGATTTCGACAAACGGCTGTACCGCCAAGATATTGCTGCCTCCCAGGCGCACGCCCGCATGCTGGCGGCGCAGGGCATTATCGCCGATGAGGACTCAAATGCCATCATCGCCGGCTTGGATGCCGTCAAGGCTGAGATTGAGGCCGGCGAGTTCGCGTTTTCACGCGCGTTGGAAGACATCCACATGAACGTCGAGGCGCGCTTGGCGGAGTTGATCGGCGAACCCGCCGGGCGCCTGCACACGGGGCGGTCGCGCAACGATCAGGTGGCCACCGATTTCAAGCTTTGGGTGCGCGATGCGCTGGACGCGTTGGACAGTGATATGCAGGGGCTGCAGGCGGCGCTGATTGATGTCGCCGAGGCGCATGCCGATGCGATCATGCCGGGTTTCACGCATTTGCAGTCGGCGCAGCCCGTCACGTTGGGTCATCACCTGCTGGCCTATACCGAGATGCTCGGCCGCGACCGGGGCCGGGCGCGCGATTGCCGCGAGCGGCTGAACGAAAGCCCGTTGGGCGCGGCGGCGTTGGCAGGTACGTCGTTTTCGCTTGATCGTCACATGACGGCCGACGAGCTCGGCTTTTCCGGCCCGGCGGCGAACTCCATGGATGCAGTGGCAGACCGGGATTTTGCGTTGGAATTTTTATCCTTCGCCTCGATCCTTAGCGTGCATCTGTCGCGCTTGGCGGAGGAATATGTGATCTGGTGCTCACAGCAGTTCGCCTATGTGCGCTTGGGGGATGCGTTCTCCACCGGCTCATCGATCATGCCGCAAAAACGCAATCCCGACGCCGCTGAACTGGTGCGCGCCAAGGCGGGCCGGGTGATCGGCGCCTTGAACGGCTTGATGATCGTCATGAAGGGCTTGCCCATGACTTACGGCAAGGACATGCAGGAAGACAAAGAACCGGTGTTTGAAGTGCATGATACCTTGAAACTCTCGCTCGCCGCCATGACCGGCATGCTGCGAGACAGCACCTTCCAACGCGATCGCATGGCCGCCGATGCAGGCCGAGGTTTCGCCACGGCAACCGACCTGGCGGATTGGTTGGTGCGGGTATTGGGCATGCCGTTTCGCCAAGCGCATCATGTGACGGGCGCTTTGGTGAAGATTGCCGAGGATCAGAACTGCGATCTTGCAGATTTGGCGCTTAGTGACATGCAGGCGGTGGAATCGGGTATTACAGAAGATATCTATTCCGTGCTCAGTGTCGAGAGCGCCTTGGCCGGGCGCACGTCGTTTGGCGGCGCTGCGCCAGGCAATGTCGCCGAAGCGGCGGTGGAGGCGCGCAAAAGGTTCCTTGATGGGGCTTGAGGGGTTAAGCTGAGAAGCATGGAAAATCGAGTGAAAATCGCCGGAAGGTTTTGCGCTGTCGTGACGGTGGTTGCCGGGCTGGCTTCTGCGTTGAGCGGTTGTGGCGTGAAGTCGACGCCAGATTATCCGCCGGGCGCCAAGCATCCACGGCAATATCCGGCACCGCTGCCGCCGTTGCAGATTGAGCCGGATGCGAAAAAAACCGGCGCTGCGACAACGGCGACAACATCGCGTCAGGCGCCGAGTGGGAATTCGGGGGGCATCTATCAATACCCTAACTCGTCGACGTATCGGCCGCCGGCCCCACCGCCTAATCCGCTAACGACCCGCTAACCAGGACAAGCCAAATGGATCATTTTCAATACCGTGACGGCAAGTTGCACGCCGAAGGGGTGGCCTTGGATGCCCTGGCCCAAGCCGTCGGCACGCCATTCTATTGTTATTCCACAGCGACGCTGGAACGCCACTATAAGGTTTTTGAAGAGGCCATTGCCGGCCTCAACGCGGGCATTTGCTATGCCATCAAGGCGAACTCCAATATTGCCGTGTTGGCGACGCTGGGGCGGCTTGGCGCCGGTGCCGATGTGGTGTCGGGTGGCGAGATGGAACGCGCGCTGGCGGCTGGTATTGCGGCTGACAAAATTGTGTTCTCCGGCGTTGGTAAAACCGGCGACGAACTGCACCGCGCCTTGGCGGCGGGCGTCACCCATATCAACGTCGAATCGTTCCCGGAACTGGATATCCTCAGCGCCGCAGCCGAGGCCACGGGACGGACGGCGAATGTCGCCATCCGCATCAACCCCGACGTCGACGCCAAGACGCATGAGAAAATCTCCACCGGTCGCCAGGAAGATAAATTCGGCATTGATCTGGCGTTGGCCCGTGATGCCTACGCCCGTGCCGCCGAACTGCCGGGCCTCAATGTTTGCGGTGTGGCCATGCATATCGGCTCGCAGTTGACGGACCTCACGCCCTACCGGGAGGCCTACTCGCGCATGGCGGAATTTGTCGGCGTGCTGCGCGCGGACGGCTTCGACATCACGCATTTGGATATGGGTGGTGGGCTTGGCATCACCTATGGCGACGAAGTGGCACCGACGCCAGAGGCATATGGCACCATGGTGGCGGAAACCGTCGGTAATTTGGGCTGCCGATTGACGTTTGAGCCGGGGCGGATGATTTCGGGCAATGCCGGCATCTTGGTGACGCGGGTAATTTTCGTTAAAGAGGGCCTGGCCAAGCGGTTTTGCATTGTCGATGGCGCTATGAACGACCTGATCCGGCCGACGCTTTACAGCGCGCATCACGAAATTGTGCCAGTTTCGGAGCCGGAAAATGATGTAGAGTTATTGGAAATGGATGTCGTCGGCCCCATATGCGAATCGGGCGATTTCATCGCCAAGGACCGCGCCCTGCCGCCGCTGGGCTCGGGCGATTTGCTGGCGGTGCGCACGGCAGGTGCTTATGGCGCGGTGATGGCGTCTACCTACAACACCCGGCCCTTGGCGCCGGAAGTGCTGGTTGATGGCGAAGATTATGCGGTGATCCGCAGGAGATTTACGGTGCAAGACATGCTGGATCTTGAAACTTTGCCGCCATGGCTCGATAGCGGAACCGGCGCGAGATGACCCAACCGCCGCCAAACCCAGGCTTGAGCCACCGCGAACGTTCGCGGCTTTGGCTGTTGACCGGATTGGCGGCCTTGGCCTTGGTGTGGGAACGGTTGTGGCCCCGCGTGCTGCCGGTGCTTGGCGCCGTTTCTCTGTTCGTCAGCGTTGCCCTGCTTGATGTTTTGCCGATGCTGCCGTTCTGGTTGCATGGCTTGGTGTTGTTGGTGTTTGCCGGTGCGCTGGCATGGACGCTCAAATACCTGTGGCAGGGCCACTACAGTGCTTCGCACATTGAGGCCCGCCATCGGATCGAGCGCGACAGCCGCGTCGACCACCGCCCGCTCACGGCACTTGTCGATCAACCGCTGCATGAAGACCTCGATGCCACCAAGCAGGCCCTGTGGTGGGCGCATCTGGCGCGCATGCGTGGAATGCTGGCCGGACTTCGGGTCGGAACGCCGTCACCGGCCATGGCGCGGCGCGACCCATGGGGATTGCGCGCTGTGGTTCCGTTGTTGTTGCTGATCGGCTTTGCCGCCGGTGGCAGCGAGGCCGGCGCGCGTCTGGAGCGCGCCTTGATGCCAAAGCCAGGCAGTCTAACCGGAGAGGCTCTGACCCTTGATATCTGGATCACGCCGCCCGCCTATACCGGGGTCGCGCCGATCTTGTTACAGCGCCAGGCCCCACAGGCCCTACAGGCCGCACAGGCCGCACAGGCCCCACAGGCCCTACAGGCCCCACAGGCCCCACAGGCCCAAGCCCCTGAGGCGGTAGCGGTTCCGGTCGGCAGTACGGTGCTGGCGCAGCTGGGCCACGCCGACGGTCGGGCCCGGCTGATGATCGGTGAGCGCGCGATCGATTTCGATGTGGTTGATGGCGAACAGGCGGGCGCTGGGCGGCGGGTGGAAGCTGAAATCGGCGACGATGATCTCGGCGCCGGTCAACTCGATATCCGCCTCGGCGATGACAAGGTTGCAGCTTGGCCGATGCGCGTGGTGCCCGATCGTGCGCCGGAGGTGGAGCTTACGGCGCCGCCGAAAAACCGCGGGAAGGGGATTTTGGCGCTGCAATATGAGGCCCGCGACGATTACGCTCTGGCGGCGCTCCGGTTGCAGGTGCGCCATAGCCAAGGTTGGCCGTTGCCCGGCAGCGACGAAGTTGCCGCTGAGCAGGCGCTGGCGTTGCCCAACCCGGGCGCCACTGCGGGCAAAGGACGCGCGGCCAGAGATTTCTCGGCCCATCCATGGGCTGGTGAGGTGGTGGAATTGAGGCTCGTCGCCGTCGATGCCGCTGGCCAGAAGGGCGAGACCGACGCCGTGAGTTTGACGCTGCCGGAACGCGAGTTCAGTCATCCGGTTGCGCGGCGGATCATTGCCGCGCGCAAAAAACTGAACCAACCGGGCGAGGCGGTCATCTCCGACGTCATCTCCCGATTGCAGAGTATCGCCGAACGGCCGCAGCACTTCTACGACGATACGGTGGTGTTTTTGGCGCTTTCCGTGGCGCAGTCGCGGCTTGGCCTCGATGAAAACCCCGACATGCGCCCAGACGTGCAACGCATTTTGTGGCAAACGGCGCTGCGCCTCGAAGATGGTGAGTTTGCCATTGCCGAACGCGACCTGCGCGACATCCAGGACCGTTTGACCGAGGCGCTGCGCAAAGGTGCCGACGACCGCGAGATCGAGCGGCTTATGGATCAGTTGCAGCGCGCCATGGACAAATACATGCAAGCCCTGGCCGAGCATCTGCGGAAAAACGACATGACCGCCGAGCAGATGAACCCCATGACCTCGCAGATGATGGAAAGCACGGACTTACAGCAGATGCTCGATAAGGCCCGGCAGTTGAGCCAGGCCGGCGCGCGCGACGCCGCCAAGCGCATGTTGCAGCAGTTGAACCAGATGCTGAACGCACTGCGCAACGGCGCGCGCATGGCGCGCCCGCAGGCAGGCCAAAACCAAGGCCGTAAGGCGCTTAACAAATTGCGCGAGCTAAGCCGCCGCCAGCAACAACTCCTCGACAAGACATTCCGCCAGCAGCAACAAGGTCAACAGGGCCGCCAAGGCCAAAAGGGACAACAAGGCCAAAGGGGACAACAAGGCAGGCCGAACGCCACCCAGCGATTGGCCCCGGGCCAAAGCCAACTGCGTCGCGACCTGGGGCGTATGATGCTGCAAATGGATGAAATGCTGGGCGCCATTCCACCGTCCATGGGCCGTGCCGAGCGCGCCATGAAGGGGGCTGCCGAGGCGCTGGGGAAAGGAAATGCCGCGCGTGCGGCGCGCGATCAGGCGGAAGCGCTGAGCCAATTGCGCCAGGCGACCGAGTCCATGGCCGAGCAAATGGCGCGCCAGCGCCAGCCCGGCTCCATGGGGCTCGGCATGGGCCGCCCGCAAAATCCCATGCGCCAGCGCGGGCGTGATCCGTTTGGGCGGCGTACGGGCCAGGGTGCTAACGGCGAAAGTGAAACCGACGGCATCAAGGTGCCGACCCAACGCGAACTGCTGCGATCGCGTGAAATTATGCAGGAACTCAGGCGGCGTTCCGGCGAGCAATTCCGCCCGCGCCTGGAACGCGAATACATCGATCGCCTAATCAAGAGGTTTTAAGCGCTTTTAGGGTGCTTTCTTTTCGCCGGGTTCTTCCGGTGCGGAGAAGATCACTTCGATTCGCCGCGCCAGCGGTGAGGGTTCGACCAGCGTCACCTTGAACTTCATCTGTTGACCGGCGGCCAACTCACTTTTCAAGGGCGGCGCCACGGCGGATTGCACGACATTGTTTTCGCCATCGTGCAGCGTCACCTTAATCATTGGAACGTGGCGTGTTTCATCCGTTACGTTGGTGATGACACCCGACACGATCAACGCTTCCTTGCCGCGACTTGTGCCGCGGGTTGGCTTGGCGCTCCCGATTTTCAGACCGGCGCCGAGTTTTTCGCCCAATCCAATGGCTTTGTAGATGCCCGTGGTGAAGGGCAGCATGTTCATGATCGGGCCCTTGGCAAAGACGAAGGTCAGCAACAGCACCACAATCAACGAGATCACCGAAATCAGAATAATCTTCACCAGCGAGCGCGGCTTCGGCTCGTCTTCGTCGTCATCGGTCGGGGTGAAGACGTTCGGAATCGGGTCCGGTTCGGGGATGTCTTCGGGGTCCATGTCGATGTCGAAGTCGTCTTCAACATCGTCGTCTCCTGACACCAGAGGCGCGATTGGCTCGGGCTCTTC
>JABIPG010000007.1 GCA_018698795.1 Rhodospirillaceae bacterium
GGCTTGTCGGCCAAGGCCCAGGCCAAGCGCGCGCGCCCACCCGCCGACGTATCACCCGACACGCCGCCGTTGATGACCACCACGTCCTCACCCGCGCCGCGCAATGCCGCCTGCAATTGAGCCGTAAACGAAACCGGTTTTTCCAGGCCGTACCCGGCGCTCAAGCTGTCGCCGAACGCCAGGATTTTTACGGTCTCCGCCGCCGCCGGCACGCTCAAGCACAGCAGCGCCGCGATCAAAACACCGTGTAAGATAGCAAGGCACTTGCACCGGGCGCGATTGAACCACACATTCATGTTCTGATGGATAGCAACCCCACCGCCACTGCGGCAATCGAAATCACCGGTTTGCATTTGACGCTGAATAGCGACGCGGGACCCGTGCGCGTGCTTCGCGGCATTGAACTGCACATCCGGCACGGCGAAACCATTGGCGTCGTCGGCCCGTCGGGGTCGGGCAAAACGTCGCTGTTGATGGTCTTGGCCGGGTTGGAAAACGCCACGTCGGGGACCGTCACCATCGCCGGACAAACACTTGGCGGCCTGGACGAAGATGCGCTGGCGCGCTTTCGCCGCGATCATGTGGGCATTGTGTTTCAGGGTTTTCATCTGGTCCCGACCATGACCGCGCTGGAAAACGCCGCCCTGCCGCTGGAATTTGCCGGGCGCGGCGATGCCTTGGAGGTGGCGGGCGAGCAATTGGCGTTGGTTGGCCTCGCCGATCGGCTTAGCCATTACCCGGGGCAACTATCGGGCGGCGAGCAACAGCGCGTGGCGCTGGCCCGCGCCTTCACCGCCGAGCCCGACATCTTGCTCGCCGATGAGCCCACCGGCAGCCTCGACCAAGGCACCGGCGAAGTGGTAATGGAAGCGCTGTTTACCTTGCAAGCGCGGTTGGGCACCACGTTAGTGCTGGTCACCCACGCACCGGAATTGGCGAACCGCTGCCAACGCATCGTGCATCTGGCCGACGGGCAAGTCGCCGTCGATGAGCTGACAGGTTAATGGCGGAATGGCGGCTCGCGTTGAAGCTGCTGCGCCGCGAACTGCGTGGCGGGCTTAAGGGCTTTTATGTTTTTCTCGCCAGCCTGTTTTTAGGCGTTGCCGCCATTGCCGGCGTCGGGTCCATCGGCGCGTCGGTGACGGCGGGCCTGAAGGCGGACGGGCAGAAACTGTTGGGCGGCGATGTGGACCTGCGCCTGTTGCACCGCGACGCGACGCCCGAGCAACGCCAATGGCTCACCGATAACACGGCGCAAGTTTCCGAAATCGTGAAAATGCGCGCCATGGCCCGCCCCTCAAATCGGCCATTAGCGAGCAAAAGCATTCGTTCTCTGGTCGAACTGAAAGCTGTGGACGACCAATATCCGCTCGCCGGTCAATTCGTTGCCAAGCCGAACCGGCCCTTGCCAGACCTTCTTTCCAAGCAAGGTGAGAGCTGGGGCGCGGTGGTGGATGCGAACCTGCTGACACGGCTGGGCATCGCCATTGGCGACACCATCAAGGTCGGGGACGCGCACTATCAAATCCGCGCCACTGTTGCCCAAGAGCCCGACCGCATTGTCAGCCTGTTCAGCCTGGGTCCCAGATTGCTGGTAGCGCGCTCGTCGTTGGCTGCCACCAAATTGATCCAGCCCGGCAGCCAGATCCGCTATCACACGCGTGCACTCCTACCCCCAAGCGCCGCCTACACTGCATGGACCGATAATCTGGCCGAGGCGTTCCCAAAAGCTGGATGGCGAGTACGCGGCGCCGACGAGGCCGCGCCCGGGGTCAGGCGCTTCATGGAGCGCATGAATTTATTTTTGTCATTTGTCGGCCTGACCGTGTTGCTGGTCGGCGGCATTGGTGTTGCGGGCACGGTATCGAGCTTCCTGGCGACGAAAAACGCTACCATCGCCATGCTGAAGTGTATCGGCGCGCCGGGACGGTTGGTGTTCCGGCTTTATATGGGCCAGGTTTTGGTGTTGGCGGCGCTCGGGGTTGTTTTGGGCTGTGGCGTGGGCGGCGCGTTACCGCTGGCGTTCGCGGCGCTGGCTGGTGACGCCTTGCCGGCGAAACCAATCGCGGCCATTTACTGGCAGCCGTTGACGCTCGCCGCCATCTTCGGTCTCGCCACGGCAGCCACGTTCGCCATCTGGCCGGTGGCCCGTGCGCGCGAGGTGCCGGCGGCAGCGCTGTTCCGCGATACCGTGTCGCCTATTTTGGCCCGGCCCCGACGCACCTACATCTTGGCGGCCATCGGCGGCGTGATGCTATTGGCAGCCTTGACGCTGTGGTCGTCGACCGACCGCTATTTCGCCGCCTGGTTTGTCGGCGGCGCGCTGGCAACGTTTGGGCTGCTGACCTTGGGTGCCCGCCTGGTCATGCACCGTGCCCGCAATTACACCGGCCCGGCAGGCGCGGCGACCCGAATGGCGCTCGGCAATCTTTATCGCCCGGGTGCGGCAACGTTGGGTGTTGTGCTGTCGCTTGGCCTGGGGTTATCGGTGCTGGCGGCGATCACGTTGATTGAGGGCAATCTTTCAGCGCAGATCGACCAGCGCTTACCCGAACGCGCGCCGGCGTTCTTTTTCATGGATATCCAGCCCCATCAGGTGGCGGCGTTCGACGCTGCGGTCACGGGCATTGAAGGCACCGGCGGCTATCAGCGTGTACCGACGCTTCGCGGGCGCATCGTCAAGATCGACGGTGTGCCGGTCGAGAAAGCCGAAATCGCACCGGGCTCCAGGTGGGCCATTCGCGGCGACCGGGCGCTGACCTATGCGGCAACCCAGCGCAATGATACGAAAATCACCAAAGGCGAATGGTGGCCTTCGAATTACAGCGGCCCGCCGATCATCTCGTTGGACGCCGGGCTGGCGAAAGGCTTCGCCATCAGCGTCGGCGATACCTTAAGCGTCAATATCCTGGGCCGGGAAGTGACCGCCAAAGTCGCCAGCTTGCGTGAGATCGACTGGCGCAGTCTGCGCTTCGATTTCGCCATTATCTTCGCGCCCGGCACGCTCGACGCCGCACCGCAAACCCACATCGCCGCCATTGAAGCGCCGTCATCTCAAGAAGATGCCGTCGAGGCCGCCGCGACGGATGCCTTCCCCAACATCTCCGCCATTCGCGTGCGCGACGCGCTGGAAGCCGCCGCCGACATGCTGGCTGGCATCGGTGGCGCCATTCGCGGCACGGCGGCGCTGACGGTTCTGGCGGGCGCCATCGTCTTGGCCGGCACGCTGGCCGCCGGGCGACGACGGCGGATATACGAATCGGTGGTCTTCAAAGTGCTCGGCGCAACCCGCCGGCGCTTGGCGCTGGTGTTCATGGTTGAGTACGGGCTGTTGGGCCTGGTGACCGGCACCCTGGCAGCTGGCGTCGGCACGCTGACCGCCTGGGCGGTGGTGAAGTTTCTGATGCGCATGGAATGGACCTTCATGCCCGGCACGCTCGCGGCGACGCTGGGGGTCTGTGTGTTTGTCACGCTGGCGGTCGGCTTCCTCGGCACCTGGCGCGCGCTGGGGGCCTCGGCGGCACCGTTTTTGCGGAATGATTGATGCCTACCTAACATGGCGATACATCAAACGCTTGGCATTTTGACCAGCCGGCGTGACGGCTGGTTTGAAGTTAAGAGCGGGCAGATATTAGCGACGGTTGAGAGTGCTGCTTCTTGCCATGAGGAGCCATGGCGCGTTTTTGGTGGACGGAAAGAATACCGGCTTTGGCTTCTAGAAAAGCCCCTATTATATTTCACTAAACGCGATGAAAACCATGCACCAGTCAGTGGAAAAAACATGTCAAATCACACAGTGACACTATTTCTCATCAGCGGAAAAATCGCTGCCGGGAAGTCAACGCTTGCGAAAAGTTTGGCGGCACAGCGATTGACGGTTCTGATTGGTGAAGATCATTGGCTCTCGAAATTGTTTCCGGATGAGATTTCAACCTTGGACGACTACGTACGCTGTTCCGCTCGACTTTGCGACGCGATCAAGCCTCATGTGGTGTCCTTGCTGCAAGAAGGTTTGTCAGTCGTCATGGATTTTCCTGCAAACACCCGACAGCAAAGGCAGTGGCTGCGCGAAATATTTGAAGCCGCTGATGTTCATCACGAGTTACATTTTATCGATGTCCCGAATGATGTCTGCAAAAGCCGCCTTCGGGACAGGAACAAGTCAGGCAGGCATGCGTTTCAGCCCAGTGAGACAGATTTTGACTTGTTCACTCGCTTCTTTGTGCCTCCAACTGATGAGGAAGGTTTCAATATCACCATCCATAAGGCTTGATGAAACGGGATTACCGCCTTGGGTCAACTTGAGGCGAATTTCGGGTAATGATTTTTCGTCTGCTCTGCCTCCAATTTCCGTCATCACCGGGCTTGACCCGGTGATCCACGTCTTCAAACCGGTGTAGCGGTAACGGCAAAGACGTGGATACGCGGGGCAAGCCCGCGCATGACGAACGATGGTGACTGCTTCGCCTTCAGAAGTGCGCGCTCAGTAGACAGCACACCCCATTCCCCCCTCTCTCTTGCGACATGCACAATCAGGTAATTATTCCATATATAGGTATTTATTGACTTTTCTGAAAATCATGCTATAGAGGTTGTGCATCATCGGCTTGCTTTCGCGCTCGGTCGATGACGGCGCGCTATTTGACATTCGAATAGGTTATTGGCCGGGACCGATGCTTGCCATTGGGTGAGAGGGTTGGTGTCGGCAGAAAGAAGGAATGACGGGGTGTGGCTTCGACATCGAGACCACTGGAACCACGCGCTGGCCGAC
>JABIPG010000104.1 GCA_018698795.1 Rhodospirillaceae bacterium
CAACGGCGGCGAATTGGTGGCGACGTTGATGTTCGAAATCGACAACCCTGACCAGCGCGCCCGTTTTCTGGATGGTTTGGGCGGTGTCGAAGACACAGTGTTTTTCGATGTCGATGGCGAAATCGTCCGCGCAGTGCCTGAGGCTGATGTTGATCGCACTACGGCGGACGGTAAGGCTTCAAGCGTGCAATTTTTACACTTTCCGTTTACGGAGGCGCAAATTGCCAAGTTCAAAGATTCGGAAAATCGTGTGTTGCTGGGTATCGAACACCAGAAATACGCGCACGCCGTTATTTTGCCCGACGACGCGCGTCAGGCCTTGGCGGCAGATTTCGCCAACTGATCAGATCAGTGTTTCGAAGTAGGCGATGGTCTTATCCAGGCCTTGCTCAAGTGGCACGCTTGGCGCCCAGTCCAAAGTCTGCTTTGCCAACGTGATATCGGGACAACGCTGCATGGGGTCATCTTCCGGCAACGGCTTGTAGATCAGTTGCGACTTGGCGCCGGTTTTCTCGACCACCAGTTCCGCCAGTTGTTTGATCGTAAACTCGCCCGGGTTGCCGAGGTTCACAGGCCCCGTCACATCATCATCCGATGCCATCAGCCGAACAAAGCCCTCAACCAGGTCGTCGATATAGCAGAACGAACGTGTTTGCGCGCCGTCACCATAGATCGTGATGTCTTCGCCGCGCAAAGCCTGGACAATGAAATTCGACACCACACGGCCATCATTGGGATGCATGTTGGGGCCGTAGGTGTTGAAAATCCGCGCCACCTTGATCCCTAATTGATGTTGACGGCGGTAATCGAAAAACAACGTTTCGGCGCAGCGCTTGCCCTCGTCGTAGCACGACCGCGGTCCGATCGGATTGACGTTGCCCTTGTACGATTCGGTTTGAGGATGGACTTCGGGGTCGCCGTAAACTTCACTGGTGGAAGCCTGGAATATCTTCGCGCCCGTGCGTTTGGCCAGCCCCAGCATATTGATGGCGCCATGCACGCTGGTCTTCGTGGTCTGCACGGGATCGTACTGGTAGTGCACGGGAGACGCAGGGCAGGCAAGGTTGTAGATCTCGTCCATCTCCACATACAGCGGAAAGGTGACGTCATGGCGCATTAGCTCGAAGTGCGGGTGGTCGAGCAGACTTAAGATATTATCTTTGGTGCCGGTGTAGAAATTATCGACGCATAGCACGTCGTGACCGTCGGTGACCAAACGCGCGCAAAGATGCGAGCCGATAAACCCGGCGCCGCCGGTAACGAGAATGCGTTTACGAGTATGCATGGTGCCAGGACACTAACACCCAGCCGAGCGCCGTTCAATGTCATCAAGTGGCAAGGAAACGTCGTTCAGCACCCTCCAGCACCAAGCAAGTCAGACACCCCGAGCGATAGGCCATGGTGTCGATGCCAATCCGGTTTTGCCGCACCACGGGCACTGGGTTTGGGGTATGCCCGTGCACCAAGAAAGCACCGAAATCGGCTTCAGAAAATAGGAACTCGTCGCGAATCCACATTTGGTCGTCGGCGCTTTGCTGATTGATGGCGACGCCGGGCCTGAAACCGGCGTGGACGAAAACATAATCGCCTTCTTTGTGATTGAGCGCCAGCGAGCGCAAGAAATCCAGATGCGACGCGGGCAGCGCATCGCGGAACGCGTCGCGCATCTCAGCCAGGTGCCAAAGCGCATGAAACTGATCGAGCGCATCGGCAACCCCGTAGCTGGCAAGCGTCGCCCCGCCGCCGCTCATCAGCCAGCTTTCGCCCAGATCGCCCGCATCATGAAACCGCAAAAGAAACTCTTCATGATTACCTTTCAGAAAAATCGAGTGCGCGCCTTCGAGCGGTCGTTCAATCAGCGTATCGACAACCTGGTTGGATGCCGGCCCACGGTCCACATAGTCGCCTAAATAGACAATCACCGCCCGGCCCACGGGATGGTCTTGAATATCGCGGGTGATTTGGCCCCGTATATCTGTCAGTAAATCATCGCGCCCGTGAATGTCGCCAATAGCATAGACGCGCGTGTCTTGGGGTGTTTGGGGTTTGCTGTCCATGCCACCAGTATGGCCGCAGGCGGGGTGTCGCCGCCACAAGGAAAATCACGCCGGGCGAGGTTGAGCGTAAGGGGATTTTAATGGTTCGGCCTCTAATTTCATGGCATCGTGCACAACCTGGGGATGGAGCGGGGGCGGAAAGACGAGAATGGCCGATTGGGGCACAGCGACATCCATGGGCGCGGATTCGGATACCACCGAAGAATCGATGCTGCTGGATCGGTTAAACCGCATCCAAAACAATGCCGCCGGGTATTTCGCGGTGCATGCTCACTTGTCCGCGCTGCGACCCAACCACAAGCAGCCGCATTTTATTGACATCGCATCGCGCACCTTCGACACGCTGGTCGACAGCTCCGATTCCACCCTGTTTTCTCTCGCCAATAAGGACTTCGTCCTGATTTGCCATGAAGTTCCCGTCGATGACGTGGACAACATCATGGAAAAGGTCCGTGGCCTGTTCAGCGAAGATCCCCTGACCGAGATGGATGAGGATTCCTTCGAGGACAAATTTTCCACCTGGTACGACCTATCGAGCCGCGAGGATTTCGCCGACTTTTTCGGCGTCATTACCGAGCGGGCCGTCGAAGCCGAACAGTACGCCGCGGAATTGGCCCAAAAGCGTGACACGGAAGAACAGCTCGGTAATCCGCTCAAGCCCGGCAATTTGGCGGAGATCAATCAGAAACTGGCCGGCATGCGGGTCGCCGATATGATCAAGCGCCAGGCCTGCCTGCAAGTAAGCACGGGCGGCGGCGGCGAGTTGATTTTTTACGAGCTGTTCATCGCCATGGCCGAGGTGCGCGAGCGGGTTGCACCGGACATCAATCTATTTGCCAGCCCGTGGTTGTTTCAATACCTGACCGAAACCCTCGACCGTCGGCTGCTTGCCGTTTTGGTGGAGGAAGATTTCGAAGGCCTGCAAGAACCCCTGAGTATCAACCTAAACGTTTCCACTGTACTTTCGAGGGATTTTCAACAATTGCATCGCGCTGTTGGAAGCAATGCCGACAAAATCGTGGTGGAATTCCAGATCATCGATATCTTTTCCGACCTGAAAAGCTATGCCTATGCCAGGGACTCCTTACAAGAGCGCGGCTATCGGGTGGTTGTTGACGGCCTCAATCCGCTGTCGTTGCAGTATTTCCAGCCGGCCGGGTTGAAATCGGATTTCATCAAGATTTCCTGGGGCCCAGAGTTCACGGGTGATGAGGAAGACCGGCGCATCGATGAAATGCGCGGGGTCATCGCCACGGCGGGTAAGGACACCATGATTTTGGGGCGCGTCGATTCGGAGAAGGCGGTGAAGTGGGGGCTGGGATTGGGTGTCAGCCGGTTCCAGGGGTTCTTTATCGATAAATTGGTGCAGGTCATCGGACGCGGGAAACGCGCGCCGGCGGCCAAGCCGGCATAGAGTGGGGCGAAGGCATGGCTGAGTCCAACGAAGGTAAAAAACGGCTTCCATCGCAGGAAAACCTGTTGCTCGACTATGTGCGCCGCCTGGAAAAGCACAAGGCTGGTCGCAAGGTCGTGCATCTGCATCTTTCAGGCTTGCGCCCCTTCAACCGCCGCGACCAACATATCCGAACGGCGGCAGGTAACTTCGAGCCCTTGATCGGCGACATGACCGGGCAATTGTTCGTCCTCAAGAATTCCGATTTATTTTTTGTGTTCAAAGCCGAGGCCCAGCCGCAGGTTGAGACCATTGTTCAGAAAATCCGCTTTCTGTTTGACGATGATCCGTTGGTTGCCGAAGAAGACAAGCAGCCGCACCCTTTCGCCAGCTGGCACGACGCAAATCAGGATTACGACAGCATTCTGAAATTGGCGCGTTCTTTCTCCGATGCAGAGGAAAAACGCCAAACGGCTGTTCGTGCGCGAATGGATGCCAGGGCCGCACTTCGCGCCAAGCAGCAAGAGGGCGAGCCGCTGACACCAGAGGTGTTGGCTCGGGTCGAGACCGCTCTGGAGCGTGCTGATCTCTCCAATCTCGTGCGGCGGCAATTTGTTTGCGCGATCGATGCGAAGATGGTGCCTGAGCTGCATTTCAGCGAGCTGTTCATCTCAATCAAGGATCTGCGCGAAACGCTGTTGCCGGGCGTCAATTTGGTGGCAAACCGCTGGCTGTTCCAGCACCTGACGGAAACTTTGGATCGCCGCATGCTGTCGATGTTGACCAAGACCGACGGCGCGTCGATTTCCGGCGAGATCAGTTTCAATGTCAATGTGACGACCTTGTTGTCGAAAGAATTTCAGGTTTTTGACGACAACATCGCGGCGTCGCGTCGCGGCCAGATGATCATTGAACTGACGAAGGAGGACATTTTCTCCAATCTGTCATCGTATCTATTTGCCCGAGAGTTCGTGCAGGACAAGGGTTATCGTATCTGCCTCGACGGCATGGCGTTGGATTCCATCTCGCTGATCAACCGTAAGCGGCTCGGCATCGATTTGACGAAACTGACCTGGAACCCCGAACTAGTCGATGGCGGCGACGAAGTGCACGAGATGCTATCGAACCTTGTGCGCGAAGACGGTGAAGGGCGGCTGGTCCTGACCCGCTGCGATAATCGCGAGGCCATCGATTTTGGCAAATCCGTCGGCATCAACTTATTCCAGGGACGGTTCGTCGAGAACTTGATCGCTGAAGATGGCCGGCGGCGTGAATTGTTGCGCTTGAAACGCCGCATCGAACGCAGCTAGTCGGGCCAATCAGTCTTTATCGCTGACGCCGGCCTCGGCGAATGTGGCCATGCCGGTGTGGCAGGCCAGCGCCGAACGCACCAACCCAATCGCCAGCGCCGCACCTGACGCCTCGCCTAGCCGCATGCCGAAATCCAACAGTGCCGGTTTGCCAAGTTTAACCAACAGCTGACGATGCGCGGGTTCTGCCGACACGTGGGCGGCCAGGCAATGGTCCAGGGCGCTTGGCTGGGCGGCATGAAGCGCTGCCGCCGCTGCGCTGGTGACGTAGCCATCCAACAATAGCGGCACGCGGTTCAGCCTTGCGGCAACGATGGCACCCGCCATGGCTGCCAGCTCGCGACCGCCCAGGCGTCGCAAAATCTCCAGCCCGTCGCCCCCGGCATCTTCGTGCCGGTGCACGCCCTCGGCGACAATGCGCGCCTTGGCGTTCAGTGCATCGCCGCTAACGCCGGTTCCGGGCCCGGTCCAGTCCGTTGCTTCCCCACCGTAAAGCGCCAAGCAGATGGCAGCGGCGGCGGAAGTATTGCCGATGCCCATCTCGCCGATACCCAGCAGATCGCAGTCGTCCGGTACGCTCGCCATGCCGACATTGAAGGCGGCTAAAAATTCATCTTCCGCCATTGCCGGGCCTTCAGTGAAATCGGCCGTCGGTTGGTCCAGGTCCAGGGCGGCAACCTTGAGTTCCGCGCCCGCCGCCTTGCAAAGCTGATTGATGGCCGCACCCCCGGCCTCGAAGTTGCCGACCATCTGCACGGTCACTTCCGCCGGATAGGCCGAAACACCCTTGGCGACCACACCATGATTGCCGGCGAACACCCGCACGCACACGTTATCCAGACTGGCCGGATGGCGGCCTTGCCACGTGGCCAGCCATTCGGCGATCTGTTCCAGCCGGCCCAGTGAGCCCGGCGGCTTGGTCAATTGCGGCTCACGCGCCTGGGCTGCCTCGGCGGCCGGCGCGTCAGGGCCGGGCAGTACGGACAAGGCAGCACGTAGATCGGAGAAACTGGCGAAAGAACGAATATCATTCATGCTCAGAGGCTTCGCATTTGGTGTGGCTGGGGTCAAGTCGGCATTGCGTCTACCCCCATTTATGGTTGATATTCAGGTGTAAGGTTGTTGCAATCCGCCAGCCATATGTTGCCCTCAATTTTGACAGAACAGGAAGCTCTCCCCATGGAAAACGTTGATCAGCAGGTTCAGGAAACCATCCAAACGGTGGTCGAAGTGATCACCGCTTATGGTTTGGATGTTATTGGCGCCATCGCCATCCTGATTATCGGTTGGTGGTTTGCCGGTCGCGCTAAGGCGGCGGCCGTCAAGGCTTTCAAAAAGACCGACCACATCGACGACACCCTAACGGCCTTCCTGGGCAATGGGGTTCGCTATCTGGTGATTATCATCACCCTTTTGGCGGTGCTTGACCGGTTCGGCGTTGAAACCACCAGCTTCATCGCCATCCTGGGCGCCACCAGTTTGGCCATTGGTTTGGCGTTGCAGGGTACGTTGTCCAATGTAGCGGCGGGTGTCATGTTGCTATTCTTCCGGCCTTTCAATGTCGGTGATTTCATTGAGGGCGGCGGCCAGGTTGGCGTCGTCAAGAGCATCGGATTGTTCGTCACGCACATGAATACCCCCGACAACGTCGAGATCATGCTGCCCAACTCATCGCTTTGGGGATCGGCGATCAAGAACTACAGTTTCAATTCAACGCGCCGCGTCGATTTCGTTTTCGGCATCGGATACGGCGACGACATCGATAAGGCCATGAGCATTATCGCCACCGTGGCTGCCGAGGACGATCGCGCCCACAAAGATCCCGAACCCGTCATCGTGGTCGGAGATTTGGGCGCCAGCTCGGTCGATATCATCACGCGGGTTTGGTGCAACAGCGGCGATTACTGGGCACTGCGCTGGCATATGCTGAAAACCGTCAAGGAACGCTTCGACGCCGACGGCATCTCCATTCCGTTCCCGCAGACCGACGTTCACTTATACAAGCAAGACACTTAACTGCCACCATCGTCGCCCATCAGTCGCCGCCCATTGCGTGCAGCGCAATCTTGCGCCTGTGCGCACGCCGGCGATGTTCGAACAGGTAAATCCCCTGCCAGGTGCCCAACACCATGCGCCCGCCTGACACGGGGATGGCTAACGACACATCGGTCAAGGCGCCACGGATATGCGCCGGCATATCGTCGGGGCCTTCCATGGTGTGAGCGTAAAGGCTCGGGTCTTCGGCGACGAGACGCTTGAAGAAAGCCTCCAGGTCGCGCTGCACGTCGGGATCGGCGTTTTCCTGGATCGTCAGTGACGCTGAAGTGTGACGGCAAAACACCGTCAGTAACCCGGTGCCGATACTCTGTAAGCCAACCCAGTCAGCAATTTCGCCGGTGATTTCGGTCAGGCCCTGGCCGGTCGTTTGAAATTGAAGCTCCGTCTCGGCTTGGCGCATCGGCTACTTGCGGCCCTCTTTCGGCAGCTTCGGTTTTTTCTCCGGCCGCTCCGGCCCCCAGACTTTGGAATAGTAGGAATCGGCCAAATTTAGCGCGCCGATGGGATTGTGTGCCAGCACCCGGTCTTTGGCCACCAAGGTCGAGCACAGCCCGTCAGAATGCTTAAAGAACAAACTGTCGTGGCCGATGCACAGCCCCAGCACCACATTGAACTCGCAGCCTCGGCTGTTCAACAGTTCCGCCTGCGATACCGGGTTACACATGGATTCGTGTCCGCCGGGGCGGATCTTCTCATCGTCCTTAAGGCCGAGCTCTTCTTTGGCGATGCCGCCGTGTTTGCACGCCGCCGACGCCACCTCAAAACCGTGGCTTTCGAGTATCTGCGACAGGGTATTGGCCTGTTCGACAAAGCTGATGCACGTCGCGATGCCGATCTTGGTGTAGCCCATCTTTTTGGAAAACTGCACCACCTCTTCGACCCGCGTCCATTGGCAATAACCCTCGGACTCGACCCGCGCCGATTCCTGCGCGATGCGTTTAACCTCAGGATCTTGATAAATGGCCCAGGCGTCCTCGATCTCTTCGGTCGCCATTTTCGATGGGCAGAACCCAGGGCCGCGTTCCGGGCCTTCCCCTTGCCGGCAAGCCTGGACGCTGGGCGGGCAATAGGCGCAACCCGGGTCAGTGTATTTCGGTGCCGTTGATGGTGTTGCTGCTGGATTTTTAGCCATGGTTCCCCCGCGAGATTCAAAAAAACACGCCACTATAGGGGAAGGGCGGATTGCCGATCATTGATCCCGATCAAGCGGTGCCGGCTATGCAATCCATTCACTCACCGGTGCGGCGGCTTCGTTCAGCGGTTGGCTGATGACATCGACCAAGGTCGGACCGTCGTGCTCCACCGCCTGCTTGAGCACGGACTGTAACTGCTCGGGGTCCTCCACTTTCCACGACTTAACACCGAAGGCGCTGGCGATGGCGGCATGGTCGGAGCGGTCGAAATCGACGGAGTAGTAGCGCTCGCCGAAGCCGGCCCGCTGCCCGGCCTTGATCCAGCCAAAGACGGAATTGGAAAAGACGATAAAGGTGATCGGCATCTTTTTGCGGACCACAGTTTCCAACTCGCCACAGGTAAAGCCAAAGCTTCCGTCGCCCATCAGGGCCACGACCTTTTTATCGGGGCGGCCGGTGTAGGCGCCCATGGCTGCCGACATGGAGTACCCCAAGGCGCCGTGTGCGCGGTTGGAAAATAGTGTCCGGCCCGGCGTGCGCAACTCGTAATACGCAGAAACGTAGGGGCACGGTGTGCCCGGGTCGGCAACAATGATGGCGTCGTCGTCCAGCACGGCGCGCAGTGCGGCGATGGTGCGTTCGGGTTTGATCGGACGATCGAGGCTTTCCGCCAAAGGCCGGAAGGCGGACCATTTTTTCTCTTTGGTGACGGCAACGTTGGCGGCGCCACCGAAGCCCGCCGGCCTTGCATCACGCAGCGCCAGTTGTCGGTTGAGGGCGGCCAGCGCCAGGCGTGCGTCGGAGGCGACGCCGACCTCGGTGGGGTAAGAAGCTGAAATGACTTCAGCGTCGGAATCGATATGCACGATGCGGGTTGATTTCGACGGCACCCGCCAACGCTCGGTGGTGACCGACCCGGCGCGGCAACCGATGAACACAACCAGATCGGCCTGCTCGAGGAATTCCCGCGTTGCCGGCACCCCGCCATTGGAGCCCACGACGCCGACGCAATTGGGGTGGGTTTCGGCCATGCTGCCTTGGCCCGAAACCGTGGTCGCCACGGCAATGTCGAGGCTTTCGACAAAGGTCTGGAACTCCGCCTCACCACCGGCCAGCACAATGCCGCCGCCACAAACGACAATCGGGAACTTAGCGGAAAGAATGGCGTTGAGCGCCGCTTCAATCTCGCTTTCGTCAGGCCCCATGGGATAGGCGGGGTAGGTTTCGTGGCGCGGGTCGGCCCATATCTGGTCGGGATTGACGGGATCGCGCTGTACATCAATGGGCAGGCCCAAGTGCGCCGAGCCCGGGCGACCGGTGGTCATCTTGCGAAATGCCGTGCGCACCATGTCAGGCAACATGTCGGATTTCGGGATCACCGCATTCCATTTGGTCAAGGGTCGCATCAGGCCTTCCTGATCCAGCTCCGTCAGCGGGTAGTGGCCACGCGATGCGACTCCGACATCCGAAGTGATGGCCAAAATGGGCACGGACGATTCGCCGGCCTCCACTAGGCCCGGCAGGATATACGTGGCGCCGCCGCCCGATGGGCCCTCGCAAACGCCGACCTTTTTGGTCACCCGCGCATAGCCGTCCGCCATGTAGGCCGCCGAGCGTTCGTCGCGCGTCAGGATGTGTTCGATCTTGTGATCGAGGCGATAGAGCGCATCGTAGAATGGCAAGGTGGTGTCACCGCAAAGGCCAAAAATATGGCGTACGCCATGGGCTTCGAGCATGCGCACCAAGGCTTCGGCGCCGTTTAACTGATTGTCCGCTTTTTTGTCCGACACGTCTGGATCTCCTGTTGTGCGCTATTTTGATCACAAGTTTGACTGTTTGTACGCCAGTCTGTATACAGTCCGGAACGCAGCGTCAATGTTCTTTTCGGCGCGCCTGACTCTGATTGGAAGTTCAAGCCCAATGGCAAACCAGCCTAAAGCAAAATTGGAAACGGCGGGAAATGTTGAGCGCCTGTATGGCGAACTGAAATCCATGGCGATCAGCTTTGCTTTCAAGCCCGATGAGCGGATCAATGAAAGCGAGCTCTCAGAGCGCCTTGGCGCCAGCCGCACACCGTTGCGCGAGGCTCTTAACCGCTTGGTTGCCGAAGGCTTGCTGGTTTACCGCTCGGGCAAAGGTTTCTTTTGCCGACCGTTGCAGCCGCAATCGATTTTCGATCTTTATGAGGCGCGTTTGGCGGTGGAGCGCGAAGCCGTGCGATTGGCCTGCCAGCGGGCCGAAGAGTCCGACATCGACGCCTTGCGGGCATCGCTCGAGCAGGTGCGCCCGGGCAAGGCGCAGCGCGAGTTGGAGGAACTGGTGGATTTCGACGAAACCTTCCATCTCGGTATTGCCCGGCTTTCCGGCAACGCAGAGCTTTGCCGCATGCTGGAAAGCATCCAGGCGCGCATCCGCTTTGTCCGCTGGATCGACATGGAAAACCGCCGTCAGGTGACCTTTGGCCAGCACATGGATATTCTTGACGCAATCGGCGCGCGCGATGCTGAAAAGGCACAGGCCTTGGTCGCCGAACATGTGGAGCGCCGCGCGGAGCAAATCTCGCAGGTCGTGCGCGAGGGTTATTCGCGGATTTATATCCCGCAATTGTCCGCCTGAGCCGCCTGAGCCGATTGTCCATTTCCGCCTGTCCATTTGCCACCCGGTTCTTGACCCTTTCTCATGAGTGCGGTAAGAACATTTTGTGAACATATGGGGTTTGCATCTTGCCGCTCGACACTTCCCGTCCCGAGATCACCCAAGCGCTAACGCGGGGTGTGTGCCGTTTCCTGACGGAAAGCGCGATCACACCGTTGCGCGAATTCAAGCTCGCCTCCAAGCGCCGTGCCGATGTCGCTGGCCTCGACGAGAAAGGCCGGTTTACCATTGTTGAGGTCAAATCCTCGCCGGCGGACTTTCTGGCTGATAACAAGTGGCCGGACTATCTTGCGCACGCCGATTTCTTTTATTTTGCCGTCGACGCGTCGTTTCCGTTGGACATTTTGCCTGCCGACCAAGGCGTATTGATTGCTGACGGTTTTGACGCGGCCCTGCACCGCACCGCCGATGAGTGCCCCATGAACGGTAACCGGCGCCGACACCAATTACTGCGTTTCGCCCGTCAGGCGGCGCGGCAGTTGGATGTGCATATGGACCGTCGCGCTTAACGCTTCGGTTTTCCGATGGATAAAAACCGCTAAAACCCAAACCAAATCTTAAGGTTCATGCGCCACTATTCGGTGTAACGCTACGATGGCATCCATGTGATTCGGAAACGGAGTTCAGAACATGAGCGAGGGAACCAATCCTGCATTAATGTCGGCACTTTCGAGTGTCGTTGTGCTTGGCGGGTTGTTGGCCGCCGGATACTATGGCTGGGACCATCTGCGTAAGGAAATCCAGGTTCAAAACAGCCAGACCCAAGCGGTTATTATTGAGCTGAAAGCCGGTACCATCGAAGAAATTCGCGCCTCCAAGACGGCCGCCATTGAGGAAATCAAAAACCTGAACGCTGAGGTGACGGCGGGCTTGAAGCAGATGGGCGTCGCGCCTGCGGGCGCCGGCAGCGATGGCGCATCCGTCGCGGCGGAGATCAAGGCGGATGTCATGTCCGCCGTGGGTGAGTTGAAGCAGGCTGTGCAGGCGATCTTTGAAAAGCAGAACATGATCGTCGAGCGGATCAGCCAATTGAGCCAACAATCCACCACGCAAGAAGCCAAGATGGCCGCACCAAAGGCATCCATGGCGCCGCCCATGGTATTTGGGCCGTTGGCGAAAACCATTTACTTCGGGCTTGGTGTCGCGCGCGGGCCGAAGATAAATGCACAGGTGGTTAAAGTGGTGCCCGGCCTGAAAGAACGCGCCGGTGAACCTGGGTGCCGGGCCAACGTGTCGGGCTTTTCCGATACGCTCGGAAATGACGAAAGCAATCTCAGGCTTTCGCAAAAGCGTGCCGACTATGTGGCGGCAAGACTGAAAGCCTCGGGCCTCGCTATCGGAGCCGTGCGAGGCTGGGGTGAGCGGCGGCTTGAAGTCCACACCCTTGATGGCGCTGACAATGAGAACAACCGGCGTGTCGTCATTGAAATGAAGTGCGCCGTCCCGACCGCTTAGCAGGATCTAACCCGACTAGAATTTGCCGCAATTGTTCCGCGTTCCATGCCTTTGACATGGGACCCTTGTGATGAATGGGACCGGGACCTCGCCCTTGGGCCGTCACGCCTTCCGTACCGCCACCGCAGCAAGAGCGCTGGCGGCGAAGATGATCAGCACCGAAATCGACGTCAGCGTGATGATGGATACGCCCTCATCGAGCGCCCCACCCACCACCACTGGGCCCAAGGCCGATGCGAAAACGCCGAGTACCGCGCCGGCGGCCCTGATGGCGCCCAGATGTTCGGTGCCGTATAGCTCCGCCCAAAGTGACGAATAGGTCGGGTTGGTGGCCCCGGCACTCATTCCCATGGCGCCGAGAATGATTACGGCCCACGATTGATTCTCTCCGAGGCCCAAAAGCGCCACCGATACGGCAAAGGGCATCAGGACATAGGGCGCAATGCGCCGGGCCGAGACGCGATCGACGAGCCATCCGGCGATAAAGCTGCCGGCCACTTGGCAGGCCGCGAAACTGACGAAGCAGATGCTCCACCACAGGAAATCCCAGCCCTTGGCCGTGCCGATGATGAATTTTTGGTGAAAGATCAGCCCGGTGAAGATGGCCGACATGGTCATCACCAGCGGCGCAATCATGAAAAAACGCTTATCGCGCACCATTTCGCTGCGTGTCCACTGCCGGCGGTTGGGGTCGGGTCGAACCAAGCCTTCCGCACCCTGGCCATCTTGGCCGGCGGTACGCTTCAAGAGAAATGGAATGCTCGGCAACAGCGTAGCAGCCACAGCGATGCCTAGGGCGATCCATATGTTCTGCCAATGGGTGAGGGTGAGGCCGATGGTAATCAGCGGCGGAAGCATGCCCTCGGCGATGGGAAACCCGAACCCGGCGATGGCGATGGCCCGTCCGCGTTCAGCCACATAGCGCCGAGCCATGGCGGTGATGGCAATGTGCGACATCATGCCTTGGCCGAGGAAACGCACCACAAGAATACCAAAAAACAAAGACAGCGGTCCCGAAACCAACGAGAATGCCGTGGCGCCCAATGCCATGGCGGCACAAACCCACCAAACGAAGTTGGTCAAGGGCAGCTTGTCGACAAGACGCCCGGCCGGCCACAGAATGGCGGCACTGACCAGGGTGGCGCCTGTATAAATTGAGCCAAGATCGCCGTGGCCGAGGCCGAAATCGCTACGTATTTCATCGGCGAAGAGAGAAATCAGGTAGGTCTGGCCGGGGCTGGTCCAGAACATGACCAGCGCACCGAACAGCAAAAACCGCCATTCTCGAAAGACGAAGGCTAGGGTCGGCGTGGCGTCGCGCATGGAACTCCCGTCAAGAAGATAGCCCCCAAGGTGCCGGAGCGCGGCGGCGGAAGCAGACGGCGTGGACCTTATGACAGACTTGCCATCGTGACAACGGCACCCGTAGCGGCGCGCATATAATGAGGAGAGCGGGAGATGGATCAAGCCTATCAGCAAGCCCAGATCGAAATGGCCACACCGCGCTCAGGGCGTTGGCATGCTTCGATGGGCGGACGGGAAAAACCCAGCGATGGGCGGTTATCCGTAGCGGTGCAACCCCGCGCCAAAACTGTTGAGCCAGGCGCGGGCGCGTTCGGTCTCTTCCGTTAGGTCATGGACCAGCCGCCAAAACCCGGCACCGTGGTTGTGCTCGCGCAAGTGCGCCACTTCGTGCGCGACGACGTAATCGAATACGAAATCCGGCGCCAAAATCAGTCGCCAGGAGAAATTCAGATTGCCGCCCGCGGCGCATGAGCCCCAGCGGCTTTTGGTGTCGCGGATGGCGATGCGGCCATAGTCGGCGTCTAGTCGCTGGGCCTTGTCGGCGACGCGCTCTGCAATGCTGGCGCGGGCCTGCTTTTTCAGCCAGTCACCGACCCGCCGCGACAGATGCTCTTCGCGGCCGCTGACGAAAATCGTGCCGTCGGTGGTCCACACGCCGCGCCGGGCGGACGGCTGGTGGCGGATGGTGTGGTCGTCGCCGCGGTAGGGGATGATCGCGCCTTCGGCAAATGGCACCTGATCGGGAAGTTTGCCCAGGTGGCGCTCAATCCAGGCCGATTGCGTCGCCACCCATGAAAGGGCTTCCGATTCCCGCACGCCGCGAGGCAGCGTAATCACCACGCCGGGTGCGCCGTCGTGACGGCGGGCTTCGGTGCGCAAAATCAGCCGTCGCGCATTGGCGTTGCGGCGCAGCCTGATCGGCACGCGCCGCCCGCCGATATCGAGGATATGCTCTTGAAGCGCGCTTCGCCTCACGCTGCCTCGCCTTAAGCCGCCGCCGGCAACTCGTGGCCGATGGCATCGAAGGCGTTGAACAATTCCGCTGTTTTTTCTTCAGACAGCAGATGCAGAGGCGGCCGCAAGCGCAACCACTCGTCGTTCCCCGTATGGCGTGCGATCAGTGCCTTCAGGGCCGACTGCAATGGGAAATTGGCGATGGTGTGGCGTACCGCCGTCACTTGTTCGTGCAGTGCACTCACGTCGGTGCCGGCCCGGAAGCCGTCGTGCACGGCGGAAAGCGGGCTGCAGCAGACATTGGCGCACGCCGTAATGGCGCCCGCGCCGCCCTTCTCCAGCACCGGCAGCAACAGGTCGTCGGCGCCGCTCAAAACATGGAAGCCCGGGAACTTCTCAGCCGCGCCCGTCATGTTTTCAAGCACACCCGACGAATCCTTCATGCCGGCGATGGCGTCGGGGTAATCTTTCAGCAGCATCTCGATCAGGTTATAGGTGATCGGCGTCGCTGACATCTGCGGGAAGTGATAGAGGTAAATCTGCAGGCGTGGATCGGCGACGCGCTGGATCACTTCCGAGAAAAACGCATAGAGCCCTTCATCGCTGGGGTTCTTGTAATAGAACGGCGGCAGCATCAAAACGCCGCCGGCGCCGGCATTGACCGCCACACGGGTCAGTTCCACCGCATCGGTGAGCGAGCAGCTGCCGGTGCCCGGCAACAATTTCTCTCCTGGGATACCGGCCTCGACCAGATTTTCGATGATGCGGATGCGCTCTTTCAGCGAGAACGAGTTGGCCTCGCCGGTGGTGCCTAGAATGGCCAGGCCGGCGCTGCCGTTGTTCAAAAGCCAATGGCAATGCTTGGCCATCAGGGCGTCGTTTGGGGTCAGATCTTCCTTAAGGGGCGTCAGGGCGGCGGGCAATACGCCGGTGAAACGGTTGTCTTTCAGGCTCACGGTCATTCTCCTCTATGTCTTCGTTATTTGATTTCTGACTCTGGTTCTTACTCTGGCCAACTGACCACATGATTTTCCAGATCGTCGGTATCGCGTTCCGAGATCACCCGGCCGCGCACGGAAATGCCGGCCTCGTGTACGGTTTCCGGGTCGCCGGAAACCAATGGATGCCACCAGCGCAAGTCGTCGCCCTCAGAGATCAGCCTGTAGGCGCAGGTTGACGGCAGCCAGCCGTAGCGACCCAGGTTCTGCGGTGTCAAAATTTGGCACTCAGGCACGAAGCGCTTGCGGTCGTCATAGCTGACGCAACGGCAGGTTTCCATATCCAATAGCCGGCAGACCACATCGGTGTGATAAATGTTGCCGGTATCGGCGTCTTCCAGTTTGTTCAGGCAGCAGCGCCCGCAGCCGTCGCAGAGCGATTCCCACTCGGTCTTTGACATCTCAGCCAAGGCCTTCTGTTTCCAGAACGGCACAGTATCGGGTTTCGATTTACGGGCAAACCTAAACATCAGCCTAGAGGTAGCGCGTCCCCGGCCCAGAGGCAATCCCCGTTAACTTGGGTGATCGGCACGATCAATCAGGTGAATGAAAGAGCCCACCACACGCCCGACATGCTGGCCGGCATGACCCAGCTCGTTGCCGGCGGCATCGGTAATCTGAAACAACGGATCGGCGCCGGTTTCGTTCACCACCTTGGCGTAATGAAACTCATGGCCTTGGAAAGCAGTGCCGGCCTCGCCGAGGGGGCCACCTGCCACGAGTTTTGCTTGGCGGTAACCGAGGGTCAGTTTGGGGGACGCGAAAGACGTCTCCACCGCCAGCAAGCCGGCCATCGTATGGGGCTCGCCGTTTCCGTCAGTTAGTGCTCGGCCCAAGACCATGTAGCCGCCGCACTCGCCGAACACGGCGGCGCCGCTTTCGGCTGTATCGCGCAGGCCTTGCAAGAATGTCGAGTTGCCGGCTAGCTTGCCTGCGTGCAGCTCCGGGTAGCCGCCGGGAAGATAGACCGCATCGCTCCCGGATTTTGGCGCTTCGTCGGCGAGCGGCGAGAAGAAATCGACCTCACTGCCAGCGGCCTGCCAGCCGTCGAGCACATGGGCGTAAGAGAAAGCAAATGCGGCGTCCCGTGCCACGGCAATGCGCTGTCCCAAAGGTGGCAAAGCGGGGCGGTTGGAAATCGGTTGTCGAGCCTCCCCGGCATGCATGAGACGGCGTAGCGCTGCGATGTCGATGTGGTCACCGATCATCGCGGCAGCGCCATCGATGAAGGCTTCCAGGTCCGGGTGTTCCAGTGCTTGCACGAGGCCTAGGTGGCGCGACGGCAACTGCATACCTGCGCCGCGCGGCAAGCATCCGAGGACCGGGATGTCGGGCAAAGTATCAGTGCAGGCTTGGCGCAAGATCGCCGCGTGCGCTGCGCCGCCGACCCTATTGAAGATCACGCCGGCGATGGTGATGCCCGGCTGATGCGTGGTGAAGCCCCGCACAACCGCTGCCGCCGATGCAGCCTGCGCCCGGGCGTCGACGATCAAGACCACCGGCCAGCCGCTGATGCGCGCGATGTCGGCGGTCGATCCGGAAAGCGTACCGGAGGCAACACGGGCACCGTCGAATAGCCCCATGACACCCTCACAGACAATGAGGTTGTCGGATATGGTAAGTTCGGCGAGTTGGTTGTTCAGTGTCTCGGGCTGCATCGCCCAAGCGTCGAGATTGCGACACGCTTGGCCGCTAGCGGCGGCATGGAATGCAGGGTCGATATAATCGGGGCCGACCTTGGCGGAAACGACGTCTTCGCCGGCGTTGGCGAGATGGCGCAGCAGCCCAAGCGTGACCAGGGTTTTGCCGCTGCCGGATGCCGGCGCCGCAATGATAACGCCGCTCAAGGGTTCAAGATCTCCTTGATCCGCTTGGCCATGGTCTCTGCATCGGTGCCGTGACTGAAATGCTGCGTAAACTCCCCGTTCGGGTCCATCAGATAGGTCACGGCACTGTGGTCGACAGAATAGTCGTCGGGATCAGCGTCGGCATCCTTGCTTTCGACCTTGGCAAAATAGACGCGGTACGCCTTGGCGACGCTCGCGACTTGTTCCGGCGTGCCGGTCATGCCGATGAGGCGGGGATGGAAGTAGGAGGCGTATTCACGCAACTGGTCGGGCGTATCGCGCGCCGGATCGACGGAAATGAAGATCGGCACAATCTTCTCGGCATCTGCCCCCAACATGTCCAAGGTATTGGACATTTCCGTCAACCCAGTGGGGCAGACATCAGGGCAATAGGTGTAGCCGAAATAAACCAGGGTGTACTTGCCGGCAAATGACTTTTCAGTAACGGTATTGCCGTTGTGATCGGTCAGCTCGAATGGCCCCCCGATGGAGGCCTTGCCAGTGGTTTTGGTGGCCTGGACGAGTTTCTCGCCGACTTTGCCGATATCCTGCAAATGCTTGCTACTGGCGAATACAAGCAATCCGACGCCAATGACGACGGCCGCCAGCAAAAGCCAGCCGCGGGTCCCGCTCAGTGGCGAATTTTTGGTTGGCTCTAGCGCCGACTCCGGCGCCGACGTCGTTTCGGCGCCTTTTGATGCGGGCTCTTTTTCAGGTTCCGGCTCGGCCATGTTTCGGGCCCTCGTTTTTGTCTCAGCAGGAGGTTACATTACTCTCATGAACGCGCGTAAACCAGAGGGAACACTCAGAAAAGGTTGGACCACCGGCGCCTGTGCGACGGCGGCGGCCATTGCCGCATTCGAGGCTCTGCATGGAGAGGGCTTCTCTGACCCGGTGACAATCAGTTTGCCGGGGGGGCAGTCGCCCTCGTTTACATTGGTTCGCCGGGAGATGGGGGAAAATTGGGCCGAAGCCAGCGTCATCAAAGATGCCGGGGATGATCCAGACATCACGCACGGTGCGGAAATCATCACCCATGTCGAGCATGGGGAGCCGGGCAAGGGCTTGCAGTTCAGAGCCGGCGAAGGTGTTGGCACCGTTACCTTGCCGGGACTGCCGCTGGGCGTGGGAGAGCCCGCGATCAATCCAGGCCCGCGTCGGATCATGAGCGATAATCTGGCCGTGCTGGCTGAAAAACATGGCGTGACGTTGGATTTCAACATTACGGTTTCGATCCCGGGTGGCGAAGAGCTCGCACTCAAAACCATGAACGGTCGGCTCGGGATCGTGGGTGGCCTTTCGGTTCTCGGCACCACCGGAATCGTCGTGCCCTATTCGTGCGCGTCGTGGATACACTCGATCCACCGCGGCATCGATGTCGCACGAGCAACGGGCGTGCTCCACATCTCTGCAGCCACCGGCTCCACATCGGAAGCCGCCGTCAAACAGATGCTTGGCCTGCCGGACACAGCGCTGATCGACATGGGGGACTTCGCCGGCGGATTACTCAAATATTTACGCGCGCACCCCATACCTCGCCTAACATTGGCCGGAGGATTCGGCAAATTGAGCAAGCTTGCGCAAGGTCATATGGACCTGCATTCGAGCCGTTCCAGTGTCGATATGTTGGACCTCGCCGAAACCGCACGGCGCGTTGGTGCCGATGAGGCGGCGGCTGGAAACATCGCTACCGCTAACACCGCCATGCAGGCGCTTGAGATTGCCGTTGAGAATGACGTGCCGTTGGCTGATGCCATCGCCGGACGCGCGCGCGGCGCGGCTTTGGCGACGCTTGCGGGCGGCACGGCGGTGGAGGTTTTGATTTTCACGCGGTCCGGTGCTCTCGCCGGTCGTGCAGGGAGCTGACATGCGGCGGCTGTTGATCCTCGGCGGTACGGCGGAGGCACGCGCGCTGGCGGAGGCCGCTGTCAACGAGTTGGGGGATCGGCTAGAAGTCGTTACGTCTTGGGCTGGACGCACAGATCGCGCACCGGATGTCGCCGGTGATACGCGGGTCGGTGGTTTCGGCGGCGCAGCCGGCTTGACCGACTATCTGCGAACTGAGGCCATCGATTTTGTCATCGATGCCACCCACCCTTTTGCAGAAACAATTTCCGAGCACGCCCATGATGCATGCGTGACGGCCAGCGTGGCGCGATTGCAGCTGTTCCGCCTCGCCTGGGCTCTGCCGCCGAGTGGGAGGTGGTTGGAGGTCGACGACATGGCTGCCGCTGCCCGTACCATTGGCGATCTGGGGTCTCGGATTTTTCTGACCACCGGCAAGCAAACCGTTAACGCATTTTCCGATGTTGAGAACGTTTGGTTTCTGGTGCGTCTGATCGACCCGCCAGCGGAACCCTTGCCGCTTGCCAACTGTGAGGTGGCCACCGGGCGACCGCCGTACGACCTAGAGGCTGAGAGGGCACTGATGGAAAGGCATCGAATCGACGCCCTCGTCAGCAAGTCGTCGGGCGGCGCCTTGCCGGAAAAAATCATTGCTGCGTTCGAGCTCGGGTTGCCCGTGCTGCTTGTTGCTCCGCCACCTCCGCCGCCGGGTATGCGGGTCAGTCATGTGGATGAGGCGATGGCCTGGGTTCGGACCCAAATCTAGCTGCGCGGCCTCAGCACATGATGATGATCGGTGGCGTAGAGGCGGCTGTCGTCGAAATCTTCGGGCGCCAACACGCGTCCGACCATGATCAGCGCCGTCCGGGTAATACCCGATTCTTTTACCTTGTCGCGGATGTTGGAAAGCCGGCCCTCGATAATCAATTGATCGGGCCAGCCAACTCGGTACGCCACGGCGACGGGGCAATCGTCACCATAGTGCGGCGTCAATTCACGCACCACTTTGGCCAGGTTGTTGACGGAAAGGTGGATCGCAAGCGTCGCACCGCTTTTGCCCAGTGTTTCCAGGTCCTCGCCATCGGGCATGGATGATGACCGCACCGCAGTTCGGGTCAAAATGATGGTTTGGCTGACGCCGGCCAACGTCAGTTCCTTCTTCATCGCTGCTGCCGCTGCCGCGTAAGCCGACACGCCCGGCGTGACATCGTAAGCGATACCAAGATCGTCGAGGCGGCGCATCTGCTCGGCGATAGCGCCATAGAGCGACGGGTCGCCCGAATGCACACGCGCCACGTCTTTGCCGTCGGCATCGGCGATTTGCATCTCGGCAATGATGGCGCCCAAGTCCATAGGCGCGGTATCGATGACATGGGCATCGGTTCGGGCTTCCGCCAGAACGGCTTCGGGCACCAGCGAGCCTGCGTAAAGAATGACGGGCGCCGCCTTGATCAGGTTCAGGCCACGGACGGTGATCAGGTCGGGCGCGCCGGGGCCCGCCCCAATAAAGTGTACAGTCACGTTTAAATGCTCCGGTTTACTTTTTTGTCACGACATCGCGTAGGATATCAAGCACCACGCCCGTGGCTTCGTGGATCAAGACCACATCTTTTCCGGCAACCACGCGCTCGGTGCCTTCCTTCGCAGGCGGCAGCTGGGTCGCCAGGTCATCGGGCAGATCGCGTTTTTGCAGGCCCGGCGGCAAACGACCGTTGCGCTCTAGCTGTTTTTGCAAGCCGGGCGGCAAGGCCTTTCGCTTGGCCAGCCCCGGGGGCATGCCCTTGCTTCGTCCACGGCCTTTGCTTTTGCCCTTACCTTTATTCTTCTTCCAGTCCTTATCTTTCTTATGTTTGCCACCGCGCTTGTCGTCATCGTCATTCTCGTCGTCGCGGTCATCGTCCTTACGGGCCGTGGTGCTGGCGCCGGTGGCGGCATCGATGACGCGCTTGATGGTCTCCGCCGTTGTTGAGGCGGGGTCGGTGGGCGCGGTGGTGGCGGTGCGTCCGAAGAAGCGCTCAATGACAGCTTTCTCGGCGGCATCAAAGAGAACCTGGCCGATTTCTCCACTGGCTGCCGGGGGTGCTCCTGGGGCGCCTGTCACGGTCCGAGGTGGCGGTGGTGTCTTTTGCGCGGATGCTGGAGAAGCGAGCAAAAGCGCCAATCCAATCAAAATAAAGCGTGCCATACTCAATCTCCGTTTCTTATTCGCGGCAGGATCGACGCCGGTTCAACTGCCGACCATCTTAGCCGCATAACCGCGCGGCGTGTAGACCCACTCGCGTTGGCCACGGCGGATGTGGCGGGTTTGGCTGTTGCCGATCAGCACCAGGGTTAGCATGTCGACACGGTCGGGCTCCAACTCATCAAGCCGAATGACATCCAATGTTTCGCCATCGCGCCCCAGATTGCGTCCCAATATCACCGGCGTTTCCGCCGGGCGATGAGCGAGCATGGCATCGCGTGCCGCAACCAATTGGCGGCGGCGGCGTTTGGAGACGGGGTTATAAAGGGCGGTGATGAAATCTCCTGCGGCGGCGGCCTGTAGTCTGTTCTCGATTACCTCCCACGGAGTCAGCAAATCTGAGAGCGAAACCGTGCAGAAATCGTGGCCGATGGGCGCGCCCATGCGCGCCGCCGCCGCTTGGATAGCCGAGACGCCGGGCTCGACGCTGATATCCAATCGGTTCCACTCGGGTTTGTCTTCGCGGTCCAGCAACTCGAATGCCAGGGTTGCCAGCGCGTAGATGCCGGCATCGCCGGAACTGACCAGGGCAACGTCCAGGCCCTCGGCGGCGCGTTCGATGGCCAGGCGCACGCGCGCTTCTTCTTCTGACAACTTCGAATCATGGCGCGGTTTATCGCCAATGACGTTCGAGATTAAATCCAGATAGAGCCCATAGCCGACCACCTCATCGGCACCGGCAAGTGCGTTGGTCACCGCTGGCGTGCGCCATCCGTCCGATCCGGGACCGATACCGACTACCGTCAGGCGCCCACGTTTCTTGCCGACCGTATCGGGGTCGATGTCGGTATTGGTGCTGGCCAAACCGAGTGCACAGGTCGCACGCTTGGATTTGGCTTTTGGCACGATCAATTCGCCGCCCTTGCCAACGGCGGCAAGCGCCGCGCCTTCGGCGACACCATGGCAGCCGACCTCGGCGAACACCACGTCGGACGGATTGGCGAGGCGGGACGCTTGGGTTTCAAGTTCAGCCGCCGAGAAAAACCGCACCGGTACGCCGAGATGATCAGCCAACGCATGCACAGCGTTTTCATCGGCCTTTACGTCGATGGAAACGACGCACGCTACAGCTTGCCTCACCAGTCCTGCCTGGGTGAGTGTTTCTTGCGCCAGGGAAATCAGTTCCGCCGGATCGCAATCCCGCTCACAGCCAACGCCCAGAGCCAATACTGGCGGACGCAGAACCAACCGCTCGCCATCGCCGGCATCGACTTTGTGGGTAACCGTGATTGAAGGGGTGCTTCCCTCTGAGAATTCAACATTGGTTTCCGTCAGCCACGCGAAGTCGCCACTTACAGCCTGCAGGCCTACCGCTTGTTTGGCGAGGAGTGCGGCGGCGACAGGTTTGGCGGCAGCCACATTGGTCACTGACCAGCCCGGCGGTGGATCATCCAGCGCTACGCCCAATGCAACATCGCCGGCGGTGGTGATGGCCGCGCTCGTGCCCAGAGCGTTCGCAATACTCGCGGCCAGTCGGTTCGCGCCGTTGTGTCCACCCAACAGCGGCACCACGGCGCTGCCGTCTTGGGCTACGGCGATGATCGGCGGTTCGGACCGTTTGTCGCTAAGCAGCGGAGCCAAGGCACGGATCAATATGCCGGCGGCGCAGATGCCGATGATCGGCCGGCCGGATTTAAACAGATCACCGAGATGTTCGATGGTGTCGGTAAAGGTTACGACTGCATTGTCGGCGCGTCCGGCAAGGCCGTGGATCTCGGCATCCGGCAACCCCAATCGGCTTGCGAAGTTGAGGCCGTCTTTAGTCAAGGCGATGATGGCAGGTTGTTTCATTGGCCGGCCTCACCGGATTCACGCCGGATCAATATCATCGAGAAATACGGCGCCTTGGCCGTATCCACCTGATCAAGCGGCAGTGCGCGTTGATCGGCCATGCTGGCGTGCTCTATATAATGAGCGTCGGCGGAAAGCCCTAAGCGATCAATGACGCGGCGCACCTTGTCGAAATGCCGGCCGACTTTCATGACGGCCACGGCAGTGGAGGCTTTTATGCGGGCCTCCAACTCGGCTTCGTCCAAGGGGCCCGGCACAATGCTGAGTGTTTCATTGCGCGATACCAGCGGCACGCCGGCGGCGGCGGCACACGCCCCCAAAGACGACACGCCCGGCACAACTTTGGTTTCGTGTTCGCCGGCCAGACGTGCAAACAGATACATGAACGAGCCGTACAGAAACGGGTCGCCCTCGCACAGAACCGCAACATCGCGCCCAGCGCTCAGATGGTCGCCGATCTCGCCGGCATAGTGGTCATAGACATCGTGGGCCGGAAAGGCGCCCGGCACCATCGGCGTGCGCACGGCGATTTCCGTCTTGCCGTCGGGGATGTGGGGCTCGGCGATGGCGCGCGCCAGGCTGTCGCCTTTGTCGGGGGCCGGATAAGCGATGACGGGCGCCGCTTCGATGATGCGCAGCGCCTTCAAGGTAATCAATTCCGGGTCGCCGGGGCCGACGCCGAGACCATACAAAGTGCCGCTCATGTTTTCTCCACGTACAATTGCCAAACTTCCATCATCGGCCGCATACCGTTCAGTGGGCCGACGCTATCTTCGCGCGCTATGCTTAGGCGCGTCATCCGGCCACCGTAATTATCACGGAACGCCAGCAAAGATTGTTGTGCTTCCAGGGTTACGGCATTGGCCACCAGGCGCCCGCCGTCAGCAAGCCGACCCCAACAGGCCTCCATCACCGCCGCGTCAGAGACGCCTCCGCCAATGAACACCGCATCCGGTGCACCTTCAATGGCATCCAGAGCTTCAGGGGCAAGGCCTTCAACCACTTGCAGGCGAGGGACGCCTAGGTTTGCAGCATTGGCACGGATGAAGCCGACGCGTTTTTCGTGCCGCTCAATGGCAATGGCTGTGACGGAGGGCTCTAACCGCAGCCATTCGATTGCTACGGTTCCCGACCCGGCACCGACATCCCAAAGCGTTTCTCCCGGCAGCGGTGCCAGTGCCGAAATGGTGGCGGCGCGAACTTCGCGCTTGGTGACCATGTTGTCGTGCTCGAAAGCGTCTTCCGGCAATCCCGGTGCGCGCGACCATGCGACGGCGTCTACACCAGCGACACAGGTAACGGCGATGGTGTTGAGAGCGGCGGTTTCAAGCACGTTCCAACTTTGGGCAGCGCCTTTGATTTTTTGTTCATCAACACCGCCCATGTGTTCCATGACGGTGATTTTGCTTTCGCCGTATCCCTTTTGAGTCAAAAGGGCGGCAAGTTTGGCCGGGGTGGCGCCATCCCAACTGAGAATCAGCAAACGTGCGTCAGGGTGCAGATAGAGGTTCACTGTTTCCAAGGCGCGGCCATGCACGGTCAGGCAACTGACATCGGGCAAAGACCAACCCATGCGCGCCGCAGCGAGTGAGAAAGCGCCGGGCGCCGGGATGACAGTCATGGCTTCAATGTCGAAGCGCCGGGCCAGGGTCGAGCCGACGCCGAAATACATAGGGTCGCCCGATGCCAGCACCACCACGCGCTTGCCTTCATGCTGTCGGATGGCTTCAACGCCTTTGTCGAAATCTTTGCCCCAACTCACTTTTTCGGCGTGATGCTCGGCGACTTTCTCCAGGTGACGCTTGCCGCCGATTAAAACTTCTGCCGTGTCGATCGCGCGGCGGGCTTCATCGCCCAACGCTCGAAGCCCGTCTTCGCCGATGCCGACGATAGTCAACCAGTGGGCGCGGGTGGCACTCATCGCGGCGCCTCAATCAATAGCGCGTTGAGCGCCGCCGCCGCCATGGCGCTGCCGCCGAGACGGCCTTTCATCGTCACGAATGGCGTGCCGCTTGCGTGCTCGATCAAGGCATCTTTGGATTCCGCCGCACCGACAAAACCGACCGGAAAGCCCAGAATGAGGGCGGGTGTCGGCGCACCCCCGGCCAGTCGTTCTAGCAACCGAAACAGGGCTGTCGGCGCATTGCCGAACACGACGACCGCGCCTGCCAGATGATCGTCCCACAGATCGAGCGCCGCTGCCGAGCGGGTCGTGTGCATGGCTTTGGCAAGATCGGGCGTGCGCGGATCGTTGAGCGTACAAACGACCTGATTGTCGGCGGGCAGGCGGTTTTTCATGATGCCCGCGCCGACCATTTCCGCATCCACCAAAATCGACGCACCGGCTTTCAGTGCTTCGCGTCCTGCCATGGCCGGGTCACCGCCCCAGGCCAGCTGGTTCAAGGCTTCCGGCATGCCGCAGGCGTGGATCACCCGTTCCGCGATCGGCACCAACCCAGATGGCAGGGCGGAAAAATCGGCCTCGGCTCGCAAGGTTGCGAAGGATTGCCGGTAGATCTCGTCCGGATCACGAAGATAGTCGAACATCGGAGCGCCGCTTATTCGTCGTGGTCGTGGTGGTGATGCCCGTGTCCATGTTCATGACCATGGTGTTGGTGGCCGTGGTGCACGCCGTGGTCGGCGGCGCCGTGGCCGTCGGTTCCGGCACCGACCACATGGTGGTGATGGCCAACCTGCGCGGCGCCGTGATCATGCTCGTAGCCGATGATCTGCTCGCGGTACTTACACAGCAGGCAGTTCATGTTGTTGGTGCCCTCAAGCGCCTCGTCCAGCCGGTCGATGAAGCAATCGATCAGTTGCGCGTGGTCATTGAGGTAGCTGGCCTTGACGATCTCGACATCGGGATTGGCCTGAGCGGCCTCGTCGGCCCAAGTGTAGATACGGCGCACCAGAATACCCGTGAACATAAAGTACGGAAACACGACAATGCGTTTGTAGCCGAGCTTCATGGCGCGCTCGAGCCCTTCGTTGACCAGCGGATAGGCGACGCCAGAAAAACTGACCTCAGCCCAGCCGAAACCCATGCCTTCCCACAACATGCGTGCCACCTTGGAGACGTTGGAGTTGGCATCCGAATCGTTGGTGCCGCGCCCGACGACCATCAACAGCGTGTCTTTGCGCGCGATGTGGTCCCCGGCCTCGTTGAGGGCTTCTTCGACCCGGTCGCGGGCAGCGCCGAGCAGTTTCGAATCGATCGCCAACTCACGCCCGAATACCATTTCGATATCGGGGTTTTCGGCACCGAAGTTGTTGATCTCGGACGGCAGATCATTTTTCACATGGCCGGCGGCAAACAGCATGCCGGGCAGGCAGACGATCTTTTTCGCGCCGCGCTCCTTCAGCTTGTCGAGGCCGGTGCGAATGATCGGCTTGGCGAACTCCAGGAAACCGCTCTCCACATCGTGGTCGGGGAGGCGTTTTCTCAGGTGTACGGCGAGGGAGTTGAATTCTTCAATGGCTGCGTCATCGCGCGAGCCGTGGCCGCAAATCATTACGGCGGGTCTATCCGTCATGCGCTTGGTCCTTGCCTTCGAGCGTTATGGAAGAACATCCAACTGTTGGACATCCGCCGCCTAGTCCCTGGTCATCGCCTCCGGGGAGTGAGCCGGCAGAGCGAATATACAGCTTTTGCACTTGCGGGAAAGCGCTTTGGGTAGCCATGCATGGCGGCATGCGGCAGGCTTATTTCACAGGCCTATTCGACGAGGTTACTCTGCGGCGGGACGGCGCGCCGGGGGAAGCGTCGTGGCGCGTTTTTCGAACACTTCCGCTTCTTCCTCGCGGCCAAGGCCTTTGAGCACGGAAGCGTAATTGCGCAAGCCCGTGACAAGACTGGGGTGGCCGGGATCGAAATGCATTTCCTTGATGTCCAGCGCGCGCTTCAGCAATGGCTCGGCGGCTTCCAGGTTGCCCTGCTTTTTGTACAGCAGCGCCAAGTTGTTGAGATCAGTGGCCACACCCGGATGGTCATCGCCCAGCGTTTGCTCGTCGATCTTCAACGAGCGCTGATACAAAGGCTCGGCGCGACCGTAATCACCGCGCGAGTAATATAAGAGCGCCAAGTTGTTCAGCGCCGCCGCCACGTCGGGGTGGTTTTTACCCAGTCGGCGTTGCAGCAAATCCAGCGATTGCTCGAACGACCCGATGGCCGCTAACGGATCACCGGCTTGATAGGCGGCTGTGCCGTGCTTGTTGAAAATCTCGGCCAGCAGTTCCTCGTGCGCATCGGGCAGCAATTCCACCGCATCGGCGAACTGCCGCGATGCCGCTTTTGGATCCAACTGCGCCATCATCAAATCACCGGCGACGGACTTGGCCAATGCGGCCGCCATCAAATGCTTAGCCGCCGCGTCGCGGGCATGCACGCCATCGCGGCCTTCGTCATTGCCGAGGCTAGTGAGCATTAGCATGGCGTCTTCGAATTTGCCGGCTTCCAGCGCTTCGCGGGCGGCTTCGGCGTCGACGTCGCGGGCCGGGTCGCCGGGCATCAGGTCGCGAAGGTTTTGGCGCATGTCTTTCAGGGCGGAAGCGAATTCCCGCACCTTGGTATCAAGCTCATTGGCGGACACGTCGCGCCCTTCCAGAAATTCCCGGTAGGCGACGACAGCTGGATTTTCGGGCGGCGGCAGTGCCTTGCGCACGGGCGCGGCAGGTGCAGCGCTTTCTGTTGGGCGCGGGCTCGCAGGCGCGCGGCCCCGGCGGCTGAGCGCGTAGCCTACCAGTACGCCGACAGCAATGGCGATGACGGCCACAACGCTAACCATCATCCAGGTCGGCATGGCGGCGAAGAACTGCCGCAAAGCCTCAACCAGTGCCTGACCTGCGTCTTTTAATTCCATGCCTATTGGTACCCCATAATCCGCCTGAAAATACACCATCTTTTATTAACCAAAGATGAGCGCCTATTGACGTGCGCGCCCAAGGCCCGGCATGCTCCGGCAATGTTTACTTTCGGACCCCTGGGCGAATCGTTGGGCGGATCATTGGGCGGCGTGCCGGGCATGCACGCTGGGTTGGATCCGCTGATCCTGCTTTTGCTGGCGCTTGTGATGGATGCCTACGTGGGCGACCCGAAATTCCTGTTCCGTTTCGTCAAACATCCCGTGGTTTGGCTCGGCGGGCTGATTGATGCCCTCGACCGCAAACTCAATCGTGACAAACGCGGCAATGTGGATCGCTTGATCCGCGGCGCGTTGGTCGTTGTATTCATCGTCGTGCTCACCGGCGCCATCGGTATCGGCGTTGCCTGGATCACCTTCACTCATCCCTGGGGCTGGCCGCTGGAGCTGTTTTTGGTGATGACGCTATTGGCCGGGCGGGGGCTCTATGACCATGTGCGCGCCGTGGCCAAGGGCTTGGGCGAAAGCGTTGAGGCTGGGCGTGAGGCGGTTAGTCACATCGTCGGGCGCGACCCGGCGCAGCTGGACCAGCATGGCGTGGCCAGGGCGGGCATCGAAAGTTTGGCCGAGAATTTCGCCGACGGCGTCGTGGCGCCGGTGTTTTGGTATGTGCTGTTCGGCTTTCCGGGCCTGGCCATCTACAAGGCCGTGAACACCATGGATTCGATGATCGGCCACAACAACGCCCGCTATCGCTATTTCGGCATGGCGGCGGCGCGATTGGATGATGTGCTGAATTTGATTCCGGCCCGATTGGCGGGGTTGTTCATTACTTTCGCTGCCGTTTTCACCCCGACCGCCAACCCCGCCGCGGCGTTCAAGGTGATGCTGCGCGACGCTGGCAAGCACCGCTCTCCCAATGCAGGTTGGGCCGAAGCCCCTATGGCCGGCGCGCTCGGATTGGCGCTGGCGGGCCCCCGGCGGTATGCTGATCATGTCGTCGATGACCCTTGGATCGGCGACGGGCGCGCACGCGTGACAGTGAAAGACATGCATCGTGCGCTTTATTTGTACATCGTCGCCAACCTGATGAACGTCGGTTTTGTCGCCGCCCTAGCAGTGGTAAGGATCGGAGATGGCTGAAAACAGTTACGACGAAGGCCGCTTGAACCTGCCGTTCGTTGGTCATTGCACTTTCGGCAAACAACCGCCCGTGCTTGATTGGGATGCGATTGAAGCTGACGTGGCAGTTCTCGGTGCGCCGTTTGACATGGGCACGCAGTACCGTGCCGGCGCGCGGTTTGGCCCCCGCGCCATCAGGGAGGCCTCGACGCTGTTTTCGTTCGGGCATGGCGGCGCCTACGATTTCGAGGATGACATCACCTATCTGCCCGCCGATCAGGTCTCGATCGTCGATATCGGCGACGCCGACATGATCCATACCGACACCATCAAAAGCCACGACAACATCGAGTTCGGCGTGCGCAAAATCATCAAAGCCGGCGCGCTGCCGGTGGTGCTCGGCGGTGACCATAGCGTGCACATTCCCTGCATCCGCGCCTTCGATGATCAAGACCCCGTGCATATCATTCACATCGATGCGCACCTGGATTTTGTCGATGAGCGCCACGGCGTGCGATATGGGCACGGCAATCCGCTCAGGCGCGCGTCGGAAATGGCGCACGTTACCGGCTTTACGCAGCTCGGCATCCGCAACGTGTCGTCATCCAATCGCTCGGACTACGGGGCGGCCCGGGCGGCTGGCTCCGATATTTTGTCTGTGCGCGATGTGCGCAGGCTTGGCACCGCGGGCGTCTTGGCGCGTATCCCCGAAGGGAAACGTTATTACCTGACCATCGACATCGATGGCTTCGACCCCTCCATTGCGCCCGGCACCGGCACGCCTAGCCACGGCGGCTTTCTGTATTACGAAGTGCTGGAGATCCTGCAGGGTTTGACGAGCAAAGGCGATGTGGTCGGGCTTGATTTGGTCGAGGTCGCCCCCGATTACGACCACACCGGTTCAACGGCGTTCCTCGCCGCGCAATTGCTGATGAATGTCTTGGGTTTCATTTTTCACGCCAAGGGTAAAAGCGCTTAAGAGGCCCTTCGAGCGAAAAACGCAGGTTATCCCCCCTCCCTTCACGAGCTTCGTTCGTGGTAGAGGAACTAGGGTCCGGAGGGGCGTGTCGACCACAAACCGGGGTCAGAAGCCCTTGTTTTTCAATAACATCAAAAAAAATCTGGGGAACGAACCCAATTTTCTCAGTAACGAGACGAGCGACGTTTCTCGACCGACTCCAACAATCTCGCTCTCAGCAAGTATCGGTCCCGGTCACAATCCTATTCACCATGTCGAATAGCGCGCCGTCACCAGCCATGGAAATCGGAAGCCGATGATGCGAAAAGCAGAATAACGGTCTTTTCAGAAAAGTCAATAAAAACCTATATATGGAATTTAATACCATTAACGTATTTTGTTGGCTTGTTGATGGCAAACTGGCGCATGCATCAAAATCCGCGAACCTTCCGTTCGTGATTCTCAACAACGTCAGCCGATCTATTTCCGATTTTCTCGACTATTGTGTCGAGATGTCGAAAAGCTCTGAGCCTTATCGGTCTGAGAAAATATCCGCCAATAACTCGAACTCAGCGACCCGAGGCGACGAAGACCGCCAAGCCAACCCTATTTGACGAAACGCGGCATCTCGCATCGGCGTGAGTTGAATTTTGGTGCCGTCAATTATCCCAGATTCGATCGCGAGATGCGGTAGCAGCGTCACCCCTAGTCCCGCCGAAACCATTTGAACCAGCGTATGGAGACTCGTGGCCTCGAACTGGGTGCGAATTTGCGATTCATGGATTCGACAGGCTTCCAGCGCATGCCCACGCAAGCAATGACCTTCCTCCAAAAGCAAGAGAGGCTTATCTGCCAAGTCGGCGACGTCGATCTTGGGTTGCGCGGACAGCGGATGGTTTGAATTGCAGGCAAACTGAAACTCATCGTCGAATAGGACCCTGGTTACCAAGTCTCCGGTCTCAAATGGCAACGCAATGAGTGCAATGTCGATGTCGCCGGCATGCAGTTGCGTGAGCAATGATTGGGTCGGCTCTTCACGCAAATAGAGGCGTAAATCCGGGTACATATCGTTCAGAACAGGCGTGACCTTGGGCAAAACAAACGGGGCGATCGTCGGGATCACGCCCAGCTTCATATCACCCGTCAGTGGTTCTCGATGCGCTGCGGCCAGTTCCATGATGTCTTCAGCATCGCGCAAAAGCTGTTGCGCTTTCGCCGCAATCTCGAGTCCCAAAGGCGTCATGAGAACTTTCCGTTTGGTGCGCTCTGCCAGGGATATCCCGAGAATGGCTTCCAGGTCCCGTATGCCGGCACTTAACGTGGAAGGCGTAATGCTGCAAAGCTCAGATGCCCGCCCGAAATGGTGAGTGCCAGCCAGCGCCGTGAGGTATTCCAACTGTTTGAGGCTTGGTAGTAATTTCATGATTTCAGCGTTTTCAATAATTCGTAATTTCCACTTTATATAACGATTTTATATCAATTTACAGTTTTATCAATGGGACCTACTTTCACTCCAGTCGCGGTCGAACAAGACGTTTTCGATCGACCGCTTATTGACAAAAGGAGAGAAAAATCATGTCGAAATGCCCAATGATGACCTCGGCCAACGGCAGTCCCGTCGCCGACAACCAGAACAGCCTGACAGTTGGGCCACGTGGACCGCTCATGGCCCAAGACTGGCACCTGTTTGAGAAGCACGCACACTTCAACCGCGAGCGTATTCCCGAGCGGGTGGTCCATGCGAAAGGCTCCGGTGCTTACGGGAAGCTCACCATTACCGGCGACATCAGCAAATACACCAAGGCCAAAGTCTTCGAGCCGGGAAAAGAGACGGAATGCTTCCTGCGATTCTCAACGGTCGCCGGGGAAAAAGGCGCCTCCGATGCGGAGCGCGACGTGCGAGGGTTCGCGGTCAAATTCTATACCGAAGAAGGCAACTGGGATATCGTCGGAAACAACACACCGGTGTTCTTTATCCGTGATCCCTACAAGTTCATGGATTTCATCCACAGCCAGAAACGCCATCCTCAGACCAATCTGCGAGACGCCACGATGCAATGGGATTTCTGGTCGCACGCTCCGGAAGCCCTGCATCAGATTACGATCCTGATGTCGGATCGAGGCCAACCCAAGACCTATCGCCACATGAACGGATATGGTTCCCATACTTATAGCCTGATCAATGCTGAGGGGGAGCGGTTTTGGGTGAAATTCCACTTTAAGACCGAACAGGGACACCAGACCAACAGCAACGACGACGTGGCTAAGATCATTGGTGAGGACCGTGAAAGCCACCAAGGCGATCTCTACAATGCAATCGAGGGCGGAGACTTCCCGAGATGGAAACTCAAAGTGCAGATCATGTCTGAGGCGCAGGCGGCGAAAACCGACTACAACCCCTTCGACTTAACCAAGGTCTGGCCCCACGCCGATTTTCCGCTGATCGAAGTTGGCACGCTGGAACTGAACCGCAATCCGGAAAACTATTTCGCCGAAGTGGAGCAGGCCGCTTTCACGCCGGCCAATATCGTGCCCGGTATTGGTCACAGTCCGGATAAGGTCTTGCAGATGCGCATCCTCTCGTATGGTGACGCGCAACGCTATCGGGTCGGGGCAAATCATCAAGCCTTACCGGTCAACGCGCCAAGATGCCCCGTGCACAATTACCAGCGGGACGGCGCCATGCGCTTCGATGGTAACGGCGCTAGCGCGGTGAACTATCAGCCCAACAGTTTCGATGGGCCGATCGAAGACCCCTCGATCAAAGAGCCACCACTGGCAACGTCCGGAGATATCGACCGTTTTGATCACCGGGACGGAAATGACGACTTCAAACAAGCCGGTGACTTGTTCCGGATCATGTCCAAGGATGAGCAAGACCGTTTGACTGAAACCATCGCCGGGGCCATGGCCGGCGTGCCCGAAGAGATCATCACCCGGCAAATCAGGTATTTCTTAAAGGCCGACCCCAACTATGGAGCCGGAATCGTGAAAGGACTGCAGAAAAATAAGTCCGCATCATCACCCACCTAACAACGGGACCGTCGCTGCGCCATGGAGAAACATCGGTGCAGCGGCGGGATGTTAGAAAAGCACGTTTTCGTCTTACATAAGGAATAACTTGATGCGCAAATTAGTGGTAATTGTCTCAATCGTTTGGATCGCCGGTTTCGCCATGGGCAATGCCTTTTGGTACTTGGCCAGCCCCCTATGGATTGACCGAACCGTTTCTGAGCACGTCCCCACGCTCAACCCGCAAACGGCACTCAAGACGGGAGAGTTCATGAATGCCGATAGCGCCCATCGCGGGCAGGGTGCCGCGGCCATCACGAAAACTGATGGTGGCCGGAAGATGGTCTCATTCACTAACTTCAAGGTGACGAATGGACCGGACTTAAAAGTCTACGTGGTTGAAGCCAGTACCGTCTCAAACTCAGACAGCGTACTCCAGAGCCGTCATCGGAGCCTCGGCACGTTAAAAGGTAACATCGGCAATCAAAACTACGCCATACCCGATGACCTCGAATTCGAAGTCGGGTCAGTCGTCATCTGGTGTGAGCAGTTTTCTGTGTTATTCAGTGCCGCCGCTCTGAAGTAAGGATACCGGATCTCTGCGTTCTCTTCTGAAGCGCCAACTGTAGAAAGTTGCGATGTTTTTCATGGCGCTTCAGTCGCACGGCAGTGTCCGCTCATGGTTAACTGCCGTACTTATCATCGCCGACAATTTAACCGCCCCAGGCATCATCGCTGTCATCATGCGCGGGCTTGAATGTTCTTTTCAAAACGCTCCGGCGGCGGTGTGCCGTCAGCCCTGTTTCTCCTGTTGGTGACGCCAGGCGACGAAGCCGCCGGACGCTGCGATCAAGACCATGCCGGCGAACATCCAGGCGTCGGGCAAATCGCGCCAGATGACGAAACCCCAGAACGTTGCCCATATGAGATAGGAAAAATCGAACGGCGCCAGCCAGCTCGCCTCGGCGCTTTGGTAGGCTTTCGCCAGGCTGATGTTGGCCGTTAAGTTGAGCACTGAACAAAACGCAATGACGCCATAGACCGACGTATCGACCCAGCTCCAGCCGGTGAAGATATAGGGCCAGGCGGCGGCTTGTTCGACCCACGGCTGCGGCGTGAACACGATCAGCCCGGTGATGCCTAATGTCAGGAACATCACGGCGACGCCCATGGCCAGCGTTACGGGTGATTCGTCGCGGCAGAGCTTACGCGTCGTCAAGATGGTGCAGGCGTAGAAAAAACCGGCGCTTACCGGCAACAACGAAATCGGCGTGAAGGCATCGGTTCCGGGTTTGAGGATCATCAGCGTGCCGCAAAAGCCAACGAGAATAGCAACGATGCGGCGCGGCCCGACCTTTTCGCCCAATACGAAATGGGACAGCACGCCCACGAACAAAGGAAACACGTACAGCCCGGCGGCGATCTCGGCGAGGCTCAAGAACGGCACGCCCGAGAAGAACGTTACCATCGCGCCGCACAGAAGCAGACTTCGCGCCATCACCGCCCAAAGCCGTATCGGTGGCGTCAGCCTTCCGGCCAGCACGAAGCGCACGAAAATCGTGAGTAGCATGAGATTGAACGCCGAGCGGAAAAACTGGAACTGCCAAAGTGAGATGCCTGTACTGGTCCACTTGATAATGGCGTCTTGCAGCCCCAGCATGAACAGTGCGCCGATCATCAGCATCGCCGCCAATGGCGGATTATCCGTAGATGGTCCGGCCAAAAGCCCTCGAACTTTCAGGACGATCCTATTGGGCATCGTTCACACCACCGTTCAATCTGGCGCCCCCTCGAACCGCGCGCGTTTCGCCCGCAACGCCTTGAACAAAAAGTCCGTCGCCGCGCGCACCCGGGGTGAGCGCAGCACGTCACCATGAGACAGCAGCCACAATCCGGCCACCGGCGCTTTACCAGGGATTTCGGTGCGGGTTAGTTTGCCCGACCCGTCGCCGACGAACCTCGGCAGCATGGCATGGCCGAGACCATTTTCCGCCAAGGTCAACAGGTTGGAAAAACTGTTGGTGCGCAGCACGGTCTGGCTGACCGGCACCATCTGTTGCATCCATTCGCCGGCAACCGAGCCGGTCAACGGCGGCGCCAGGCCCAGCCAATGCCAATTTTCCAGCGCGATATCGGCTGTCTCTTTTGCAACGCGCGGTGTCGCATAGATGCCGAACCGAAGATCGCAAATTCGGCGACCAACCAAGTGCGCGGGCGGGTTGCTCGACGCCCGAATGGCGATATCCGATTCACGCCGATCCAGGTTGAGGCGGTCGTTGGCGACAGTGACATCAAGCACAATGCCCGGATGTTGGCGACGGAACGCGGCGATGTCATCCATCAGCACGGCAATAATCGTGTCGGTGGAGGTAATCGACAGCGGGCCTTGGAGGTCGGTGTCGCTGCCGGCGATTTTTCGCTCTAGGTCGGCCACCGTTGTTTCGATGGCGCGGGCGGCGTCGAGAAAAATCTCGCCTTCCGGCGTTGGCCGGTAGCCGCTGCGGAGACGCTCGAAGATCCGCACGTTGAGGGTTTTTTCAAATGCCTGAACCCGGCGCAATACGGTCGTGTGGTTGACGCCAAGCGCACGTGCGGCGGCGGCGACGGAACCAGCGCTGGCCACGCTCAACACGAATTCCAGATCACTCCAGCGATACTTGTGCATATACGCACATCATAACGGCCATTTTACCCAATTGATACTGATTGTGTGCATAGGATAGGTCTAGAGCCTCAATGATATTTCACGGGAGCCAACCACAATGAAAAAGTTTCTTGCGTTCGCCGTTACCTTGATGGTCGCCGCGACCCTGTCTCAGGCCGCCCACGCCGCCGATTTCTCCAAACAAATCAAGGCGCGCAAGGCCGTGATGCAGCTTTATGCCTTCAATGTCGGCCAGCTTGCTGCCATGGTGAAGGGCAAAATGCCCTATGACGCGGCAGCGGCGAGTGTCGCCGCCAACAACTTGTTGGCCGCGGCAAATATGAAACAGTCCGCCATGTGGCCGAAGGGCTCCGATGCCAGCGCGCCGGGCCTGGACGGCAAGACCCGCGCCAAGGCGGATATTTGGTCTCAGTACCCGAAAGTCGCCGAGGCCGGCAAGGGCCTGGTTGCGGCTGCAACGAAAATGGCCGCTGCAGCGGGCAACGGTGTTGATGGTATCAAAGCCAATTTCGGTGCCGTCGGCGGAGCCTGCAAGGCTTGCCACAAGCCGTTTCGCGCGCCGAAGAAATAGAGCGCCCCCCGCCCCTATCCCACCCCCTATCCCACCCCCTATCCCACTGGCGCGCACAGCCCTGCATCCCTCCATATCTGAGGGGGATGTGGGGTTTTTCGTATTGAAGCTGTTGGCCTTAAAACCATCCCCTTGATTGCATCCGGGAATACGGTTCCTATACCAACCCGGTTTTCAAGTTCGCGAGAGGTAGGTGGCGACGGCTCGGCTGGCCTTTCACCGCGCCTTTCGCCGCCGCCGAACGATGAGACCGGGACACGAGATTAGAAAAGACATTTGCACCAGGAAAAACCATGACCGAATTGAAACCATCGACCATCCGCCTGAACCCAAACGACAACGTCGTGGTGGCGCAATCTGAAATCCCGGCCGGGACGCTGCTGTCGGACGATGCCATCACCACCACCGGCCCGGTGCCGCGCGGCCACAAGATCGCCACGGCGGCCATCGCAAAGGGTGAGCCGGCGCGCAAGTACGACCAGATCATCGGGTTCGCGTCCCAAGCCATCGCACCCGGCGACCACGTGCATTCGCACAATCTTGAATTCAAGGCGTTTGAGCGAGACTACGCCTTTTCCAGCGATTGCCGCGAGATCGATTGCGTGCCTGAAGCCCAGCGCCGGACGTTCGAGGGTTTTGTCCGCACCAACGGCAACGTCGGCACGCGCAATTATATCGGCGTGCTGACGTCGGTGAATTGTTCGGCCACAGTGGCGCGCCAAATCGGCGATACGGTCAACCGCTCAGGCGTGTTGGATGACTACCCGGAGATTGACGGGGTATCCGTGTTCAGCCACTCCACCGGATGCGGCATGGCGAACACGGGTGACGGGTACGGTAATCTGCAACGCACCATGGCAGGATTTGCGCGCCACCCGAATTTTGCCGGTGTGTTGATGGTCGGCCTGGGCTGCGAGGTGGCACAAATTCCGGCTCTGATCGCGGGGCAGGATTTGCCCGACGACGAAAGTTTCCACGCCATGACCATTCAAGATACCGGCGGCACCCGACGTACGGTGGAAGAGGGTGTGGCTAGGATTACCGCCATGTTGGAGGGCGCAAAGGGCATTCAGCGCCAGAGCGTGCCGGCGAGTGAGTTGACCGTGGCGCTGCAATGCGGTGGCTCAGACGCCTATTCCGGCATCACCGCCAACCCGGCCATGGGCGCGGCGGTGGATTTGTTGGTGGCGCAAGGTGGCACCGGCATTTTGGCCGAAACGCCCGAGATCTATGGCGCCGAACATCTGCTGACACGCCGCGCGATCAACCAAGAGATCGGCGAAAAGCTGATCGAACGTATCCGTTGGTGGGAAGATTATACGGCGCGCAACAATGGCTCCATGGATAACAATCCATCGCCCGGCAACAAGGCGGGTGGGCTGACGACGATCTTGGAGAAATCGCTGGGTGCGGCGGCCAAGGGCGGCACCACCAATCTCAACGGCGTCTATCGATATGCCGAGCGCGTGGATGCCAAGGGCTTCGTGTTCATGGACAGCCCCGGCTACGACCCGGCCTCCATCACCGGCGAGGTGGCGTCGGGCGCCAACTTGGTGACCTTCACCACCGGGCGGGGCTCCGTCTATGGCTGCAAGCCGGCACCGTCGATCAAACTGGCCACCAATTCGGAGATGTTTCAGCGCATGTCCGAAGACATGGACATCAACTGCGGGGTCATTGCCGATGGTGAGGTGAGTGTGCCGGAGATGGGCCAGGTGATATTCGACAAGATGCTCGATGTTGCCAGTGGTGAACGCTCCAAGTCCGAGCAACTCGGCTTTGGCGACAACGAGTTCATCCCGTGGCAAATCGGCGCGGTGATGTAGCTGAGCTATCCTTAGCTCGGCGTGTCGCCGGCGATTTGCACCCGGCGCATGACCCGCCTGACGCGGTGGCTGTCGTCGATGGCTAGGTGTTTGGTGCAGCGATTGTCCCAAAATGCCACAGAGCCCGGGCGCCAGCGAAACCGGCAGGTGAACTCAGGCCGGTGGCCCCAATCCATCAACCACGCCAACAGTGGCCGGCTTTCATCTTCGCTCATGTTTTCCAGGCCGACGCTGTAGGAGTGGTTGACGAACAATGCCTTGCGGCCGGTCTCGGGATGGGTGCGCACGACGGGGTGCAGATTGTAGGTTTCGCGCCAATCCGCGTCTTGGCGGGCTTTGGTGGCGCGGTTGTCGCTTCGTCCATGACCGGGCCCGGCGACAAGCCTGTCCGAGTTGACCGCCCTGAGGCCGTCGAGCATGCGTTTCATGCCATCCGATAAGGCCTCATAGGCCAAGTATTGGTTAGCGAACAAGGTATCGCCACCGTACGCGGGCACATCAACGCCATACAAGATCGCGCCCATGGGCGGTTGTGGGACCATCTGCGTATCGGCATGCCAATCTTGGCCGACAATGGAAGTGTCGGTGGGTTCGCGGATGATATTGACGATTTCCGGGTCATCTCCGGGAACGAAAAACGGGTGTACGAAGATCTCGCCAAATCGCCGCGCCAAGCTTTTGTGCGCGCTGGCATCGAAATCTTGATCATGGAAAAACACAACGCCGAATTCGAGCAAGGCGCTCCGGATATCGGCGATCACGGCGTCACTTAACGGGGCGCCGAGATCGATGCCGGAGATTTCCGCGCCCAAGGCGCCAGCGACAGGGGTGATATCCATGCTTGGATGCTGGCACGGCGGATGAAGGAATTCAATTCCCCAGGTTCAATTCCCCAGGTTCAAATCTCCAGGTTCAAATCTCAAGCACGCGCGTCATGTAGACGCTGTTGGGGTCGAGCGTGTAATCGCCGAACGGTCCGCATTCGACAAAATCGAAACTTTCATAAAACGCCCGTGCCGGCTGGAAGCCATCCATGCTTCCGGTCTCAAGGCTGAGCCGCACGTAGTTCCGGGCTTCTGCCTCGGCAATGATGAACTGTAAAATTTCGCGCCCTACGCCCTGGCCGCGATGGCGTTCTACGGCGTGCATGGATTTGATCTCACCATGATCGGACGCCAATTCGCGTAGCGCACCACATCCTATTATTTCGCCACCGTCTCCAGCACCGTCTCCAACACCGTCTCCAGCGCTGTCCCCGGCACCGCTCCAGGCACTCCAAAACGTGATCTCCGGTACGCGGAGGCCGTCGAGGTCCAACGCATAGATGCTTTCGGGTGGCGTGTGCTGGGCCATAAAACCCAGATGCGCGCGTAATAGCTCGGCGATCTCCGGTCCCTGCAGGTCGTCTTCGCGAATGATCATAGCTACGCATTATCTTTCTATTGCGCATCTGTCAAAACAGCTCGCGCCTTGCTTCGCCTGCCCATATGCTAGAATGCAACGATTCGCGGAGGAATTCAGGGCGTGACCCCGCAACTCTCAATTTTCCGATTGATGTCCAGGTTGTCCAGGGTGGCCGCTGCGGCCCTCGCTGTGCTTGGCGCAGGGTTGACGCCCGCTCATGGCGATTGGTTGAAAGACCCGAACAACCAGTGCTCGGTTTGGGATTGGGGACAGCCGGCGCATGATGGCGTGACGTGGCTGGGGCCTTGCGAGGACGGCAAGGCGTCGGGCCCCGGTGTGCTGCAGTTCTACCGCAAAAAATTACAGGGCGATCGCTACGAAGGCGCCATTGAGGTCGGATTGCGCAACGGCAACGGCACGCTCGTCGCCACCGACGGTACGCGCTATGACGGACAATGGTTGAAAGGCCGACGACACGGCCCCGGCACTTGGCGCAACCTTGATGGCGACATCTATGACGGCGGCTGGGTCGATGGGTTGCCCGAGGGGCGCGGCACCTGGGTCGGCGCTGCCGGTGATCGCTACGAAGGCAACTGGAAAGCCGGCAAAAATCACGGACAAGGTGTTTTCACGTCAACGCGCGGCGATATCTATGACGGCCAATGGAAGGCCGGCGTGCAGCACGGCAAGGGCAAATGGAAAAGCGCCGACGGGCACGCTTATGAAGGCGATTTCGTTGACGGCGTATGGCAGGGGCGCGGCGTTTACATCGATCGCACGCGCACCTACGCCGGACAGTTTCTCGCCGGCAAGCCCACTGGCAAGGGCCTGATCGAATGGCCCGGCGGCGATCATTACGAAGGTGACGTGGTCGATGGCACACCGCACGGCAAGGGCGTGTGGAAAAACCGCGATGGGCATACCTACGAAGGCGATTTCGTCGAGGGCCAATGGCATGGGCGCGGTCTATATAAAGAAGGCGAACGTACCTATAAAGGCGCATTCCGTACTGGCCGCCAGAGCGGAGCGGGAGAGATCGTCTGGGCCAACGGTGACAAGTATACGGGCGAACTGATGGACGGGAAGCCGCACGGCCAAGGGCGGTTTATTCAGGTTTCGGGTGAGCGCTATGAAGGTGAGTGGCGTGGCGGCTTGAAGAACGGTGAGGGCGTGTGGTCGAAGGGCGCCGAGACCTATCGCGGCGCTTGGCAAGCCGGCAAACGCCATGGCAAAGGCGTGTGGGAAGGCCCCAAAAACGAGCACTACGAGGGCGATTGGTGGGCCGGTAGACGCCAGGGCCTGGGCGTGTGGACGCTGGTTGACGGCGGGCGCTATGACGGCGGCTTTGCCGATGACAAGCGCAACGGCGATGGCGTGCAAACGTTCGCCAACGGCGACAAGTACGAAGGCCAATGGCGGGACGGGCGATTTCATGGGGTCGGCGTGCTGGAGCTCGCCGCGAGCGGCCGTTACGTCGGGGACTTTTTCGCCGGCGTCATGCACGGCAGGGGGCTGCGCGCGGATGGGCGAGGCAATAGCTACGAAGGCGCTTTCGTCAACGGTATCCCCCAAGGCAAAGGTGTGTCGCGTACTGCCACCGGCGATGTTTACGTCGGCGCTTTCAAGGACGGCGAAGCGCAAGGACAGGGCAAGCTGACCTATGCATCCGGCGATAAATATGAAGGTGAATTCGTTGCCGGTCGCATTGAAGGCCAAGGGGTGTTGCTTCGATCCGACGGTCGCTACCAAGGTGAATGGAGAGCCGATCAGCAACATGGCCGCGGCATCTGGGTTGGAAACGACGGCACGGTTTATGACGGCACCTATCTGCAGGGCATCCGCCATGGTGTTGGTGTCCTGACTTTTCCCGACGGCAGCCGCTACGAGGGCATGTTTGCCAACGGCAAGCGCCATGGAACAGGAACCTGCCGAGACGGCGAGGGGAAATGGGGCATTTGCGAGTTCGAGGATAATCGGTTTAAGCGCTGGCTTTCGCAGCGCCCAGACGCTTCGGCGGCGGCGAAGTGAGCTTCGTCAGGCTTTCTCTCGTGGCAGGTGCGCGAAGGTTTTATTGACGATGCGCCAACCATTGTCGAAGCGCAGCAGCGTCAGGAAATCAGTAAACCGAAGTCCTTTATAGAGGTCTTTCACTTTTACGGCCGCCGCACTGTCGGCAATGTCGATGGAGATGATCTCCATATCGAAGGCCTCACCGTCATCGGCGGGCGCACTGACGCCGCCGATAAAATCGATAAACTTGGCGATGGGCGCATCGATCAGCTTGCCCTCGTCCCAGCCATTGATGCGGGCGTCCGTATGAAAGGCGCGGCTCAACCGCGTCGTATCCGAACGGTACATGCCGTGGAAATAATCATCGATGATGGCGCGGATTTGCTGTTCGTCGTCCATACCGGGAGTGTAGCGGTGCGGAGGCGCTAGTGCAAAAGCGCCGGCATCACGATCCAACGGCCAGAGCGGCGCAGCAGGGTCAGGCGATTGACCACCACCTGTGAGGCCATGTCGCCGTGCACCACCTCGGCCCACGAAACCATGGCAACGTCCCCCAGGAGCGCGACAGTTGCGGCGGCGTCTTCGAGGCGAAGCGCCCCGTCGACGAGGGGTGGCGCCGAACCACCGTGCTCCTGGGAGATTGCCGGGAGGAGAGACCCATCATCATTCATGAAGTCGGCCACCAGGCGTCGTACGGTTTCAATGTCCCGATCCGTATGCGTGTCACCGTCGAAGTTACGCTGGCGCTTGTTCATGTTGGCCTCCATTCCCTTTACTTGACCCTGCCGAAGGGTGTGAGGATCAAGCTACAGAGGAACGGTATTTGGGTCATTCGAAAGAGAAGGCGGAACATTAACAGAACATTACGGAACCGAAATGTTTTCTCGGTCTTGCCAGAACCGTGGCCTCAGGCAATGCTGCGGGAATGCAAATCAACTCACAAAATGATACTGGCGAACCGCGCATCATTGCCGTTTTGGGTGCGACCAATACCGGCAAGACGCATTTCGCCATGGACCGCATGCTGGCGCACGAATCCGGCATGATCGGTTTTCCGCTTCGATTGCTGGCACGCGAGAACTACGACCGCGCGGTCAAGATTAAGGGCGCGAACCAGGTGGCGCTGATTACGGGCGAAGAAAAAATCGTCCCCAAAGGCGCGCGTTATTTTTTGTGTACCACCGAGGCCATGCCGACAACCCGTCCGGTGGCGTTCCTTGGTATTGATGAAATTCAGATGTGTGCCGACCCGGATCGCGGGCATGTTTTCACGGATCGCCTGCTGCACGCGCGCGGCCGTTTCGAGACCATGTTCATGGGCGCCGATACCATCAAGCCATTGATCCGTGCTTTGGTGCCGCAGGCGGAGTTTGTCGCGCGACCGAGGCTCTCGACGCTCAGCTATGTGGGGCCGCGCAAGATGGCGCGCTTGCCTAGGCGGACGGCGATTGTCGCGTTCACGGCGAGTGAAGTCTATGCCATGGCCGAACTGATCCGCCGCCAGCGCGGTGGCGCTGCGGTCATCATGGGCGCCTTGAGCCCACGCACCCGCAATGCGCAAGTCGAGCTCTATCAATCGGGAGAAGTGGATTTCCTGGTCGCCACAGACGCCATCGGCATGGGCCTCAATATGGACGTCGATCATGTGGCTTTTGCCCAGGTGCGCAAATTCGACGGCCGTCAACACCGCTCCCTCGCGGCATCGGAGCTGGCGCAGGTGGCGGGGCGCGCGGGGCGTCACATGAACGATGGCACGTTTGGCACAACGGCGGCACTATCCGCCTTCGATGAGGAAGCCGTCCGGCGCATTGAGGAACACGACTTCCCGCCTTTGGAAAAAGTATTTTGGCGAAACAGCCGCCTCGAATTTCGCAGCCTCGACACATTGCAACGCAGCCTCGCCGAGGTGCCGGATCTGCCCTACCTGATGCGGGCTCGCCCGGCCGACGACGAAATCTCGTTGCGCTCACTTACCGCTAACAAGGATGTCGCAGCCCTGGCTTCTAACCCAGAGGCCGTGCGGCTGTTGTGGGAGGTTTGCCGGATTCCGGATTTCCGCAAAGTGGCGAGTGACGCACACACGCGACTGCTTGGCGAAATCTATGGCCATCTGCGCTCCGATGAAGGGCGCCTGCCGACGGACTGGCTGGCCGGGCAGATTGATCGCCTGGACCGAACCGGCGGCGATATCGAGACGCTGACTCAGCGCATCGCCGGCATCCGGATATGGACATACGTGGCGTTCCATGCCGATTGGGTCACGGACCCGGCGCATTGGCGCGAGCGCACCCGCGAGATTGAAGACAAGCTCTCCGATGTGCTGCATGAACGGCTGATCCAACGCTTCGTCGACAAACGCACGGCGCATCTGGTGCGCCGTTTGAACGAAGACCGGGATCTGCTTGGCGCCGTGCGCGCCGACGGCGAGGTTTTGGTGGAGGGCCATTCCGTTGGGCGATTGTCCGGGTTTCGGTTCACCGCAGACCATGGCGCTGATGGGGCCGATGGCGTGGCGGCGGCGCGCGCCGTCGAGCGTGCCGCGGCGATTGCGCTTCGCCAGGAGATCGAACACCGCGTCGTCTCACTTGTGGCTTGTGCCGACGATCAGATCGCCATTGCCGATCCACGTACCGCAGAGACGCCGGATTTGTTGTGGCAAAGCACGCCGGTCGCCCGCGTGGTTCCGGGTTCAGAACTGCTGCGCCCGCAGTTGTACATTTTCAAAAGCGAGTTACTGGACGGTGCACAGGAGCGGCGGGTCCGGGAACGTTTGGAGCGTTGGTTGCGCGATCATTTGCATCGCATGCTGGCACCTTTGTTTATCGATACGTCGGCGCTTCCTTCCGGTGCGGCGCGTGGCCTGCACTTTCGTCTCACCGAGCATTTGGGCTCCATGCCGCGCGCGTTGGTTAAAGCAGAGATCGAGGCACTCGACAAAGAAAGCCGTCGCGCGCTCCGGGCTACCGGCATTCACATCGGACGTGAGTCCGTGTATGCGCCGGTGTTGTTGAAATCGAAACCGGTTGCCCTGCGAGGTCTGCTTTGGGCGCTGCAAAATGTGATGACGCTGCCTTTGCCGTTGCCCGCCGATGGCCGGGCATCGATCCCGACGGGAAGGGAGTTTCCGGCGGCATTTCTGGAGGCCATTGGTTATCGACCGTTGGGTCCCGTTGCGGTGCGCCTGGAAATTCTGGAACGCGTGGCTGCCGATGCCTGGGATCTGAGCGCCAAAGGGCCCTTCGAAGAACCGGCGCCGTTGATGAACTTGATGGGGTGTGGAGCTGACGGCTTGGCAGAAGTGTTAAAACAGCTGGGTTATCAGAGCCAGAAAAAAGGCGAGCAAACCATCTATCGTCCGAAACGGCGCGAAGCAGGGCGTACGGGCAAGCCGCGTGTACCAAAAGGCGCGAAATCGGCACCGAACCCGAAAATCGATGAGGATTCACCTTTCGCTAAACTGCGTGAGCTCAAAATCGGCGGTGCGGGCAGCGCATGAGCGCCAGCAAAGACGTTCGTGTTGATAAATGGCTGTGGTACGCGCGGTTTTTTAAAAGCCGTTCTTTGGCAACACAGTTTTGCCAAGCTGGAAAGTTGCGCATCGATGGCACCATCGTTAAGAAGGCGCATCATTCGGTGCGCCCCGGCGAAGTCCTTACCTTCGCGCGTGGACATCAAGTGCGGGTGATCAAGGTCTTGGCGCTGGGCACCCGCCGGGGACCGGCGCCAGAGGCCCAGTCCCTGTACGAGGATATGTCGCCGCCCGCGCCGCCCCGTAAGGGCAAACCCGGCGCGGCTGCAAAACCCATGGCCCGCGAGCCGGGAAGCGGCCGGCCAACAAAACGCGAGCGCCGCCAGTTGGACAAACTGATCGGCGAGTAAAAATTGAACCAACGGAGTACATTAAATGTCGAAACTTACCCTTGATCACGCCAACACCATCGTCAGCGCCGCCTTGGCGAAAGGAACGGAACTGGGGCTGCAGCCGCTGACCGTTGTCGTGCTCGATGCCGGCGGCCACTACTTGGCGCTCAATCGACAGGATGGGTCCGGTATCGTGCGGGTTGAGGTGGCCACCGGCAAAGCGTGGATTTCTCTGGGGACCGGCGCGCCGTCCGGCAAGCTCGACGCCCGCGACATCAAATTCCTCAGCGCCCTCAACGGCGCGGCGTCGGGCCGTGCTGTGCCGGTGCCCGGCGGCGTATTGATCCGCGATCCGGATACGAATGCGATTATCGGTGCGGTTGGTGTTAGTGGCGACGTGTCGGAACAAGATGAGGCCTGCGCCGTTGCTGGCATCGAAGCCACCGGCCTGACGGCTCAGGGCAGCGTCTAACATCATCGGCGATTCACCAAATGGCAATCTTTGCGGCCTATATGTGGACCATGACATATAGGAGAGAAAGCAATGCGCTATGTCGTAAGGTGCGACACCTTGGCCGGCAAGTGGCTGGTTGTTGATACGTTGACGGTGGAACAGACCGTCGGTTGCCATGAGCGCCAAGCCGGGGCGGTTTTTCAGGCTGAGTCAGAAGAGCGCCGGTGGCGGCGCTTCGGCGCGGGGACGGAGAATTTCGCTCTCATGTCCCCGGACGCCGATAGCTGTTCGTCCGCCAATTGATTTAGGCGGTTTTCCGGAACACGACAGAGAGGTTGTTGGCCGGCATTTCGATGGTTGTTTCCAGGTTCAGGCCGTGTTCGGCGGCTGTATGCGCAACTTCATTCAAATCACGCACGCCCCAGGACGGGTCTCGAGATTTCAGGCTGGCATCGAACTGGGCGTTGCTTTCGGCGGTGTGAACGCCGTCAATTCGAAACGGGCCGTAAAGATACAAGATGCCGTCTGTATTCAACACGCGCTCCGCGCCGGCCAACAGACCGCGGCCCGCCTCCCATGGCGCGATGTGGATCATGTTGGCGCAGAGTACGGCGTCGGCGGCGTGCAGCGGCCACGGATCGTCCGTTGCGTCCAGCCCGACCGGATCGAGAACGTTTGCCAAATCGGCGGTCCATGCCGTGATCGAGCGGCGATGGTCAGGATCAAGATCAGTGGGTTGCCATGTCAGCTCTGGAAACTGCTGGGCAAAATGCGCCACGTGCTGGCCCGACCCGGATGCGATTTCCAGCACGGTGCCTTGCTGCGGCAAAACCCGGCGCAGCACGCCTAGGATCGGCTCGGCGTTGCGTCCGGTGGCGGGGAAGTCGAGGCGGTCATCGGTACTCATGACCAACAGGTAATGAACGTGCCCCGGCTGTGCAAGAGTATACCCGCAGTTCACTTGCGGTTTTCGCGGGGTTGCGGGCTGCATTTGCCTGTGATACGCAGCGATCATGATCGATAAAATTAAAGCCATGATGTTCAAGCGCGATGAACCGGTGCCGCCCGAGGACAAAATCCCCGCCGCGGCCGCCGCGTTGCTGATCGAGTCTGCCGTGCTTGATGGTGAGTTTGATGCTGCAGAGCGTGAAACCATTGCCGAGTTGTTGGGCGAGCGGTTTGCGCTTCCCGCCGCCGAGGTGGCGAGCTTGATCGAGGAAGGCGAGGTGGCGGTCGCCGACTCCGTTGAGCTCTACTCCATCACTCGCACGCTCAAGGACGGCCTTGACCCTGAAGAGCGTCTAGAGCTGATGGAAATGCTGTGGCAGGTGGTCTATGCCGACGGCGTTGTGCATGATTACGAAGCAAATCTGGTGCGTCGCGTTGCCGGCCTGTTGCATGTGCCCGACAAAGAGGTTGGGCTGGCACGGAAAAACGCGTTGCAACGGCTGGACATTGCGCCTTCGCCAGCGTAAACCGGCTGTCGGGCGTCGTGCCCAAACGAATTATTTGAGATGCCAAACGACCGGAGATCAAGATGACCTATATCGTCGTAGAGAACTGCATCAAGTGTAAATTCCAGGACTGCGTAGAAGTCTGTCCTGTGGATTGCTTTTACGAAGGCGAAAATATGCTCGTCATTCATCCGGACGAATGCATTGATTGCGGTGTCTGTGAACCCGAATGCCCGGCGGAAGCCATTTTGCCCGATACCGAGCCAGGCATTGAGAAATGGCTGGAGCTCAACACCAAATACGCCTCTGAATGGCCGAACATCACCCGTAAGGGCGAAGAGCCGGCCGACGCCAACGAATGGAAAGACAAGCCCGGCAAGGAAGAGCAGTTCAGCCCCAATCCGGGCGCTGGAGACTGACGGAAAATCCAGTCCTCCGGGCGGTCTTTTTTTTCCCGGAAAATTGTGATACGTTACTGACAATACCGGTTGTGCAGGCACAGCCGGTATTGCGTTGTCCGACCGTTGCCGCGAATTGGCGCCGGGGCGGGCTTTTTTGCTGATTGGAGACGAGTTAAAAATGGCTAAGGCCCCGACTTACAAGGCTGGTGATTTCGTCGTCTACCCAACACATGGGGTAGGCAAAGTTATCGGTGTCGAAAAGCAGGAAATCGCCGGTCACAAGCTGGAATTGGTGATCATCACTTTCGATCGTGATCGCATGACGCTGCGCGTTCCGCTCGATAAGGCGCCGACCTCCGGCCTGCGCAAACTGTCGTCGCGGAAAATCATGGACGATGCCCTGACGACCCTTAAGGGCCGCGCCCGGGTGAAGCGCACCATGTGGAGCCGCCGCGCCCAGGAATATGAGGCCAAGATCAACTCCGGCGACCCGATACAGATTGCCGAGGTCGTGCGCGACCTGCATCGCAATGTGGGTCAGCCCGATCAGTCGTTTTCGGAACGCCAGATCTATGAGGCCGCGCGTGATCGTTTGGCCAGCGAACTGGCGGCGGTTGAAAAAACCGAGGTCGATGTGGCGACCGAAAAGCTGGAAAAAGTTCTGCAGGCCGCGTAGCGCGCGACTTAGGCCCGCACTCGGTTTTTGCACGGGGATTTCTACGCTGGGTTTTCTGCGCTGGGCTTTCTGCTCTGGGTTTTTGCACCGGGTTTTTTTGGCGCTTATTCCACAACAAGCTTGATTTGTTGACCGGGGCGCGGGCTTTCGCCGACGTTCAGGTTGTTCAACAGCCGGAACCATTCGCGCTGGAAACGCTCAAACGGAAAGCGCGCTGCCAATTCGGTTGCGGTTTCGCCGGCTTTGACGGGCCGCACTTCCAGCCTCAGCGGCTGAATGGCATCGGCTTGCGCCTGACTTAACCGACGGAAGCTGTATGTGGTGCGCCGAAGCTCCACATTCAGCCGCTGCATTTCCGATGGCTTGGCGATAAAGGCGAAGCGGTAGATGCGCTCAGGGCGCTCGCGGACCACCAACAGGCGAACATCACGCGTGCCGTTGGCATCTGAAATGCGCGCTTGGCCGGTTGCCGCCGGCATGCCGTTGACGTCCAAGGTCTCTACGCCGCTGATTTTAAGATTGCGCCCCCATACGCCGCTCAAATAGGCGCGGAGATCGCGGGCTTTCTTGGCGTCCTTCGGGTTCGCCATGTCGAAGATGACCCGCGACCGTTCGGGCCCGAAGGCGACCACTTGTTTGGTCGAGTTGAACAACACAAACTTGGGCGGGACGGTGAACGTGATCTTCAGTTTCGGGTGCGTGAACGTCCGTCCTTTGCGCACGCCCTGGGATGGGTCGTCGCCGAACACCATGCCGTCAATTTGCTTCAGGAAAGCTTCGCGCTGGACAATGGGATTGGTAACCGCCTTGGTCTTCGCCAGCTCCATGGCCTGACGGATACGATCTTCCGTGCGCGGGTGGGTCGACATGATATTGTGGCTGACGCCATCTTTGCCCTGCTGGCGGGCCTCCAGGTCCGAGTGCGCTTTCAGTTTTCGGAAGAAACTGGTGGCGGCGCTGGGGTCGTAGCCGATGCGTGCCATGTAGCGCATACCCAGCATATCGGCTTCCAGCTCTTGGCCCTGCGAATACTGCTGCATGGCCACTTGCGCGCCGGAGGAGATGATCTGCCCGACACCGGACGGCACACCCAGCACGCTGCCTAAAATACTTAATCCCGTAAGGCCAAGGTTGGTGGCCATAGTGGTGGAGTACCGCTGGGCGGCGTGCCGCGCGGTCACATGACCGATCTCGTGCGCCAGCACGCCGGCCATCTCGGCTTCGTTGTCGGCAATGGCGAGCAGGCCGCGCGTGATATAAACGTAGCCACCCGGCAACGCGAAGGCGTTAACGGCGTGATCGTTGAGCACCGTGAACTGCCAGGGAATGGCAGGCAGCTCGGAAACGGCGGCAAGTTTTTTCCCGACATCACGCACGTAGGCTTCCAGCTCGGGCGATTTATATGGCCCGCCCAGATCCTTGGTGATTTTCTTGTCTTCTTCGGCGCCGATGCGGGCTTCGTCTTCCGGCGACATGAAGGCCGTGAAGCTTTGGTTGCCGGTTGCCGGATTGGTGCTGCAGCCGGGCAGCGCCAACAGCAATAGGGCAACGATGCCAAGCCAGGCCGGGTTTGGTCGGTTACATATCATGCGGCGATTATGGAATGAGAGCGAGGAACGGGCAAGAAAAGTGCACGATAAATGCTTTCGACGCGGACGGGTGCAGTCAGGCTGGCGCGCTTCGGCGTTTGCCTTATGATGGCGCCATGTCCCGCGCTCACACCATCCACGCTTCCCGATCTAAATTCTTTGTGAGATGGCATCGGCTTTCACCCAACGTCCGCGGCATGTTGTTGATGGCGGTATTCGGGTGCGTCGTATCGGTGTCGCACACCATGGTGCGGGCCCTCAGTACAGAAATCCACTCGATGGAGATTGCGCTGTTCCGGACGGTTGTTCCGTTGGTGTTTCTGATTCCCATGCTGATCCGACAAAGCAGCCGAACCGGCGAGAGCTGGTGGCGCACGACGCGGCCCGGCTTGCAACTGCTGCGTGGCTTGTTCGGCGGCGCGTCCATGATGGCGTGGTTTTATACGCTGTCGTTGATCCCGGTGGCGGATGCCACCGCGCTCAGTTTTACAGTGGTGATTTTCGCCGCCGTCGGTGCCGCCCTTATCCTTAGAGAGAAAGTCGGCATCCGGCGTTGGAGCGCCATCGCCATCGGCGTCCTCGGCACCGTGGTTATTCTCAGGCCGGGCGCTCAGGCCATCAGTTTGGGTGCAGTCACGGCTATTTTTGCTTCCATCACCTGGGCAGCGGCTGTGTTGACGGTGAAGGTTTTGTCGCGGAGTGATTCGCCGACAACCATCGTGTTCTACTCGTCGGTCACGTTTACGGCATTGGCGATTGGCCCGGCGGCGTATTTCTGGACCTGGCCGACGTGGGAGCAGGTCGTCATGCTGGTGTCCATCGGGCTGCTGGCGCTGGTGGCACAAATGTCCATGACCACGGCGATGCGCGACGCCGATACCACTGCTGTCATGCCGATGGATTTCACCCGCCTGATCTGGGCGTCGGTGATTGGCTATCTGTGGTTTGGCGAGTTCCCAGATCTTTGGACCTGGGTCGGTGGCGGCATTGTGTTCGCATCCACGCTCTACATCACCTACCGCGAAAGCCGGGCGAAACAGGCCGCCTAGCGGCAACGGGTGTGTAACGGATGTCCGGCGCCGCGTTTAAACTCATTCGGGGCTTTTTTGCTTTTCATAGAATGCCGAGCGTTGCGCGGCATCCATAACAATGTCTTCAGTGACCTCGATGCCGAGTAAATACCATTCCTTCGATCCATCTTCGTACTCAATGGCTGGTCCGTCTTCGCGGTGCAGAAAGCCCTTTACCCACCATTGGCTGATTTCTTCTTCATCCACTACGGCCGGACCGTCTTCACGATGTCGCAGGCCGTCCACCCACCACTGTTTGACGCCGTCATACCTAACAACAGCCGGTCCATCTTCGCGGTGATATGCGCCGTGCTGGTGCCACTCTTGGGTTCCGTCAGCTTCAATAACGGCGGGTCCGTCTTCGCGGTGCAATTCTCCATGCACCCACCATTCTTTCGTTCCGTCCGGATGTTCGACGGCGGGCCCGTCCAAGCGATGCTGTTTTCCATTCAAAAACCAACCTTTTGCACCATCAGGCAGTTCAACGGCGGGTCCGTCCTCACGATGCAGTTCGCCCTTGAGCCGCCATTCGACCGCCCCGTCTTCTTGTGTTGTCTTCTCTGGTTCGTCAGCCATGTTGAGATCCGTCGTGGGTTCTGGGAATTGCTGGGGAAAGGTATCACAGGGATTTCTGCTTACAATGCATGTGTATGCGAGGGGCCGGCTTGGAGAAGAGTCTTGGTCGCCGAGATCGCCGAGATCGCCGAGATCTATGGCTTATGCTTCGCGTGCCCGACGGCGCAGTTGCGCTTCGCGGCGCGAGATATAGAAGGTGGATGAGAATATCACCGCCGCGCCGACCCAGGTCCAGGTGTCGGAGACTTCGCCAAACGCCAGCCACCCAAACAGCGCAGAGAACGGCAGGCGCAGAAAATCGAACGGCAGCACAGCGGATGCGTCGGCGCAGCTGAAAGCCTTCACAAACATCAAGTGTCCCAACACCGCCGACAGTCCTAACGGCAGCAACCAGATCCAGAGTTCCGGCGCCGGCCATTGCCACACCGGCAGGGCTAGCAAAAACGATACCGGCGTGATGAACAGGCCGACATAGAACACCACGACAAACGGGTCTTCGGTGCTCGACAGCTTTTTCACCACCAAGGTGGTGCAGGCCATGCAGCCGGCAAAAACCAGCGTTAGCCAATGGCCGGTTTCCAGCGTGGTCATGCCGGGGCGCAAAATAATCATGGCGCCGGCGAACCCGATCAACGTCGCCGCCCAGCGGCGCGCACGAACGGTTTCGCCTAAAATCAGCGCCGCGCCGACAGTGGCGAAGATGGGGGCCAGAAAGCTCAGCGCCGTAACATCGGCCAGCGGGATCATCGACCAGGCATAGAACGACGAGACCATGGCGCCGCAGGTGAAACACGCGCGCAGCGCATGCAACTTGATCCGCTTGGTATGCAAGATGCCGACGCCATATTTGAACAACCAAGGCATCAACATGACCTGCGCGATAATCATGCGCAGAAACAGGATCATCATCGGGTCCATATGAAATGACAGATGGCGAATGATCGCCGCTAGCCCCGACAAGGTTGCGCAGGCCAAAGCCATCCATAAGGCGGCCTCGACGGATTTCGCGATGGGTGTGCCGGGGGATGGCCGAGGAGACGGGCGGGGGGTGGAGTTCATGCGAGCCACGTGGCGTCATGAGTGCCGAGCGGCGCGGCGGGCCGTGCCCAGCGGGGAGGTGTGGCCGACATCTGCAGCACCGGCCCCAAATGGGTCACGCGGCCCCAGGCCGTATCGGAGCGCATGATCAGGTCGGCCACGTCTTCAATACTCAGCTCAAGCCCTTCCGGCGCATCGATGCGGCGCAGCGATTTCAGCCAATGCGCCGTTTGTGCCAGAGACAGACGTACCAGCCAACTGCCGCCTTCACGCGCGCGCCGCTCAAGCGCCACCATGGCGCCAAAGGCGCCCAAATAGCCGGCCAGATAATCCAGCGCCTGGCCGGGTAGGTGCCGGGGCATGTGCCGGGGCATGGCGCCGCCACGATGTGTTCCTTGTTCATGCGCGATGCCGGTGGCGCACTGAACCAAACTGTCATAGCCGCGCCGCGAGGCCCACGGCCCGGCGTGGCTCCATGCACTGAGGCTGACATAGACAATGCCGGGCCGGAGCGCTGCCAAATCTTCGGGCCCAAAGCCCCGTGCCGCTAGGCTACCGGGCCGGTAGGACTGCGAAAACACATCGGCGCCGGCGGCCAATCGCCTCAGGGTGTCACAGCCCTCCTTGGTGCGAAGGTCGATCTCAGCGTTGCGTTTGCCATGACCCGACTCGATGACCAACTGTTCTAACGACGGCAGATGCGGTGCGCTGATCCGCAATACATCGGCGCCGTGTTCGGCCAGTGTGCGCCCCGTCATGGGCCCGGCAATGACGCGGGTGAGATCGAGGGCGCGAATGCCGGACAGCGGCTGCGCGCCTTGAGCTAAAGGCTGCGGCGGTGCATCGCCGATGCGGGTGATTTCCATCAGCGGCAGCCCGGCTACGGCGGCGCCTTGCGGATGGGAGGCCCAAGCCAGGTTGTCGCGCATGACGAGGGCGGGCAGGCCGCGCGCCGCCAAAGCCTCTTCCAACTCAGGGCCGCTCCAGTTGGCGACGGCCGCCGATGCGTCATCGTCATCACTGATGCCAAGCACATCGCGGACGCCGTCCTGGAAATGCGGAAATTCGCAATGCAACTGAATCCACCCACCATCCCGTGTTTGATGAAAGCCTGACAGGGCGCTTGAGAACATCGCGCTACTGTAGGCTGGGACCTGCAGGTAATGCGTGGTGCGCAATGCCGCCGCACCTCGGCGGGTATCGATGGAAACTTCTTGCCCACTGTTGCCGCGCAGCCGCCAAAGATCAGCCGCCGCCAATCCCACCGCGCCCAGCGCCGCCGCACCGGCGGAACCCATAAGAAACCGCGTCGGCAAGATGGGGTCTTGGCCTTCGATGCGGATCTCGTCGGCGCGGGCCGGATCGATGCCGGCGGTCTCAAGAATGTGTTTGAGGGCGGATTTCGGCGATGCGGTCATTCCGTGCCGTCAATCGAGATCGAGTGGAAAAATCGGACGGCGCAAGTTTTTGTAGGGCAATTTGCCGAAATCCTTCGTCGCCAGCGCCCCGGAATCGATAATCAGCACCTGCCGTGCGATGGGCTCATAGGCGGCGCGGAAGTGGTGGATGGATTTCACCGCGACAACGTCTTTTTCGCGCGGGTCGATGCCTGCATGGGTGAAGGTTTCCAGTTCCGTGCATTGCAGGCGCTTGGACGCGACGATGACATCGATACCGCCGACCCTGAGCACCGCCGTTGCGCCTAAGTGTTGGATGGTGCCACCCCAGCGCGGGCCCAACGCCAGATAGCTGCCGTCGGTGACGGTGACGACCGTACCGGTAACGTCGATGGGCGGGCCGTAGGTCGCATCGACCTTGCCGCCAAGAGATAGCGTGGCCGTTGCGCCCTCGCCCGCCGCTACCAAATGGGCGGCGGCGTCAGGGTCGCAGATGGTGCCGAAAGCGGCGTTCTCGAGCCCGGCTTTGATCATACCGTTCAACAAAAACGTCGAGTCACCGTACGCGCCGGAGCCTGGGTTGTCGGACGCGTCCGCCAAAACAACAGGACCGCCCGTTGGACCGTCACTGGCCGGCAGTTCGACGAGCCGCTGCATGGCGCCAGCGACATCCAGGTATTCGTTGGAGTCGTAGTGCCGGGTTTCCCAGGCATGATCCATGAAATCCTCGGCGATGGCCTGGAAGCGAGTATCGTGGCCGTCGCCGCAGACCACGACTGTCGGTCCGGCTTCGTCCAGGTCAGCGGGGCAGAACCCGGCCTGCACACTGACCAGCAAGACGCCGTCGTCGGTGGCTTCCAGCTTATCGGCACGGGCGAGTAGCTCGGTCATTGGGTTGTCGACAGTGGTGCGTCCGCTATCAAGCCCGCCCAGTAAATCGCGCCGAGCGATGTGGGATACGGGCCGCACCTCGCCTTTCATGGCCATGTCCAAAATCTTCGCCGCGCGTTTCGCGGTGGGTGCCTGATCGATGTGCGGATAGGTCCGGTAGGCGCAGATGATATCGGCATGACGCGCCATGCGTTCGGTCACGTTGGCGTGCAGATCAAGCGTGATGGCTACCGGCACGTCAGGTCCGATGACGCCGCGCAGTTGCTCCAGGAATTCGCCTTCCGCATCGTCGTGGTCGACGGTTGCCATGGCGCCATGCATGGAGAACAACACGCCATCCAATTGGCCGGCTTTGGCGGCGGTCTCCAGGGCATGGCCGGCGCAGGCATCCCAGGCGTCGCGGGCCACCCGGCCCGACGGTGTTGTCCAGGCAACGACGGAGCGGAGCAATTCCCAGCCCAGTTCGGCGGCGGCGTCTTCAACGCCGGCGGGTTCAATGACACTGCCTTCGACAGTGGCGGGGATGTCGTCGCCGAAGGCCAGTAAATAATCTTCGAAATGGGCCAGTGTGGTTGGCAATTGGCTGAACGTGTTGGTCTCGTGACCGAACAGGCCGGTCAGTACGCGAGGGGGGGTGCGCATGGGTGTCGTCCTCTTAAATTTATAAGTTCCGATAGAGCGAGCCGGAGATAGAGCGGGCCGTCTCCATGGCCAAAGGCGCCAGTTTCTCGGTGGCGTGTTCCATGCTCCATTGCGGTTTGTAAACGGGGATCAGCACCGCTCCGATGCTCATTCCATTGTTGCCGATGACCGGTGCGGCAACGGCGATTTCGTTGGGCAGGGCTTGTCCGGCGCCGATGGCATAACCTTGGTCGTGGGCCTCGGCAATGCGGCGCATGATGGTATCGCGATCCGTAATGGTGTGCTCGGTGAGCGGGCGAATGTCCGACGCGTCAATAATCGCCGTGGCTTCGTCAGCTGGCCGAAACGCCAAAATACAAATACCGCCGGTGGCGCAGAACGCCGGGATACGGCGGCCGGGTATGGTGGCGTTGTAGTTGGCCTTCTCATGCGGGATGCGGACGGTGTAGATGATATCGGTGCCGGCGAGAACGCAAAGATTGACTGTCGTGCCATAGACCTTGCCTGCTTCGATCAATCGCGCCACGGCGATCTCGGCGAGCCTGTCTTGCTGCAGATAAGTGTAGGAAAAATCCATCAACTTGATGGCCGGGCGATAGCGCCGGCTGTGCTTGTCTTTTTCGAGATAGCCCAGCCGGTGCAGCGTATTGGTAAACCGCTGCGCGGCACTTTTATCCATGTTGGTCGCATGCGCAATTTCGGTGATGCCGAGGCTGGCACCGTGTCTGCGGAAGACGTCAAGTACTCGCAGACCCTTTTCCAAGGAGCTGACGAACAGGGTATCTTGTTTGGTCATCGGTGCGCCTTGTTGGCTGGCAAGGAGATTGGCACGCAGACGGGCAAGTTGACCGGAAGGAGGGGATGCGGTATCATTATTAGAATATAATAATAAGTATCATATAATGATACAAGTGCAGATTGTCGTTTTCCTGCTTATCCAAGGGGGGTACAGTTTTCATCGTGCCTGTCGTGAGTACTGTTCTTGAAAAGATCGGAGCGGTGTTGTGGCAGCATGAGAATGTAGAAGACCGACAATGGGGTCCAATTAAACGTCGAGAACGATCAGTGGAGGAGACGAATTCCATGAAAGACAAACTTATCATCGCCGCAGCACTTGCCGCCACGGCGTTGACCAGCAACGCAGCGCTCGCCGGTAAAGCTACCGACACGCTGAACTGGTCAACAACCCGTGAAGTGGATGTGGCACTGCCGTATTACAACAACGTTCGTGAAATGGTGATCTTGCAGCGCCATACATGGGACAACCTGTTGTATCGTGACACCAAGACTTTTGAATACAAGCCGCTCCTGGCGACGTCCTACAAATGGGTCGACAACAAGACGCTGGAATTCAAAATTCGCAAAGGTGTGAAATTCCACAATGGTCAGACGCTGACTGCCGATGACGTGGTGGCGACTTACAACCACGTTTCCGCCAAGGACTCCGGCATTTTGACCAAGCGTAACGCCAACTGGATCGAGCGCGCCGAAAAGACCGGTCCCGATACAGTGCGCGTGCATCTGAAGGAAACTTTCCCGGCAGCGCTCGAGTATGTGTCCGGCCCGTTGGCGATTTTCCCCAAGGATATCTGGAAGACCGCCAAAAAGGACGCCAAAGGTCGTCCTGATTACGGTACCGTGGCGCCGATTGGCACCGGCCCTTATATCTCGGTGAAGAACGTTCCTGGTGAGTCCGTGCACCTCGAGAAAAACCCCAACTATTGGAAGGGGTCTCCGAAAGGCCAGCCGTCGATCGGCAAAATCGTGTTCCGCACGGTCTCCGACCCGGAAGCTCAGATCGCCGAGTTGCTTTCGGGCAGCCTCGACTGGATTTGGGATGTGCCGAAGGATAAAGCCGAGCAGTTGAAGCTGATTGGTATTTCCAAGGTCGTCAGCGCGCCGACCATGCGGATCAGCTACATCGCCATGGATCGCGCCGGTCGTTCCGGTAAGGGTAAAGAGAACCCGTTCTTCGACAAGAAGGTCCGCCAAGCTGTTGCGCACGCTGTTGACCGCAAGGCGATAGCCAAGAACTTGGTCGGTGGGGCTTCTCAGGTGATCCATTCGGCCTGTTTCCCGACGCAGTTCGGTTGTACCCAAGACGTGCCGAAGTACGACTACAATCCGGGCAAAGCCAAAAAGCTGCTGGCTGAAGCCGGATACCCGAACGGCTTCACCACCGACATCTTCGCCTACCGCCAACGCGAGTACACCGAAGCGGTGATGGGTTATCTGGGTAAGGTCGGCATCAAGTCCAAACTCAAGTACATGCAGTACAAAGCGCTGCGCGGCTTGGTTTGGGACTCGAAAGCACCGTTCCATCAAATGACTTGGGGTTCATACTCCATGAACGACGTTTCGGCGATCACCAGCCACTTCTTCCAAGGCAAGCGTGATGACTACTGCCGAGATACCGATGTCACCAAATGGCTGGCGGAAGGTGATTCGAACACCGACCCGAAGGTGCGTAAGGCCGCGTACAAGAAGGCTCTTTCCCGCCTGCAGGAGAACGTTTGCTGGTTGCCGATGTTCACCTACGCCAAGTACTACGCTTACAGCCACGACCTCGAATTCACGCCGACCTCGGATGAAATTCCGCGGTTCTTCACGGCGAAGTGGAAGTAAGCCACCTGAATTGAGCTGTTCCCGGCCCAGCGGAGACTCTGGGCCGGGAATTTGTTCTGTTCGGAGAATGTCATGCTGATTTATGCCCTAAAGCGATTTGCCGTCGCCCTGCTGGTCGCACTCACCGTGTCGCTGGTGACCTTTACGCTGCTCAGGCTTTCCGGTGATCCCGCCGCCGCCATGGCTGGTCCGGAAGCGTCGGAAGAAGACATTGAGTATGTCCGCATCCACTATGGCTTCGATAAACCGTTGCCGGTGCAGTACTACAATTGGCTGAGCAACGCCGCGCAAGGCGACTTCGGCATGTCGATTTATCTGAAGACACCGGTCTCTGAGATTATTGTACGCCATGCACCGACAACGATGATTCTCGGTGCTTGTGCTCTGTCTTTCGCATTGCTGTTGGCAATACCGCTTGGGGTGGTGGCGGCGATGTATCCCAATACGCTCATTGATCGCACCGCCTTGACCATTGCGGTTATCGGCCAGGCGCTACCCAGCTTTTTCTTTGGTTTGATCTTGATTATCGTGTTCGGCGTTTGGTTGCGATGGCTACCTATATCCGGACACGCGTCATGGATGAATTTCGTTATGCCCTCTATCGCGCTGGGCTATTACGCAACGCCGGCAATCATGCGCATGACCCGGGCCGGCATGATGGATGTGATGTCTTCGGACTATATCCGGACTGCCCGCGCCAAGGGGCTGCGGCCTCGTGTCGTGCTGTTTAAGCACGCGCTGCGCAATGCGATTATCCCGGTGGTGTCGTTGTCGGCGGTGCAATTGGGTTTCATGCTCGGCGGCTCGATCGTTATCGAATCAATTTTTTCATTGAACGGGCTCGGCAATCTGGCCTGGCAATCCATTCAACGGTCCGATTTTGAAGTCATGCAGGCGATTGTGCTTTCGATCGCAAGTTTCTACATCCTGCTGACCTTCCTGGCGGATATGCTCAACGCCTTCCTCGATCCTAGGATCCGGGTGCATTAAGGAGGCCATGACATGAGTAACGCAACCTCCGCCAGCAAGCTGCCCACGGCCCAGCAAATTCTTGAACCTTCGCCGATGTCTTTGTTGCGAAAGCGGGCATTTGGGCATGCCGGTCTGATCATCGGCGGCTCTGTGCTGTTGATCATCTTTATCATGGCGATCTTTGCGCCGCTGCTGGCGCCGCATGATCCGTACGATTTTGACCTGACAAAAAAGTTCATCGACCCCATTTGGTCAGCTAAAGGCACTTGGGAACATCCCCTGGGCACCGATGGCCAAGGGCGTGATTACCTAAGCCGCATCATCTACGGCGCGCGTTTGTCGCTGTTGATCGGTTTCGCCGCCATGTTTATTTCCGGCATCATCGGCACCGCGCTTGGTGTGGCTGCCGGATATTTCGGTGGCCGCGTCGATATGGTCATCACCTTCATCATCACCACCCGCCTGGCCATGCCGGTGATCTTGGTGGCATTGGCGGTTGTTGCGCTGGTCGGCAGTTCCATGTGGATTGTTATTTGGGTCCTGGGGTTGTTGATATGGGACCGCTTTGCCGTGGTCATGCGTGCCACCACCCAGCAAGTCCGCAATATGGATTATGTGGCGGCGGCACAGGCCTTGGGGTGCTCGACAACGCGGATCATTCTGACCGAGATCATGCCCAATATCGTCAATGCCCTGATCGTCGTCGCGACGCTTGAGGTGGCGCATGCGGTGCTGTTGGAAGCGGCGCTGTCGTTCCTGGGGCTTGGCGTGCAACCGCCAACGCCGAGTTGGGGCCTGATGATTTCCGAAGGCAAGGGGATGATGTTCTTCAAGGCCTGGGTGATCGCTATTCCGGGCGCCGCGCTGTTTGCCATGGTGTTGTGTATCAATCTGATGGGCGACGGCATCCGCGACGTCACCGCGCCGGAAAACCGCAATTGACGGGCGAGGGAGACACGGTTGTGGCTGAACGTATTCTCAATGTCGAAAACCTGAAAGTTGATATCCCGGTGCCCGGCGGCATCTTGCATGCCGTGCAGGGCACTAGTTTTCATGTGGACCGTGGTGAAACGCTGTGCATTGTCGGTGAGTCCGGATGCGGGAAGTCACTGACCTCCCTGGCGATCATGGATCTGTTGCCGAAGAAAGCTGATCGCAACGCCAGCAAATTGGAGCTCGACGGTTTTAGCATCCTCGATATCGGCGAGCGCCGCATGTCCGATATCCGTGGTGACCGCATGGGCATGATTTTCCAAGAACCGATGACGTCGCTCAATCCGTCCTACACCATTGGCAACCAGTTGGAAGAGGCTTTGCTGCGCCATCGCAAGGTCAATCGCGCCGAGGCCCGCGACCGGGCTGTCTTTTTGTTGGAAAAGGTTGGCATCACGGCGGCGCGCTCGCGCCTGCCGCAGTATCCGCATCAGCTTTCCGGCGGATTGCGCCAGCGCGTGATGATTGCCATGACGCTGATGTGTGGCCCCGATCTGATCATCGCCGACGAGCCGACAACGGCCCTGGATGTGACCATCCAGGCGCAAATCCTGTTGTTGCTGGCTGAGTTGCAGCGCGAGTTCGACATGGGGCTGATTTTGATCACCCACGATCTCGGCGTCGTTGCTCGCGTGGCGGACCGCGTGGCGGTCATGTATGCCGGCCAGATCGTCGAGGAAGGCGCCGCCAAGCAGGTTTTTGAAAACCCCACCCATCCCTATACCCAAGGCCTGTTGGAGTGCATCCCGATCCCGGGGAAAACCGAACGCGGCGCGCATTTGGGGTCAATTCCCGGCATTGTGCCGTCATTGGTCGGCAACCTGCGCGGTTGCCGTTTTGCGGAGCGCTGCCCCTATGCCACGTCGGCGTGCAGCGCCGACGATGTGGCGCTAGGCATTGGCGTTGAGGATGGGCACCAATACCGCTGCCTGCTGAGTACCGAGCAATGCGCAGAAAACCTCAAGACGAAGGTATCGGCATGAGCGAGATCATGATTCAGGCGAAAGATGTCACCAAAACCTTCATGATTTCGGCGGGGCCCTTCCGTGGCAAGCGCCCGCTGCACGCGGTGAACGGTGTTGATTTGACCGTAGAGCGCGGTGACGTGGTTGCGTTGGTTGGCGAGTCGGGATGCGGCAAAACGACATTGGCAAAAATCCTGCTCGGTCTGGAATTGCCCACCGCCGGCACCGTCGATATCCAAGGAAAGCCTGTCCATCAATTGGGCCGGTTGGAAATCGCTGACTTGTTGCAGCCGATCTTCCAAGACCCCTATTCGTCACTCAATCCGCGCAAAACCATCGGCAGCATCATCACCTTGCCGCTCAAGGTCCAAGGTGACCCCGACCCCGATAGCTGGCGCCGTCGCGCTGAGGAAATCATGGAATTGGTCGGTCTGCCGGCACGCGTATTCCAGAATTACCCAAGCCAACTTTCCGGCGGCCAGCGCCAACGGGTGGCTATTGCGCGCGCGCTCATCAACCGCCCACAAGTGGTGATCTGTGACGAACCCACATCGGCGCTGGATGTCTCTGTGCAATCGCAGATTCTCAATCTGTTGCAAGATTTACGCGGTGAGCTCAATCTCACCTATGTGATTATCAGCCACAATTTGGCCGTGGTCGAACACATGGCAACCAAGGTGGCGGTGATGTATCTGGGTCGTATCGTCGAGGAAGCCGACACTGAATCGCTGTTCACCAATCCACAGCATCCCTACACCGAAGCCTTGCTCGAATCGGTGCTGACACCCGATCCCAATCTGAGTGTCCCTGACACCCATCTCGGCGCGGCCTATCCCAACCCGGTCGAGCCGCCGTCGGGCTGCACCTTCCATCCGCGCTGCGCCAAGGTTATGGACCACTGCTCGAAGTTGGCGCCCAAACCCATTGCCGCCGGTGCCGGCCATGTGGAATGTCACCTCTACGACAAAGCCTCGGAGACCGCCGCATGAGCCGCGAAGCTGTTGTTGCCGCGGCACAGGCTTATTTTGACGACGGAAAATTCGTCGATGACCTGGCCCGCCGGGTCGCTATCCCATCCGAAAGCCAGAAAGACGACAGTCAGGCTGCGTTGCGGCGTTACCTTGACGACGAGATGATCCCGGCCTTCGACGCCATGGGCCATACGTGTCAGGTCTTCGACAACCCGGTCGAGGGCAAAGGCCCGGTGCTGCTGGCCACCCGCATTGAAGACGAAAGCCTGCCCACGGTGCTGGGTTACGGCCATGGGGACGTGGTCCGTGGTCTCGCCGATCAGTGGTATGAGGGTCTCGATCCATGGGTAACCACGCAGCGCGGCGAAAAGCTCTACGGCCGCGGTACCGCCGACAACAAGGGCCAGCACACCGTCAACATGATCGGCATGGCGCAGGTCATGGAGGCGCGCGGTAAGCTTGGGTTCAATTCCAAGTTCATGGTCGAAATGGGTGAAGAAAGCGGCTCGCCCGGCCTCGATAAAATTATCGAATCCAATCTGGATACCTTTGCCGCGGATGTGTTCATCGCCTCAGACGGGCCACGCGTCGAGCCCGACCGACCGACGATTTTTTTAGGCGCACGCGGTGCGCGCAACTTCGACCTGTCGTTGGAATTGCGCGAAGGCGGGCACCATTCAGGCAACTGGGGCGGGCTTTTGGCCAACCCGGGTGTCATCTTGGCGCACGCGCTTTCGACCATCGTCTCAAACACGGGGCAAATCCAAATCAAAGAATGGCTGCCGCCGCCGATCAGCAATTCAGTGCGCCAAGCTCTGGCCGATATCAGTGTCAGCGGCGGCGACGGCGCACCGGACATTGATGGGTATTGGGGCGAGCCCGGCCTGACACCGGCCGAGCAGGTTTATGCCTGGAACTCTTTTGAGGTATTGGCATTCAAGACGGGCAACCCCGACCGTCCCGTCAACGCCGTGCCGCCGCGTGCACTCGCCAATTGCCAAATCAGGTTTGTTGCGGGCTCTGACCGCGATGGTTTTTTGCCCGCTTTGCGCAAACACCTGGATGCACATGGTTTCGAGGCGATCGAGATTTTGCCGCCGCCGCCGGAAAACGCCGGTGATTTTGACGCCTCGGCGACGCCGCCGGATAATCCGTGGGCGGCGTGGGCGTCTGAATCTCTGGCCAAAACGACCGGCAAATCGACGGCTGTGGTGCCCAGCCTTGGCGGATCGATCTGCAATGATCTGTTTAACGTGACGCTGGGCCTGCCGACGATCTGGGTGCCGCATTCCTATTCGGCCTGTTCGCAACATGCGCCGAACGAACATATCCTGCTGCCGCAATTCCGCGAGGCGCTTGGCATCATGGCCGGCATCTATTGGGATTTGGGAGAAACCGGCACGCCGCACACCAACGGCAAGTAAGCTGCAATGACAAATCCGTGTGACCTGAACGCCACGCATGCGCGCCAACTCATCGGCGCTGGTGAACTGTCACCTGTGGAGTTGCTGGAAAGCGGCCTGGCGCGGATCGAAGATATCAATGGCTCGGTCAATGCCATTACCGCCATGGACGTCCCGCGCGCCCGCCTTGAAGCGATAGCGGCCGAGAAAGCGGTTCGTAACGGTGACGATCTACCGGCGCTGCACGGCCTACCCGTCGGCATCAAGGATTTGAACGCCACCGAAGGTCTGCGTACGACCTACGGATCGTTGCTGCATGCCGACAATGTGCCCGATCGCGACGAGGCCCTGGTGGCGCGATTGCGCCGGGCGGGGGCGATTGTCCTGGCAAAGACCAACACACCGGAATTTGGCGCAGGCTCAAATACCACCAACAAAGTGTTCGGATCGACCTGTAACCCGTTTGATTTGGCGCGCACGTCGGGTGGTTCGTCTGGCGGCTCGGCGGCGGCGGTGGCCACCGGCATGCTGCCGATGGCGCATGGGTCCGATACGTTCGGCAGTCTGCGCAATCCCGCTACCTGGTGCGGGGTCGTCGGGTTTCGTCCGACCCCGGGCTTAGTGGCGCGTGAGGGGCGAGCGCTCAACTATACGCATTTCAGCGTGCAGGGCCCGATGGCCCGCAATGTCGCCGACGCATCGCTGATGATGGCCGGGCTTGCCGGCGATGATCCGCTGGACGCCATGGCCGGCCCTTGTGATCCGGTTGGGTTTGCACACCTGGAGAAGCCCGATCTGTCTGATTTGCGGGTCGCCTGGACCGCTGATTTTAACGGCGAGGCGCCGCTTGATGATGGTATCCGCGACAGTTTTCAAAATGCCGTTGCGGCGATGGATGCGGCATTCGGCACATTCGAAAATCACGAGCCGGCATTTCCGGGCGTACGGGATGTGTTGTGGACGCTGCGCTGTTTGTACTATCTGGCCAACCATACGGACCGTGTGCGCGATCATGCCGACATTCTATCGCCAAACATCGTCGCCAACGTAAAGGCGGGGCTAGGCATGTCGTTGGCGGATGCGGCGGCGGCGGAACGGGCGTGGTCGCAGCTTTACGCCGCGTTCGAGAATTTTTTCGCCGATATCGATCTGTTGATCGTGCCGGGAAACGCGGTTTCCGCCTTTCGTTTGGATGACGGCATCCCCAAAACCGTCGGTGGCAAGGTGATGGAAAACTATGTGGATGCATCGCTGGTGCGTTCCATCATCACCCTGACCGGCCATCCCGTTATCGCCGTGCCGTGCGGTGTCGATCACTTAGGCTTACCGTTCGGTGTACAAATTGTCGGACCCAAGCGGAGTGACAAGTTCCTCCTTGAAGCGGCGGCAGCTCTGGAGGACCATCTGCAAACCATGCCCGCTACGGCGCGCCCCCTACCCAACCTGAAGGACCTCATGCCATGACCGAACTTTGCGAGCTAAGCGCCATTGAGGCGCGGCGTCGAATCGGCACCAAAGATATTTCTCCTGTCGAATTGCTGGAAAGCTGCATTGATCGGATCGAGGCCGTCAACGGCACCGTCAATGCCGTCGTCGCCTGGGATTACGAGCGCGCCCGCATTGAGGCGAAGCAGGCGGAAGGCGATGTCATGTCCGGCGCCGATATCGGGCCGCTGCACGGCCTGCCCATCGGTATCAAGGACCTGGAGGTCACGGAAGGCATCACCACCACGTGGGGCTCACTGCTCTATAAAGATAACGTGCCTGATGAGGACCAGCGCGCGGTCGCGGAAATCCGATACGCCGGCGGCATCGTTTTCGCTAAAACCAATACGCCTGAATTCGGCGCTGGCGCCAATACAACCAACCGCGTTTACGGCGCTACCGGCAATCCGTTCGATCCGGTGTTGACGTGCGGCGGCTCGTCCGGCGGCTCGGCGGTGGCTTTGGCCACCGGCATGGTGCCGTTGGCGTCGGGCTCCGATTACGGCGGCAGCCTGCGCATTCCCGCTGGGTTCTGCGGTGTCGTCGGGTTCCGCCCGTCGCCCGGCGTCGTGCCTAGCGAAACCCGCGCCGTCGGCCTCAACCCCTATTCCGTGCTCGGCCCGATGGGACGCACGGTGGCCGATGCGGCTTTAATGCTGGGTATTATCGCCGATAACGACCCACGTGACCCGTTCTCGCGTGAGTTCGATCCGGCATTGTTGGACCCGCTGCCCGATGTCGATCTCTCGATGCTACGGGTTGCGGTCTCGACCGACCTGGGCGTCGCGCCGGTCGACAACGGTATCCGTGAAACTTTCAAAAACCGCGTCGATAGCTTCCGCCATATTTTCGCCAACGCCGAAGACCGCGATCCCGGTTTTGATGAAGATCTGCATGAATCGTTTGAGATCATCCGCGCTACGAATTTCGTTGCCCAACATCGCAAGCGTCTGGAGACCCAGCGCGATCTTTTGGGACCCAACGTTATCGACAACACCGAACGCGGCATGAAATACAGCGCCGCCGATGTCGCCTGGGCCAATGTCGAGCAAACGCGTTATTACCGCAACTTCCTGGCGCTGATGGGCGAGGTGGATATCCTGATTTCACCGACCAACGGTATCTCGCCGTTTCCGCACGAACAGCTCTACATGGATGAAATTAACGGCGAGAAAATGCCGACCTACATGCGCTGGCTGGCGCCCTGCTATGCGCTAACCATGGCAACACCGGCGGCCTGCTCGGTGCCGTGCGGTGTCGATCACAAAGGCATGCCGTTCGGCCTTCAAATCAGCGGGCCCAATGGCTCTGATCGGTTCGTGTTGGCTGTCGCTCATGCGCTGGAGCGCGTATTGGCCGGCAACCCCGAAACGGCTAGGCCGGTGCCGGACTTGAACGCGTTGCGGACGAGTTGAGCGATGCGCATTTTCACCGCTTGCCTGGGCACCGAAACCCACACCTGGGCACCGTTGCCCACCGATACCAAAGCGTACGAGGATACCTACCTTGTTCGCGGCGGCGATCACCCCGAGGCCGTCAACATGTTCGGAGTGCCGCTGCAAATCTGGCGCGGCCACGCCGATGCGAAAGGTTGGGAAACGGTCGAAAGCCTTTGTGCCTTCGCCACGCCGTCGGGTCTGGTGGTGAAGCGGACTTACGAGACCTACCGCGATGAAATTCTAGCGGATTTAAAAAACGCCATGCCGGTCGATGCAGTGATGCTGTCGTTACACGGCGCCATGGTCGCCGACGGCTATGACGACTGCCAAGATGATCTGGTGCATTGTGTGCGCGGCATCGTCGGGCCGGACGTATTCATCGGCTGCGAGCTCGATTTGCACTGTCATATCACCAAGCGCTTTGTCGAAAACACCAATGCTTTCGTCATCTTCAAGGAATACCCGCATATCGATTTCGCCGAGCGCGCCGAAGAGATCTGGACAATCATGGAGCGCACGCTGGCGGGCGACGTCAAGCCGGTCATCAGCACCTTCGATTGCCGCATGATCGAGCTGTTCCACACCACGCGCGAGCCGATGCGGTCCTTCGTTGATGGCATGGCGGCGTTGGAGGGCCAAGACGGCGTGTTGTCGGTATCATTGGGGCACGGATTCCCGTGGGCCAACATTCCGCACGTGGGCGCGCGCATGGTGGTGATCACCGATGATCGCAAAGACCACGGCGACCGGCTGGCGGAAGAGCTTGGCCGCAAGCTCTGGACGTTGCGTGATTCCATCGTGCCGAGCGTCGTGGAAATGGACGATGCCATCGATCAGGCATTGGCGTTTGATGCCGGCCCGGTGGTGTTCGGCGATGCGGCGGATAATCCGGGTGGCGGTGCAGCGGGTGATTCGACATTTATCGCCCATGCCTTAATCGCGCGCGGCATCACCAACGCCGCCATTGGCGGTATCTGGGACCCGGTGGCGGTGGACATCTGCAAAGGTGCCGGCGTCGGTGCGAAGTTGGGCTTGCGGCTGGGCGGCAAGGCCGGACCCTGGTCGGGCGATCCGCTGGATTTACAGGTCACGGTGAAAGCCGTGTTTGACGATATGATTGCTGATGGTCTCGGCAACTCGACCCGGCGCATGGGCAATACCGTGACGCTTGAGGCCGATGGCATTGAGTATGTTGTGCACGCGGTGCGGACGCAGAATTTTCACCCGAGCTTTTTCGCCAATGCCGGAATCGACTATGCAGCGAAGAAAATCCTGGTGGTGAAATCCATGCAGCATTTTTATTCCAACTATGCGGCGATCTCGGACAAGGTGATCTACGTCTCGACGCCGGGTGTGGTGGATCACAATATTAGGCGCTTGCCATTGGAGCGCGCCGCGCGGCCCGTGTGGCCCCTGGATGACGACCCTTGGGCCAGCAACGAACAACGGCCCTGGTAGATTTCAGATGACCCGCGTTTTGATTGCCGGCTTCAAGCACGAGACCAACACTTTTTGCCGCCAGCCAGCCGACATGAATGCCTATCGGGCTCGCGCGCTTTTGCTGGGCGACGACGTCGCCAAGAGCATGCGCAATACCCGCACGGAGATCGCGGCATTTCTCGATTTTTGTACCACCGAAGGTTGGGAGGTGCGCCACCCGATCCATGCCAACGCCATGCCGTCGGGTCCCGTCACGCAAGCCATGCACGAGTATGTGCGCGATCATATCTTGGAAAGCCTCCGCACCGAGGGGCCGTTCGACGCCCTACTTTTGTGCCTGCACGGTGCCATGGCCTGTGAACACACGGAAGACGGCGAGGGAGAGTTGTTGGCGGCTATCCGCGAACAAATCGGGCCTGATGTGCCCATCGCCGCGACGCTCGATTTGCACGCCAATGTTACCGATCGCATGGCTGAGTTGGCGGATATTCTGGTCCCGTACCGCACCTATCCGCATATCGACCAGTACGAGGTCGCGACGGTGGCGGCTGGCTTGATCAAGCGCACGCTCGCCGGCACCATCAAGCCCAAGACGACAGTCCGGCGCGGCGCCATGCTCGATGGTGCCGACCACGGGCGCACCACAACGCAAGGCCCGATGACTGACGTATTGGCCAGCGCTGATCGATTGTTGGTGCGGCCCGATGTTTTGGCGGCGGGCGTATGTGCGGGGTTTCCTTGGGCGGATACCCATGACACAGGCCCGACGGCGCTGATCGTCGGTGACGGCGACACGGGTGAGCACGGCGCCTTGGCCGATGCGCTGGTGCAAGAAATTTGGGACAAGCGCCATATCTCCACCATTCAGACGCTCGGCATCGAAGAGGCCATGGCGCGGGTCAAACAAGCTCGCCCCGGCAACAAACCCATCGTGCTCGCCGACTTCGCTGACAATCCGGGTGGCGGCGGGTATGGCGACGGTACCCGGCTGCTCAAGGGCATGCTTGACGCCAACTTGGCGAATGCGGCCTTCGGCACGATTTACGATCCTGGCGCGGCGGAGCTTTGCCGCGACAATGGCCTCGGCGCCATTGTGCATCTCGATCTCGGTGGCAGGACGGACCCGGCCTACGGCGCGCCGCTTTCCGTGCGCTGCACCGTGAAGGCGGTCACCAACGGCCAGTTTCGCATGGAAGGGCCGATGACGGCAGGGCTGCAGGTCGACATGGGCACCACGGCGGTGGTCACCACCGACGGCATTGATGTTGTGGTTACGTCGCGACGCTTTCAGGTCTACGATCAGATGTTTTTCCGCCATGCGCGCATCGACCCGTTGCTGAAAAATGTCGTGGCGGTGAAGTCAGCGCATCACTTCCGCGCCGCCTTCCAGCCGATTGCGGCGGAAGTGTTGGTGGTCGATGGCGGTGGTGGCCTGACGTCCAGGAATTACAGGGAACTCACCTACGAAAAGGTCCGCAGGCCGGTCTATCCTCTCGATCTCGATTAATACCCAAATTGATACCTTGATTGATACCTTGATTGATACGGGGAGCCGAGCGGCGCATAATTCTTCCCAACAGGGGAGGAGGCCACGGGCATGGCCACCAATACGAAGAATCGTGAATATGAGCTGAAATTTCGCGCCGAACCGGGCGATCTTGTGCGCTTTAAATCTGCTGTAGACGCCATCGATACGGCTGGCGGCGACTGGTCCGTGGTGCAGCTGCACAGCCGGTACTATGACACTCCGGACCGACGCCTCCAGAAAATGGGCACCAGTCTTCGTGTGCGGAAATCCAACAAAGGCTCGGTTCTCACCGTGAAAGCCAACGCGGGCAATGGTGACGGCGTCATTGACCGGTGGGAATGGGAACATGCCATCAGTGGCACTGAGCTCGACCTCGCGGTGTTGCCGCCGGAGGCCTGGGGCGCCTTGGATGGCGTCACGGTGGACGACTTGGGGCCTATCATTGATGTGTCGCTGGAGCGCCACGCGAAGATTGTGCACCGCGTCGATCCGCTAGGGCCGACAATCGTCGCCGAGGCGGTGGCAGACAATGGGCGTGTTACAGCAGGTGGCGGCAGCGAAGATGTTACTGAGTGCGAGCTTGAGATGAAAAGCGGCAATCTCGGATCGTTTTTTGCACTCGCCGCAGATATCATTGAGGCATGCCCGTTACCGATGTCGTCGATCACGAAAGCTGGACGTGGCTACCGCCTATTGGCCGGCACCGTACCAGCGCCTAGAAAGATGGTAAAATTCGATATGAGCGGCGATCTCACGGTGCACCAATGCCTGGAGCAAATCTTTTCCGCCTGTATCGGGAATATTACCGCCAACGAAGAGGCCTGCATCCGGGGTGACGATCCGGAAGGCGTGCACCAGATGCGGGTGTCGATCCGCAAATTGCGCTCAGCGCTAAAAACCTTTCGGCGCTTCATCGACCCGGCGCACAAGGCTTGGATGAACGTTGATTTGAAATGGATAGGGAACGGCCTCGGGCCAGCAAGGGATTGGGATGTGTTTTTGGATGAAACGCTTCCCTCCATGGCGGCACTTGGGATCGATGCCAAAGCCATCGAGGCGTTACGCCAAGAAGGCACACACCAACGCAGACAAGCCTATGACAGCGTGCGCGAAACCCTGTGCAGCGAGCGCTATGCCAAGATGATGATGCGGTTGACCGCTTTTGTCGCTTTGCAAAGCTGGCGGGCGCCGGATGATCCGGGCGCAGGGTCTAAATACGCGCCGTCGCGCCGGCTGAGTAAAGCGGCACCGGGCATATTTAACCGCTCGCACAAGAAATTACTGAACGCCGGTAAAGACCTTGCCGAACTGGATATGGACGCACGCCATGCGGTGCGCATTGAGATCAAGCGCATGCGGTATGCGGTCGATTTCCTGCGTGGTGTCTATCCGGAATCGGAAATGCAAGTCTTCGGCGCCGCGCTGCGCAATTTACAAGACAATTTCGGCACCTTGAACGATGTCGTCGTCGCGGTGCGACTGACCGATGGACTGATCCATCCAACTGTTGGCAAGCCCGTCGACGAGCAAGTCCAACTCGCTGTCGGCGAAGTGCGGGGCTGGAACGCTAGGGCGCTCAGGGATATTGAACCACGCCTGTTGGCGGACTGGAATCAATTCGTCGACACAACGCCGTTTTGGGAAAACTCAGGCGGCGCGTTTTGACGCGCCGATGGCGTTCATTAATTGCTCCAATCCCTCGTAGGGTTGCGCACCAACCAAGCCTTGGCCGTCCGCGACGAATGTCGGCACACCGGTGACGCCATAAGCGTGCGACTTCGCCCAATCGGCGTCGATGGCATCTTTGAAGCGGCGCTCGGTGAGGACGGCGCGGGCCTCGTCTTCGTTCAGGCCCACCGATTTGACGATATCGATGATGATCTCGGTGTCACCGATGTTTCGATTGTCGACGAAATAAGCTTCAAAGAATTTGTCATGGATGGCGTCACCGCCGGGCTGCGTATCCGCCCACTTGCCGATTTCCTGGGCGAGGCGGCTGTTATAGGTGTGGCTGCGCGTGCTGTAGGGCAAGCCTTCGCTCGCCATCAAACCTTTCATCCGGGTGTTCTTGGCCTCGACCTCTTCAGGGCCGCAGCGAAACAGCTCTTCCAGCGTCCGTCCCTCGGCGGGGGTTTCGGGGTGCAGCGGAAAATGCACTAACTGTACGTTAACGTCGTACTCCGCCTTCAGCCGTTTCACGCGATTGTCTCCCAGGTAGCACCAGGGACAGACGTAATCGGAAAAGACTTCGAGGGTTGCCGGTTCAGACATCGGATGTTTCCTTTGATCAAAGTGATGCAATGAATGTAGGCGGCCTTGGAGATATTGCAAATTTTGCGGTGGATAGGGCGCCTAAATGATCCGCCGAAAGGTCAGGTTGATTCGTTCCCCGACGGGCTTAGCGGTCTTCGGAACTCCATGTTGCCAACGGCGTTGCGTGCCCGGGCCCATGATCAAAACGTCGCCATTGCCGAGCGGGACTTCAATTTTTTCCGCTGTGTCACCCTTGCGCCGAAACACAAACCGCCGGTCCGCACCAAACACGACAGAGGCGATCACCGGGTCGGGCCCTAGTTCCGGTTCGTCGTCGGCGTGCCAGCCCATGGAGTCGAGGCCATCGCGGTAGAGATTAGCGAGCACGCCATTGAAAGATGTCCCGGCGAGGGATTCGACCTGGGCCTTGATCTCCGACAGTGCCGGTGGCCAAGGCCGGGCCGGCCATGTGAGGCTTGAATAAGTATAGGGCGCATCGCCGTACCAGGAACTCATGCGGGGGGACTTCACCTGCCGTCCGAAAATGCTGATTGTTGCTTCCTGCCAGTCGAGGTCATTACGTAGAGATGTGAAATGCGTTGCAGCCGTACGCGCGGAGAATATGCCTGTGAAAAGGCGCGCCTCAGCGTCTGGCAAATAAGAAACCTGGCGCTCTGCCGTCAATGCAGTTTGGGCGCCAGATAAAAGGCGGAGCGATCGGCTGATGCGATGCTGACTTCCGCCAAGCGGCCATCGCGCACGATGTCCAAGGGCACCGTCACGCCTGCCGCACCAAGCGCCCACATTCGCCGGTAGAACTGCCCCAGGGATGCGACGGGCTCGCCGCTGACGCCGATCACCAGATCGCCCGGCTCCAGGCCGGCCTGCTCGGCCGGGCCGCCGTCCCAGGTGTTGACGACGATGACCCGATCATCAGCCTCTGCCGACAAAGCGCCGATCCAAGGCCTGGGCGGGTGCTGAACTTGGCCGAAGCGTTGCAGGTCGTTCAATATGGGTAACAAGATATCAATCGGCACCACCATATTGCCGTCGAATGAATCCAGCTCATGAGAATTTTTCTGCACAAACAGCGAACCGATACCGGCCAGCCGCCCGTCCGTATCGATCAGCGCCCCGCCACCCCAAAATGGGTGCGGTGGTTCGGTAAACAGCGCTTCATCCAACAGATATTCCCAATAACCGGCAAATTCGCGCTTGTCGGCGACGATGGCGTTCACGGCATTGGCCCTGCCGCCATGACCGGCAAATATCACCGGATCACCCACGTGTACCTCGGTCGCCGTGCCCAACGGTATGGCCGGCGCATTCAGCCGTCCCAACGCTTGCACCAAGCCAAACCCCGTTTCCTGGTCATAGCCGGCGACATGACCCGGCACAGCCTGGCCCGTGTGATCGACCATCCAAATTGTCTCGGCTTCGATCACCAGATAGCCGATGGTCAGCACAAGGCCTGTGTCGCTGATGACGACACCGTGCCCGGCGCGTTCATCGCCCAACGCCTGTGCCGTATAGGCGTTGTCAGGCACCTTCGTTTGCAAGGCAACAACGGAGGCAAGCGCATTGTCGAGATCAAAAGCGCAAGAGCCTGGGTCCGGTCGGAGCGAGGGGTCGATGGTGTAGGTTTCAGTCATTTCAAGGACCATCATGGCCCGCCATTGTGAGGGCTGTCACCCATTCTTTTCTTCCGCCCACGAGAAGTTGATCGTCGGCGGAGCTTGATCGCGCGATACCGCGCCATGTGATCGCCTTAATGCGGCAAGGCGCGCCGTATGTCGTTGATCACGCCTCGCCAATTGCCCGGCTCAGATTGACGAAACAGCCGTAAACACCCGTACCAGGGAGAATCCGTTCGCGTCAGTTGCCAGCGCCAATCGGGCACAAAGGATAGCATAACCCATGTCGGTGTCCCCAAAGCCCCCGCGAGATGAACTGCGGCGGTATCGACGCTGATGATCAAATCCATTGCTGAAATGAAGGCTGCGGTATCGGCGAAATCTTTGATTTCTGGCGCTAAATCTTCAATATCTTGGGCCATGTTTTGTGCATCTAGATCAGCGCTGCGTGCGCCGACTTGTAAGCTGAAAAACCGGCAATTGGGGGCGTCCAGCAATGCTCGCAAGGCGCCCAGCGGCACGGACCGCCGGGCGTCGTTTTCATGGGTTGGGCTGCCGGCCCAAACCAGGCCGATATTGCGTTGGTCCGGGACGCTTATCCCGTCGACTGGTCCATCGACCGGCCTATCGACCGGCCCGGCCCGTAGATAGCCGTCTGCAGCCGGGATGTTGGTTTCAGATGTCTGGAATATGCGTGGCAACTCCATCATCGGCAGGTAAGCATCACCGTTGGGCCCTGGCTCACCCGGACACCAGACCCGTGCCACCTCGGGGATGGCGGCAACGAGCCGACGAAGCTCGGGCCGACAGCAAATGGCTACCTCCATGCCGCGTTCGCGCAACAGCGGTAGATAGCGCAGACATTGCAGAGTGTCGCCGAAGCCTTGTTCCGCCACCACGAGCAACTGCCCGCCGGCGAGCGGCCCGCCATCCCAGAGCGGCACGCCGAGATCGGCGCCGGGGGATTGCCGGTCATCGCCCTGCCAACGACAGGCGTAGTCGTCCCAGCCTTTGGGCATATCACCGAGCAGCAACTTGAGCGCGCCACGGTTATAGCGTGCTTCCGCGTGATCGGGTTGGCGGTCGAGCGCCTTATCGTATGCGTTGCGGGCTTCAGCGAAGCGGGCCAGCTCCTTGCACGCCGCCCCCTTGAGATTCCAAGCATCCGCATCATCGAGGTTACGCGCCAGGGCGGCGTCCGCGTGGCCCAGGGCGATATCTGCATCACCTTCATTCAAGGCCAAAGCGGCCAAGCCGACAATGGGGCGACTATCCGACGGCGATGCTTTTGCAGCGGCGGTAAAATGCAAGCGGGCTTGTTCCTTCTCGCCGACCTGCATGAAGCAAAGTGCCAGAACGTAGCGGGCCTCGGTCATGCCAGGCCGCAGCGCCAAGGCGCGTTCAAATAGCGGTATGGCGTCGGTAATTTGTCCCCTGTCGCGTAGCAACACCGCCAGATTGGTGATGGCTTCCAGATGTTCGGGGTTGAATTGCAGGATCCTCGCATAACCTGCGGCGGCGGCTTCCAAGTGGCCGGCTTGATGGTCGGCTGCGGCGATTTTGAAGCTGTTGGATGGCGGCTCGGTCATGGTGGCACTATATGGCGAATTTGCCGTTCCCCCAACTTGCGTTACATATCCGCCGAGGGCACAATCGTTCGCCTATACATACGGGGAGGATGGCTGTGGACGGAAATATTGCACAAAGTGACGTAAAGGCCCGCGTCAGCGCTGCTGAATGGGCGTTGCGCGAAGACTTGGCGGCGTGCTACCGGCTGGTTTACCGATACGGCTGGGACGATGGCATCTTCACTCATAATTCCGTCCGGGTGCCGGGTAATGATCATCATTTTCTGCTCAATCCCTACGGTTTTATGTTCCGCGAAATCAATGCGTCGAGCCTAGTCAAGGTGGACATCGATGGCAGCATCGTCGATGGCGGCTCGCTTGGCGCCGACGCTGATATCATCGCCGCCGGTTTCGTTATTCATTCGGCTGTGCATATGTCCAGGACTGATGCCCGCTGCGTCATGCACACCCACACCACAGCCGGCATGGCGGTTTCGGCGCAAGCCGATGGCCTGCTGCCGTTGGCGCAGACGTCACTACGGTTCTACAACCGACTCGCCTACCACGACTTCGAAGGCATCGCCACCGACCTCGATGAGCGCCAGCGTTTGGTCGCCGATCTCGGCACCCGCAAGGCGATGGTTTTGCGCAACCACGGACTGTTGACCGTCGGCGGCTCCATCGCCGAGGCATTTCAGGAAATGCGCTATCTGCAAAATGCCTGTGAGTTACAGCTCGCGGCGCAAGTTTGCGACAACCTGAGCATGCCGTCTGAAGAGGTTTGCGAAAAGACGGCCAAGCAGTTCGAGAAAAACGGCGCCAACCAGCGCGCCAATGATACCGCCTGGGCTGCGATGAAGCGCATGCTCGACGACGAGGAACCCAGCTACAAACACTAAGCTTTTTCTAGGGGAGAAAATTCGATGACACACGGCATCGTTACTGCGCCGCAACCGGAAGCCGTGGAAGCCGGCGCCGAGGCGCTCAAAGCCGGCGGCAACGCCGTTGATGCGGCCATAGCTTGCGCGCTGGTACAAACCGCTGTTGATCCGCAGATGTCGGGCATCGCCGGGTTCGGCTCCATGCACTTGTACTTGCCGAACGAAAACCAGCATATGGTGTTGGACTTCCATGGCCGCGCGCCCTTGGCCGTAACGCCCGATATGTGGGAAGACCTGATTTTGCACGAGGCCGAGGATGGGTTTGGATTTATCTTGGAAGGCCGCGTCAACGAGATGGGCTACCAGTCGATTACCACACCCATGAGCCTGCGCGCCTACGCTACCGCATTGGAGCGTTTCGGCACCATGGATATCGCTGAACTCATCAAGCCTGCCATTGGCTACGCTGAAGACGGCTTTATGGTGCGCCCCCACGTGAGCTACTTCTGGAACGTGGTGGAGGGTACCGGCCGGGTGCCGACGATCGAGAAGTTCAAATCCAGCGTCGGCACCAAGAAGATCTATTTCAAAGAAGACGGCAGTTTGCGCGTGCCGGGTGAGATTTTAAAGAATCCCGATATGGCAAAAACCTACCGGCGCATCGCTGAAAACGGCGTCGATGATTTTTATGCCGGTGCCATCGCCCGAGACATCGTTGCCGACATTCAGGCCAATGGCGGGTTGATCTCGATGGAAGATCTGGCCGCCGCCAAGCCTGAGGAAAGCCAACCTATTTGGGGCGAGTACCGAGGCCTCAAGGTGGCCACCAACCCGCCACCAGGCGGCGGCGTGATGGTTCTCGAAATGCTCAACATCTTGGAGAACTTTGATCTCAAGGCCATGGGACACAACTCAGCGGACTACATTGCCACCGTTTCCGAGGCCATGAAGATCGCCACCGTCGACAAAGACAACCATGTCGGCGACCCGCGCTTTGTTGATGTGCCGTTGGAGCGATTGACCAGTAAGGCGTACGCAGCCGAGATGGCGGCGCGCATCAAGTCGGGAGAGAAAACCCACGTGCCGCGGGTCGGCCCAAAGACCGATGAATCGAAGGATACCACCCATGTTTCCGTCGTCGACGAGTTCGGCAACTGCGTTTCCATGACCCACTCGTTGGGCATGCCATCGGGTGTGGTCTCGGATGGGCTCGGATTTATGTACAATGGCTGCATGGGCGTTTTTGATCCGCGCCCCGGAAACCCTGACTCGCTCGCACCTGGAAAATCCCGCTTCACCGCCATGTGCCCGACGATGCTGTTTGATGGCGACACACCTTTCTTTATCACCGGTGCGCCGGGTGGCACGTTCATCACCATGGGTGTGCTGCAATCCATCCTCAACGCCGTCGACTTTGGCATGGATGCCCAGCAAGCCGTCGCCGCGCCACGGTTCTGCACCACGTCAGATACCATCGATGTATCCAACCGCGTGCTCAGGAGCGTCGAGGCGGAACTGCAATCGCGGGGCTATCCGACGCGGCGCACCTATTTGAGTTACCACTTTGCCGGCGTGCATGCGGTGCGTCTGCAAGATGGAAAATGGGACGGCGGCGCCGACCCGGGCCGCGACGGTATGGCGCTGGAAGTCTGATCAATGAACGAGCTTGTTGTCGATATCGAAACGCCCGACGGCCCCATGCATACGTTTACCTGCTGGCCCGAAGGCGATGGCCCGTTCCCGGCTATCGTTTTTTACATGGACGCCCCAGCGATCCGCGAAGAGCTCTACGACATGGCCCGGCGGTTTGCCGCCGAGGGCTATTATGTGATTTTGCCTGATCTATTCTACCGTTTCGGCATCATCCGTTTCCCGCAGCGCAACCAGTATTCCCGCGCTGTGTGGCAGGCGATCATGAAGGATCTTTCCAATGCCATGGTGATGGACGACACGCGTTTGCTGCTCGACTACATGGATGGACTTGGCGTGGTGAAGCCGGGCCCCAAAGCTTGCATCGGGTACTGCATGAGCGGTCGCATTGTAACCACCGCGGCAGCCGAATTTGCCGATGTGTTCGCCGCGAGCGCTTCGCTCTATGGCGTTGGCATTGTCACGTCGAAAGACGATTCGCCGCACTTTCGGGTCGGTGAGATCAAGGGCGAGATGTACTACGGCTTCGCCGAAACCGACGGCACCGTACCGGCCTACGTGATCCCGACTTTGCAACACGAACTCGATACCCACCAAATTGATCATGTGCTGGAAGTTCATCCGGGCACCGAGCACGGGTTCTGTTTTCCAAAGCGCGACGTTTACGACGAGGCGGCGGCTGAAAAGGTCTATGCGCACTTTGTCGACATGTGTAAGCGGCGGCTGGGATAACTGACGATCATTCCAGACGGGTATGACAGTTCAACTGGATGCGCTATTCCACGATGACGTAGTTTTCCGTGAGGCGGTATTCTTCGAGGTTGCCGCCGCCGCCGATCCGATCAACGACCGCGAACACGGCATCGTCGACCAACGGCGTCAGCACGCCGTGCCACGTGCCCCGAAGCAAATTTACCCCTTGCAGAGGTTTCGTTAAAAACGCCCTTGGTATCCCCGGAACACCGGCGTCGTCCGGGGCCACAATCACCAAAAAAGGATCTGCGGACATGGGGATGAACGCCTGTGAGCCCAGCGGATGTCGTTCCATGAGATTGAATACGTACGGCAGCGTACAGGCCTCAGACCGAAAAATACTGATGCCAGCGCGCGATGGCTCATCGCCGAAATCAAGTCGCGCCAAATCATGGAACCGTCCGCACCTTCCCTCATTGATCATCATATCGGGGGATCCGGCGGCGTCGATGATGTCGCCAAAAGGCGCAAAGGCCTCGGGTGTCAGCAGCTCGAGTTTGATCTCATTGACGGGCATGGCTAGATACTCAGTTGTTTAGATACTTAGGGCCATGTGCCGGTTGATGTTCTTATAGAGAAGATAGCGGAACCTGCCCGGGCCCCCGGCGTAGCAGGCCTGTGGGCAAAAGGCGCGCAGCCACATGAAGTCGCCGGCCTCGACCTCAACCCAGTCTTCGTTTAACCGGTACACGGCCTTGCCTTCCAGCACATAGAGCCCATGCTCCATGACGTGGGTTTCCGTGAACGGGATCACCGCGCCCGGCTCCAGGGTGACGATATTGACCTGCATATCGTGACGCAGATCGCTCGGGTCGATAAATCGCGTGGTCGCCCATTTCCCGTCTGTGTCGGGCATCGGGTCCGGCGCGATGGCGGCATCGCTGGTGATCAACAGATCCGGATAACCAAGGCCGTCCACTTTCTCGTAGGCTTTGCGCACCCAATGAAATTGCACCGGCGCGGATGATTTATTCACCACCGACCAATTACATCCGGGGGGTAGGTAGGCGTAACCGCCTGTCGCCAGGTCATGGGCTGCGCCGTCCACTGTTAGCGAAAGCGTGCCGTCGACGATGAACAGAACCGCCTGGGCGCCCGGGTCGGTTTCCGGCTTGTCACTGCCGCCGCCGGGCATGACTTCACAAACGTATTGGGAAAAGGTTTCGGCAAACCCCGACAGCGGCCGCGCCAGCACCCAAAATCGCGCGTCATTCCAAAATGGTAGTCGGCTGGTGACGATATCGGTCATCACGTCGCCCGGGATCACGGCATAAGCATTGGAAAAGACGGCGCGCCCAGACAGCAGTTGCGATTGCGGCGGCAGCCCGCCCGGCGGCGTGGCATAACTTGGGTTGGTCATTCAGAGGCTCTCTCGGTCAGAAATTGTTTGTGTGTCTTGGTCAGGAATTGCCGAGCGCGCTTTCGTACCACTTCACCAGCAATGCGCGTTCGTCCGCGCTCAACTCGATGCCCTCGCGCGAAACGCTCGGTGGCGGCATGGCTCGGCTGCGACCGGCATGTAGATATATCTCTTTCGCGCGCTTGGCGATTTCGGCGTCGGTTTCCAACAGCACACCTTTCGGCGGCGCCACGATCCCTTCCCAACCGGGCTCGGCGGCATGACACATGGAGCAGCGGCCTTGCACCAGATCGCGTACATTTTCGAACTGCTGTGCCTTGGCGAAGCGTTGTTCGTGTTCTGTCATAACGGCGTTTTCTTCATCGGCCTGAGGTGCTGGCGGTATTGTCGACAGCCAGATGATCGCCACAAAAAGCAGTGCCGTTGCCAGCCAGGTCCATGTCGGATTGCCGCTGCGCGCGTGCTTGGAGTTGAAATAGTGGCGGATGGTCACACCCATCAAAAACACCAGCGACGCGATGACCCAATTGTAGGGCGTGGCAAAGGCCAGCGGGTAGTGATTGGACATCATTAAGAACAAGATCGGCAGCGTCAGGTAATTGTTGTGGGTGGAGCGCTGTTTGGCCTGCAATCCGAACTTCGGGTCCGGCGCGCGGCCCGCCACCAGGTCGGCTACGACCTTCTTTTGGTTGGGGATGATGATCAAAAACACGTTGGCCGACATGATGGTCGCCGTAAATGCGCCCAGATGCACGAAGGCGGCGCGACCGGTGAACAGTTGGGTGTATCCCCAGGCCATTGCCACCAAGACGAAATACAGGAAAATCATCAGCCGCGTGTTGTCGGCGCCGAACGGAGATTTGCACAACAGATCGTAAATCACCCACCCGACGCCGATGGAGGCCACCGAAATCATAATCGCGGTACCGGCGGAGACGTCCAATACAGCGGGATCGACCAGATAAATATCCGCGCCCGCGTAGTAGACAATGGCCATCAAGGCGAAGCCCGAGAGCCATGTGGCGTAGCTCTCCCATTTGAACCAGGTCATGTGTTCGGGCATTTGCGCCGGCGCGACCATGTATTTTTGAATGTGGTAAAAGCCGCCACCGTGGACCTGCCATTCTTCACCCTGCACACCATCCGGCAAGTCTGGGTTTTTGCGCAAACCCAAATCCATGGCGATGAAATAGAATGACGACCCGATCCAGGCGATGGCGGTGATCACGTGCAGCCAGCGCGCGGCGAGACTCAGCCAATCCCATGCTATTGCAAATTCGAACATAAAACTCCCCAATTTCCGCCGACAGAGTGGCAAAAATCCGCCACAAACTGAAGATGTCGATAATTCTAAGACTTTCAAAAATTACCAAATAATAGTATCTATTTTATCGTGTCATATGTGAATAATCTTCAAACCTTTGTGCGAGTCTTTGAGTTGGGCTCTATGTCGGCGGCTGGCCGCGACCAGCGGCTTTCGGCGGCAGTCGTGAGCAGCCGTATTTCCGAGTTGGAAAAACACTTCGCTGTGCGCCTGTTCAACCGCACCACGCGGAGCATGACGCCGACCTCGCACGGTAAGCTGTTGTATACGGGCGCGACGAAAATCCTCGACACCATCGCCGAGGTTGAGGGCGGGATGTCGGAAATTACCGACAAGCCGAAAGGGTCGATTTTTGTCGCGGCGCCGTTGGGATTGGGCAAAAAACTGATCGCGCCGGTCATTCCGCTGTTCAATGAGCGCTACCCCGACATTCATATCCGACTTCGGCTCACCGACCGTAGTGTCGATATCACCAACGAGGGGCTCGACGCGGCGTTTATTCTAGGCCGGTTGTCCGATTCGGAATTGCGGGTTCGCCACATCCACGATTTCGACCGCGTGCTCTGTGCGGCACCGGCATATGTTGAAAAACACGGCATGCCCGAAACCGGCGAGGATCTGATTTCGCAGGGGCACAAGTGCCTACTGTTGCGTTATCCGGGGGCGGATGAGTTTTTCTGGATGTTGCAGGTCGATGGCAATCCCAAACGCTACGATTTCCAGAGCCCGTTGGAATCCGACGACGGCGACGTGTTGACGGCCTGGGCACTGGCCGGATGCGGCGTCATCAACAAGGCGATCTATGAGGTGGCCGATGCGCTGGCGGCGGGTGAGTTGGTCATTGTCGCGCAACAGTCGCCGCCGACACCATTGCCATTTGCCTGCGTCTACCCGCACAAGCGGCTGCAGGACCACAAGGTCCGGCTGTTCATCGACTACGCCTTGAGCGCGTGCAAGGGTATCCTTGAGGTTGAGGATTAACTGCCGCGATAGGTCGAATAGGAGAACGGTGAGGCCAGCAGCGGCACATGGTAGTGCTGGTCGGCATCACTGATGCCGAACCGGATCGGCACCACATCGACAAATGGGTGGGCAG
>JABIPG010000038.1 GCA_018698795.1 Rhodospirillaceae bacterium
GCCCAAACCGCCGCTCGTTTCGCGCTCGAATTGCCGCCGCCGCCAGGCCCGCAGCATGCGCGGCAAAGGGATTCTCATCGGGCAGATAGACTCACACCGCCCACAAAGCGTTGAGGCATTTGGCAGGTGCCCCGCCTCATCGATGCCAATCAGGCCCGGAATCAATACGGCACCCATGGGGCCCGAGTATACCCAGCCATACGCGTGCCCGCCGACGGTGCCGTAGACCGGGCAATGGTTGAGGCATGCGCCGCAACGGATACAACGGAGCATTTCCTCAAACTCAGTGCCCATGAGCGCGCTGCGGCCATTATCCAACAACACGACATGATATTCTTCCGGACCATCCAGGTCGCCTGGGCGTCGCGGACCCGTGCAAAACGTCGTGTAAACGGACATTTCCTGCCCGGTAGCGGAGCGTGCCAGCACCCGAAGAATCGAGCTCGCATCTTCCAGCGTCGGCACAACTTTTTCCAAACTGGCGATCACGATATGCACCCGGGGCAGGGAATAGGTGAGGTCCGCATTTCCTTCGTTCGTCACCAGCACGTTGGATCCGGTTTCAGCGATCAGCATGTTAGCGCCGGTCAGACCGACATCGGCGGCGATGAACTTTTCGCGCAACTCGTTGCGTGCCTCTTCCAACAACTTATTGGGCTCATCCAGCAGGCGATCAGCGGGCAGTGCGGTATGTTTCTCGCGAAAGGTCTCCTCCACCTGGCCCATTGATAGGTGGATCGCAGGCGCGATGATGTGGCTCGGGGGTTCATGGCGGAGCTGGATGATATATTCGCCGAGGTCGGTTTCGATAGGCTCAACGTCATGATCTTCAAGGAAATCATTAATTGCGATTTCCTCTCCGATCATTGATTTGCTCTTAGTGACAGTTTTCGCATCGGCATCACGGCATATTTTCAGAATCGTCTGGCGGGCGGCGTCGGCGTCGGCGCACCAATGAACCTGCCCACCTTGTTCGGTCACGCGCTCCTCAAAGCGCTCGAGATAAAAATCGAGGTTTTCAAGGACATGGTTTTTGATTTCACGCGCACGATCACGGAGCGCCTCAAATTCCGGTAACCGCGCCGCCGCCTGCAGGCGTTTCATCGGGAATCCGTGACCTAGGCGCTCCAACGCATCTTGCAATTGGGCGTCACGCCTTGCCGCATGGGCATTCGATTTGAACTGGCGGGTGGTCGATTCCATGCGTCAGCCCTTGTCTCGAGAGCCGCCCAAAGACTTATTTACCGGCTCTCCAATTGGCGGCAGGTCAGTCATTCCGGCAAGCACCTCCGCCGCATGACGTGCTTCGATGCGAGAGCCTCGGCGCTGCAGGCGCCCGGCGATATTCATCAGGCAACCCAAATCGCCTCCCAACACCATATCTGCCCCGGTTTGTTCCAGATCATCCACCTTGGTATCCACCATGCCGGTGGAGATATCGCTGTATTTAATGCAAAACAGGCCGCCGAAACCGCAGCAGCGCTCGGCCTCCTCGCCCTCTGTCATCGACAGGCCCCCTACCTTGCCCAGCAATTGGCGCGGCTGGTTCTTGACGCCGAGCTCGCGCAAGCCCGCGCATGAGTCATGATAGGTCGCCGATGCATCCAGTTCGGCTTCAATACTGTCGATCGGCATAACGTCAGCCAGAAATGACATCAGTTCGTAAACTTTTGCAGCTAATGCCTGCGCCCTAGGGCTCCATTCGGGGTCGTCCCTAAAAACTTCCGGGTAGTGCGTTTTTAACATACCGGCACAAGACCCAGACGGCGCCACCACGTAGTCGAACCCCTCGAAGGCTGTGATGGTGTTCTTCGCAATGGCGATGGTATCGGGCATATCACCGGAATTGTATGCCGGCTGGCCGCAGCACGTCTGGCTTTCAGGCACATCGATACGACAGCCCGCTTTTTCAAGTAGCTCGACCGCAGCAAAGCCGATACTTGGGCGCATCAAATCAACCAAACACGTGACGAATAGCCCAACACGTGGGCCTTGGCCCGGTTCAGATTTATCGGTTTCGTTCATTGTGGTAGAATGGCCCGTCTTGCTGACCAAGGCAACCTTGGCTACCGGCAAAATATCACCGGGCGGCTGCGCACTTAGCTATTGGGTTTTGGTGCCAGTGATTTTGGCAGCAGAAGGTAGTACCCGCCTTGCTGCTTCATGATCCCGGCCTTGTCGCCGGCGGCGGCGCCATGACCCCAAAACAAGTCACCCCGCACGGGGCCATTAATGGCACTGCCAGTATCTTGTGCGATCACCACTCGGCGGAGTGGCCGCAACGGCTTTGTACCGGGGTCGGTGGTATTGAGCCAGATGGGAATGCCATAGGGAATGAACTTATCATCAACCGCTAAACTGCGGCCTGGAGTCAACACAGTACCTTCCGCGCCAATCGGGCCAGCGGTTGTGAGAACCTTGAAAAAGACGAAAGAACGGTTTTTCCGCATCAGCGCCTGCGCCGCGACAGGATTATCAATCATCCAATACCGGATGGCCGGCATGGTGACATCCTGAAGGCGCATGACGCCGGCGGCGACAAGTTCGCGCCCCACGGCCGTATAGCGCCGGCCATTTCGGCCAGCGTAACCAAGACGAATGTGGGAGCCGTCAGGCAAAATCACCCGGCCGGACCCTTGAATATGGAGGAAAAAGGCGTCGATAAGATCATCGACCCAAAGGATTTCCAGTTGATGTCCGTTTAAGGCGCCCGCTTCGATTTCGGCGCGGTCATAGTATGGTACGTAGCGGCCACCCTTCAGCCGGCCCGCGATCTGCTCACCCTTCCACTTGTCGTCGAAACTTCCAAGATTGGCGCCGATGATGTCTTTCGGTCGCGCATAGATCGGGACCCGATAGCGCCCATCTGCTTTCCATGCGCCGTTCAATTGCGGCTCGTAGTAGCCGGTAAATAGGCCTTGGGCACGTTTGATATTGTATGCCTCATAGGCCTGAAAGCGGCTTTCGAAGAAATACCGAGCATCGGTATTGTTGCCGTGTCGCACCCGCGCCGCATCATCGCAAAGGGGCAGCCAGTCCCGAACACGGCCCATGACCGCCTCTTCGCCAAGCGCCTGATCCGCCGGGCGAGCGCGCAATTTCTTGCATGACCGCAAAAACGGCGCCAGCGCCGCACTGTGATTGTCGGCCTTCCAGCCCGGCACATCAATGAAATCTGTCGGCACCAAACTTAAAAACGGAGCCCGGCTGGACTGCGACGCTACGGCCCCGCTATCGCCAGCTGTTTGAGAGGTTGGAGCGGCGGGCGGCAAGATCGCCGCTATTTCCGCGCATCCAACAAGCGCCGACAGACAGGCAAAAAATGCTGATAGGCGCACAACCGTGCGCAATTGCCGGGTGTTTGAACGGCGATTAATCAAGGCTGCGCGTGGCGACCAAAAGCCAATTGGGATCAGACATCTGGGTATCGCGGGCAAAGGTCCAAAAATCAATGACATCGGTGACCTCATTGGGATTGCCTGATGCAATTTGGCCCTCTGCGTCGCGAACCACATTGACTTGCTCGCTCAGAAATTTGACCGTCACCATGGCCACGCTGCTGTCCATGTAGGCCTCAACAATATCCGCCTTGCGAATACCAACCAACGTGTCTTCCATGGTTTGGCCAGCCTCTTCGCGCTCATCAATGGCGCGAATAAAATTGCGCAACACATCGGGGCTCAAGAGATTTTCCAATGTTTCACGATCACCGGTAGCATAGGCGCCCAGCACCATTTCAAAGGCAACGCGCCCACCAACCAGGAAATCTTCCGTATTGAAGGTGGGGTCAACAGCCCGGATGTCGGTAATACCCGCCGCCAATGTCGCGTCGCCGCCCGCCATAGCTGCAATAACTTCGGCTTCATGCTCAAAGGCTTCGTCGGCATTTCGATCAGGCAGCTGCACAACGTTATCACCGCCGTCGGCGGCTTGCGTTTCTTCTTCCTCGCCGGGCTTGAAGGCGTCTCGATAGCCACCCTCATGACCATCGCGCCGCCCGAGCACATTCCGCAGCCGTAAAATCAGAAACGCCGCGATCATGGCGAACAAAATAATATCTATAAACTGAAAACCGTCGCCCATAATTGCTGCCCGTATCCGCCCGAAACCGATCGTATCCGCCTAGCCTTTTCGGCGAATCCCCATTTAGGGACACGTTTCACCCGACCGGACTGGCGGGGCCCGGCCAAGACACTTATAAAAGGTAGATAAGCCGTTCTCACACAAAGGGCAAGCATGGCGCTCCTGATTCTTCTCGTTCTGATCGGTACACCGATTGTTGAAATCGCAGTCTTTATCGAGGTCGGCGACCGCGTTGGTCTTTGGCCGACCGTCGGTGGCATACTTGCCACTGCCGCCATCGGTATGGCCATTATCCGAATCCAAGGCTTCACCGTGCTGTCGCGAGCGCAAGAAAACTTGCAAGCTGAGCGGTTCCCCGCGCTGGAAATCTTCGACGGTGTATGCCTGGTGCTCGCCGGCGCGATGTTAATCACGCCGGGCTTTGTCACGGATACGTTTGGTTTTCTGTTGTTGATCGTGCCGTTGCGACGACTGGCAGCGAGGGGGGCATGGTCCTACGCAAGCCGCCGAGGATTTAATGCGCCACCCAACCGCGGGACCGGAACCGTACATGGCACGACCGTCATTGATGGAGAATTCCAAGAAGTGCCCGATGATCCCGAAATGCAGGACGCGGACAATTCGACTGACCGGCTGCAATTACCCGATCAAACTGTTGTTCGAAACGACGATCCGTGATAGCCACTAGCGCGAATTTTTCAGGAGATCCGATCCATGGCCGAAGAGACAAACGGCGACGCTAGCGCCCCCGAAGAGGGCGTTCCGCCCATCGTTATCAACGCGCAGTATACGAAAGACTTATCGTTCGAAGCACCGACCGCGCCCGGTATTTTCTCGGTCATGCAGCAAAACCAGCCAGACGTGCAGATTAGCGTCAACGTCAATGCTCAGGAATTCGAGCCAGGCCTTTACGAAGTGGTTTTGGATCTTAGCGCTCGCTGCTCAGTGGGCGATGATGTCGCGTTCATTCTTGAGCTCGAATACGCGGGCCTGTTCACCCTCAATGTGGACGACGAGGTTAAATCGGCGGTGTTGCTCATTGAATGTCCGCGACTGATTTTCCCCTTCGCCCGCAACATCTTGGCAGACGTGTCCCGTGACGGTGGTTTCCCGCCGGTCATGTTGGGACCCATTGATTTCGCGGCGCTCTATCAGCAAGAGGCTGAAAAACAGGCCGCAGCAGAGGCCGAGGCTTAAGCCCGCCAGACTGGCTCTTTCAGTCGTTCCACGAACGCTTGATGATCGGCCAGCTCCTGCGATGAAGCAGTATGTGGCCGCGACGGGCGATGCGCGCGCGCATTTGGCGTGCATGGCGCATTGGCAGTTTGTTTGTCGCCGGCTAATGCCAGGTGCTGCTGGCGACCGCCGATGAGTTCGAGATATACGTCTGCCAGCAAGCGTGAATCTTTTAACGCGCCGTGCAGCTCACGATCAGAATTATCGATCTGAAAGCGCCGACAAAGCGCATCAAGATTGGCGGGTGAACCCGGAAACTTTTGACGCGCCATGCGTACAGTGTCGATCGCACGACCCATTTCGAGCTGCTGGCGCCCGCAAGCGGCCAATTCAGCATTGAGAAAACCCATATCGAAATCGGCGTTATGGATGATCAAAGGGTCGCCGCCGATAAACTCCAAAAACCCGTCTGCAATATCAGCGAATTTCAGTTTGTCTTCCAGAAACTCCGCCGACAGGCCATGCACCCGAAAGGCTTCTTCCGGCATATCGCGCTCAGGATTGATATAGGTCCAATAGGTGTTGTCGGTGGCCATGTGATTGATCAGCTCGACACAGCCGATTTCCACTACCCGATGACCCGATTTCGGATCGAGTCCGGTAGTTTCCGTATCCAGAACAATTTCGCGCACGCTTGCCTAACCTATCGTGCCCAGGATGAAGGGTTGCGGGGGATTCGAGGCTGAACGGGGAAGGGTGGCCAATGTCTGCCCCGCCAGTTTCGAACCGTATCGAGGATTGTACGCACGGCGCGCAAATTCTCAACCCGCCCCAGTCCTGTCGGCACGATAAAATCCGCGCGTCGGCGTTTTTCCGCGTCTGGCATCTGCCTAGCTAAGATAGCTTTCAATTTTTCCGGCGTCATTCCAGGGCGCGCCAACACACGAGCCGCCTGCACGAATGGTGGCGCGGAAACGCACACAACCGCGTCACAACCACGCTCGCCACCTGTTTCATATAGCAGCGGGACATCGAGCACGACCACGCGACTACCGGCCCGTGCGGCGCGCGCTAGAAAATGCTGCTTGTGGCGGTACACTCGTGGATGGAGGATCTTTTCGAGCCGCCGCAACGCTTCGTTGTCATCGAATACCAGCGCACCCAATCGCTGCCGATCGACCGCGCTGTTTCGAACCGCGTCGGGGAAAGCCTTAGCAATAGGTTCCACAGCTTCTCCGCCGGCAGCCAACATGCCGTGCACCGCCGCATCCGCGTCGTGGATGGGTACGCCCAAGCTTTTGAAGTTCTTCGCGGCAGTGGTTTTACCCATGCCGATGGAACCGGTGAGGCCAAGAATAATCATCTGCGCTTATTGCACATTTTGGTTGACCAACGCAGCGGCACGCAGTTCCGGCGTCACTTCCGGATCAATACCAAACCAGGCGGCAAAAGCGGGCCTCGCTTGGTGCAACAACATGCCCAGACCGTCTACGACCCGGTGACCTTGCGTCCGGGCTTGTTTCAAAAGGTCGGTCTCAAGCGGGCTATAGACAATATCGGCCACCACGGCGTCCGAAGGTAGCGCCGAAATATCGATTTCCAGTGGCGCGTGACCGATCATGCCAAGACTGGTTGTGTTCACTAAAAGCGCCGCGTCCGCAATCGCACCCGCCAGCGCGCTCATGGGTTCGGGCCGAACGGCACCGCCGATATCCTTGGCCAGGGCCTCGGCGCGTTCCAATGTGCGGTTGAACACGCGGACCTCACCAGCGCCATCCGTCAGTAGTGCCGCGACGATAGCGCGCGATGCGCCGCCAGCGCCGAGCACGACAACTGGTTGGTCTTGCAACTCAATTCCGGCCGCACCGGCCCGTAAGCTTTCCATGAAACCGTAACCATCGGTGTTGTCGCCAAACATGGTGCCGTCATCCGCAATGACGATGGTATTGATCGCCCGCAGGGTCTTCGCCATGTCAGAAACATCATCCATGGCAGCAAAGGCGGTTTCCTTGTGTGGCACGGTGACATTAGCGCCACGAAAGCCCAAGTCTCCCAACGCTCGGACCGCATTGGAAAAGTTTTCCGGCCGGACAGGCAAGGGAACATAAGCGCCATCGATATCGTAGTGCTCGAGCCAATACCCGTGTAGGCGCGGCGACAGCGTATGGCTAACCGGCCAACCCAGCACGCCTGCCAATTTCGCCGATCCAGAGATGCTCATTCAGTTTTCCTTGGTTTCATGTGCCACTTATTGCACGTTGCCGCAGAAAACCGAGCAACGGCAAGAGCGGAAGTCCGAGAATGGTAAAAAAGTCACCTTCAATGGCATCAAAAAGCTGCGCGCCTCGGCCTTCCAGCTGGTAAGCGCCTACGGATAGGTAAGCGTCGTTGCCAATCTGATCCAAATAGGCGTCTATAAAGTCGTCACTCAAGGCCCGAACGGTGAGTGTTGCCGTATCAACGCGTTCCCAGACGACTGTGCCGCCCTCAATGGCCACCGCGGCCGTCACCAATTGGTGAGCGTGAGCGCTAAATGTTTTTAGATGCGCGCGCGCCTCGGCGCGGTTGCTCGGCTTGTCAAACCATCGTCCGTCTTGTTCTAGCATTTGGTCGGCACCGATGACCAAAGCGTCTGAATGATAAACACTGACCGCTTTTGCTTTTTCTCTGGCTAAACGCAGCGCTGTTTCCTTGATATCGCGACCATCGCGCTGGCTTTGCAATTTCACTGCATCTTCATCCAAATCCGCGGAGATCGTCTCAAACGCGAGCCCGGTATTTTGGAGAAGGCGCGCACGCACGGCGCTTGCGGAGGCCAAAATCAAGGGGTGTGTCATACCCTAGTCCTTGAAGTCTTCGCGACGTTGATAGAGGTGTAGGATTTGTGCTGCAGTCTCTTCGATGGATTTTCGGCTGACATTGATGGTTGGCCAGTTGTGCTTGGTATAGAGCCGGCGCGCATCATTAATCTCACGCGATACCGCTTCCAGATTAACATAGTCGGTATTCTCGTCTTGATCGAGTAATCGTAACCGTTGCCGGCGAATTTCCACGAGCCGTTTCGGGTCCTTGTTCAGTCCGATAATCAACGGCTGATCGACCTCGAATATTTGTTCGGGGATGGGACAGCCCGGTACGATGGGAACGTTCGCCGCTTTGATTCCGCGATTGGCGAGATAAATACAAGTCGGCGTTTTGGACGTTCGAGAGACACCCAATAAAATAACGTCAGCTTCATTCAAATCCCACGTCGATTGACCGTCGTCGTGGCTCAAGGCGAACTGCATGGCTTCGATGCGGCTGAAATACTCCGCATCCATAATGTGTTGGTGTCCGGGTCGCGCACGGACCTCGGCGCCAAGAAATTTACCGAGCGCAGCAATCACAGGATCAAGGACGGGGATACAAGGTACTTGCAAACGCGCACATCCCGTCTCCAATTGGCGACACATATCCGGATCTACCAATGTATATAAAACAAAGCCGCCTTGGATCTCGATAACATCCAAAACCTCACGTAGACGATCTGCATTCCGGACCATGGACCATAGCTTTTCTTCCATGTTCACATCATCAAACTGGGCAATACACGCACGACCCATGTGAATCAGCGTCTCTCCGGTAGAATCGGATACGAGGTGAAGTTTCAGATCGCGCATGCTGTGAGTATTCCTTGGATAACGTCAGAAGTGAACTGGGATAAATCACTAATATAGGAAAAACAAAGATTCATTCCTTGATGTTCCCATTCGATCCTGACGGATTTCCCAGTGGTATGAATCTTATTCAAACCGTCTGACTAACCGCTGTAAAAATAATTTTCCCATAACTCGTCTATGAGAAAATAGATTCTACTCACACAGAATGATAAGGTTAACTGTGCTTTTTTATAGGTTGTTAAATATATTCCCATTTTTTCCCAAGGTTTTTCCCCAATATCATGCACTGTGAATTCATCTATGGAAAACCCTGGGACAATCAATCAATCCCCAGGATTCACCGCACTACTACTACTACTACCTTTTTCTTATATAGATTAATTGTATTGTAGTAGGTAAGGGCGACGCGGGATAATTGATCTGCTAAACGACAAAATGTTAGGAAAACCACCGGGACATGACCAAACGAATTCTTCAAGCTCTCAAACGTGAAGCGGTCGATCGCCCGCCATTCTGGCTCATGCGCCAAGCGGGGAGATATCTGCCTGAATATCGAGAGATCCGCGCCACGGCGGAAAACTTTTTAGATTTTTGTTACACACCGGAAAAAGCGCTGGAGGTGACTTTACAGCCGTTGCGCCGATACCAGATGGATGCTGCCATTTTATTTTCGGATATTTTGGTTATCCCCGATGCATTGGGCCAGTCGGTAGCGTTTCGTCAGGGCGAGGGACCAGTGTTGGAAGCCATCACGGATGATGTTGGGTTGGACCGCTTGTCACTTGAGACTTTCGAAGCCGCGTTAGAACCGGTATTTGAAGCCATACGCCGGATCTCGGCAGTCTTGGATGACGAAACAGCGCTGATTGGGTTTGCCGGAGCTCCGTGGACGGTTGCGCTGTACATGATTGAAGGTCGGGGTGGAACGGAAGGCACGAATATCCGGACCTGGGCGGCAACCCGTGCCGAGAGTTTCCAGCGCCTGATGGATATTTTGGTTGAAGCGACGACGCGATATTTGGTGCGACAAGTTTCCGAGGGCGCGGAAGTTTTACAATTGTTTGACAGTTGGGCGGGTCTCTTACCGGAAGACCAATTTCAACGATGGATTATTGAACCCAACAGGCGGATTGTTGAAGGCGTGAAGGCCATTCACCCGGATGTGCCGATCATCGGTTTTCCGCGAAATGCCGGTGTGATGTATCGGGCGTTTGCCGATCAGACAGGCGTGGACGGTATCGGTATTGATCATACCGTTCCCGTATCCTGGGCGGCGAAAGAACTACAACCGATTTGCACGGTGCAGGGCAACCTGGACAACCATCTGCTACTCGCCGGCGGCGAGGCTATGGAACGCGCGGTTCAAAATATCTTGGAAGTTCTTAGCGACGGCCCATTTATATTTAACCTGGGCCACGGCGTTTTGCCGCCGACCTCCCCCGATCATGTAGGTCGGGTGGCGGAAATGATCCGAAATTGGAACCAATCCTGAGGCGAAATTGATGAGCCGCGTGGCGGTTGTTTTGTTTAATCTGGGCGGGCCGGATGGGTTGTCATCCGTTCGCCCGTTTTTGTTTAACCTGTTCAACGATGCAGCTATTATTGGCGCACCGGCGCCGATTCGATGGTGTTTGGCGCAGTGGATTTCACGTCGGCGCGCGCCGATTGCTCAAGATATTTATCGCCAAATTGGTGGCAGATCCCCGCTGCTGGAATTGACCCGCGAACAGGCGGGTGCACTTGAAACGAGATTGGATGGTTTGGGCGACGTACGGGTATTTATCTGTATGCGCTACTGGCATCCGATGAGCGACGAGATTGCCCGCGAGGTGAAGGCATACAAGCCGGATCACGTTGTGTTGCTGCCGCTATACCCGCAGTACTCGGGAACAACATCGGGATCATCGCTGAAAGATTGGAAACGGGCGGCGACAAAAGTTGGTTTAAGTGCCCAAACCCAAGGTGTGTGTTGCTATCCAACTGATGATGGCTGGATCGCGGCACAGGCGAAGTTGGTGAGTGAGGCGCTGTCGGAGCATAGGGGAGATCAGGCCCCGCGTGTTTTGTTTTCAGCTCATGGGTTGCCGAAAAAGGTTGTTACGGGCGGAGACCCGTATCAGTGGCAGGTGGAGCAGACGGCAAAGGGTGTTGTCGAACATCTGAACAACAACCCCGCCACGCCTGACGTCTCTGATTGGGTGGTCTGTTATCAAAGCCGTGTCGGCCCACTGGAATGGATCGGACCATCGACCGAGGATGAACTGGCGCGCGCTGCGGCGGATGGGAAGGCTGTGATTGTCGTGCCGATCGCGTTCGTGTCCGAACATTCAGAGACCCTGGTAGAGTTGGATATCGAATACCGCGAAGAGGCAGATAAGTTGGGCGTGGTAAATTATACCCGCGTAGCGGCTGTCGGAACTGAACCTGATTTCATCGGCGGCCTTGCGAACCAGGTGCGCAAAGCGCTGTCTGGATCTGCAGAATTATCTTGCGGTCTGGGTGACGGCGGGCGAGTTTGTCCGGCAATACATGGTCGATGCCCTCTATCGGAATAAGCTCATGTTTGAACTGTCCGGCACTGCATATCTCTGGATCAAGGCCCTGCACATGATCGCCATCATATCGTGGATGGCGGGGCTGCTTTATTTGCCCAGGTTGTTTGTTTATCACTGCGACGCACAATTGGGATCGGATAAATCCGAAACGCTGAAAATCATGGAACGGCGCTTGCTCCGCGCCATCATGAACCCCGCGATGATTGTTTCGTGGTTGGCCGGCGGGGCATTGCTGTGGAATATGCGTGAAGGTTTGATGGAGATTGCCTGGATTCATGTGAAGCTGGTTTGTGTTTTCGGTATGACGATTATGCACATGATGATGGGGAAATGGCGGCGCGAGTTCGCCGAAGACCGCAATACCCGCAGCCACAAATTCTACCGGACCGCCAATGAGATCCCGACAGTTTTGATGATCGTCATCGTCGTCATGGTGATCGTACAACCGTTTTAACTTGAAACGGCGATTGACAGGGTAAGCCCCATTCGCTAATTGTGTCGCCGTTCAATCCCTTTTCGGCGTCGTGTCCGAGACACACCTGTAAAACCTTCCCTCCGAGCCGGCATTCGATCGGCACTCATTCCGGGTTTCGACGCTCCGATCCACAAGGGCTTTCCCACCTGATATCTTTACCGGAATTCCGAGCATGAATCTCAAGGACCTTAAAGCCAAGACACCGCCTGATCTGTTGGCCTTTGCCGAAGAGCTGGGCGTTGAGAACGCAAGCACGTTGCGCAAACAAGATATGATGTTTGCCATTCTCAAACACCTTGCCGACGACGACCAGGCGATTTATGGCGACGGCGTTCTGGAGGTGCTGCAAGACGGCTTCGGCTTTCTGCGCAGCCCTGAAGCCAACTACTTGCCGGGACCTGATGATATCTACGTCAGCCCGAGTCAGATCCGGCGCTTTAGTCTCCGCAGCGGGGACACGGTGGAAGGTCAGATCCGCGCGCCGAAGGATGGCGAGCGCTATTTCGCCCTTCTAAAAGTCGGCCAAGTCAATTTTTCCGACCCGGTGGATGTGAAGCACCGCATAAACTTTGACAACCTGACGCCGCTTTATCCCGAAGAGCGGCTGGCCATGGAAGTCGAGGACCCGAACGGCAAAGACCCGACGTCGAGGGTAATTGATCTGATTACGCCGATTGGCAAGGGCCAGCGCGGGCTGATTGTGGCGCCGCCGCGCACCGGTAAAACGGTGATGCTGCAAAACATCGCCGATTCAATCGCGAAAAATCATCCTGAGTGCTATTTGATCGTTCTGCTGATTGATGAGCGCCCGGAAGAAGTCACCGATATGGCGCGCTCAGTCAAAGGCGAGGTCATCAGTTCCACCTTCGATGAACCGGCGTCACGCCACGTGCAGGTGACCGAGATGGTCATCGAAAAAGCCAAGCGCTTGGTCGAACACAAGCGCGATGTGGTTATTTTGCTGGATTCAATCACCCGTCTGGCACGGGCCTACAACACCGTGGTGCCGTCCAGTGGTAAGGTTTTGACCGGCGGTGTCGATGCCAACGCTCTGCAGCGTCCGAAGCGCTTCTTTGGCGCAGCCCGTAACATCGAAGAAGGGGGCTCATTGACGATTATCGCGACCGCCCTGATTGATACCGGCTCGCGTATGGATGAGGTGATCTTTGAAGAATTCAAGGGCACCGGCAACTCCGAGATTATTCTGGACCGCAAGCTTGCCGACAAACGAACCTGGCCGACCATCGATATTACCAAGTCCGGCACCCGCAAAGAAGAGCTGCTGGTCGATCAGGGCACGCTGTCGAAGATGTGGGTATTGCGGCGCATTCTCATGCCGATGGGCGTTACCGATGCCATGGACTTCTTGCTCGATAAACTTAAGCATTCGAAGAACAACAACGATTTCTTCGACAGCATGAACACCTGAGGCTAGTCGCCCCAAACGTCTCTGAATACCCGGAGCCAGTTTTCACCGAGCACCTTTTTGGTGTCTTCGGTGCTGTAGCCGCGCTGGATTAGCTTTTCCGTCAGATTGGAGAGGGTTTGCGGGGTTTCGATGCCATCTGGAAAATGGTGGGGCGGCGGCGGGTAGACGGCGGCGTCCCAACGTCCACACTCGACCGACCATCGATAGCGCGCCATGGCTTTCTCTTCATCAGCGACTAGATGCTGGCCGGTGTAATAATCGATCCCCAGGCCGACATGATCGATACCTGCGGTTTCCACCAGATAGTCGATTTGATCGACGAACCGATCCAGTGTTGGTCGGGTGTCGGGGCCTAAGAATCCAGGGAATCCCACAGCGCCGATAAGGCCGCCTGTCGCGGCGGCGGCTCGAATTTGCTCGTCAGTAATGTTTCTGGGGGAGTCGTACAATGCTTTCGGATTGGCGTGGGAGAAGACGGCTGGGCGAGAGGTGGCGTCGAATGCATCCAGTGTGGTGCGCGTGCCTGTGTGCGAGCAGTCAACGATGACCCGTGCCTCGTTGCAGCGCTTGACGAACTCTATGCCGAATTTGGAAAGTCCCGCGTCGGTGCGTTCGCAGGCGCCATCGCCTAGGGCGTTTTTGACGTTGTAGGTGAGCTGGATCATGCCGACCCCCAGCGCCTTGAAGGCGTCGATGCGGTCGAGTTCCTTGGCGATGGCGCCTGGACCCTGGAAGTGCATGACGATAGCGAGGCGATTTGCACTTTTGGCCGCGTCAATATCGGTGGCGGATTTGGCCAGTACGAGGCGGTCGTCCGCCGCGATCAGCCTGAGCCAGCGGCCAATACACTCGAGGGTGACATTAACGGGCTCATCGAGAGACACGGTGGGCGTTGCAGCGGTGGCGCCACCCTCGATGTACCAATCGACAAAACGGGGCTCGCGCAGCAACGGGCAGACACCGTCGATGACGATGGCTGCCCGATGTACGTCGTCATGGGCCGTCACGGCAGCAGGACGGTCGATCCCGTTGTCTTCCGGGCCTCCAGGTCGCGATGCGCGCGCCCGGTGTCTGACAGGGCGTAGGTTTGATTGACGTCGATTTTCACAACGCCTGATCCGACCACGTTCATCAACGCGCCCGCAAGGTCTTCCAGCTGCGGTCGCGTTGCCGTATGCGGCATCAGAGACGGCCGCGTGAAGAACAAACAACCGCGAGACGCCAGATCGGCAACTTCCACTGTCGGCACTGGACCCGACGCATTGCCAAAGCTAACCATGTAGCCAAACGGCCTGAGTGAATCGAGCGATTGCGTGTAGGTCGATTGCCCGACTCCGTCATAAGATACGGCGGCGCCTTTGCCGTCGGTGATATCTTTTACGCGGGCCGCGACATCTTCGGTATTGTAGAGGATGGTATGATCGCAGCCGTGCGCGCGGGCCAAATCGGCTTTCTCTTCCGAACCGACACAGCCGATCACGGTTGCGCCTAGGTGCTTGGCCCACTGCGACAAGATCAGGCCAACACCGCCGGCGGCCGCCATCATCAGCACGGCGTCGCCGGGCTGGACGGGGTAGGTTTTGCGGATCAGGTAGCTGGTTGTCATGCCCTTGAGCATCATCGCCGCCGCAGTCTGGTCGTCGATGGTGTCTGGCACCTTGACCAACTTGGCAGCGGGGATCAGGCGTGCTTCGGCATAGGCACCAAGTACAGGCGCATAGGCGACGCGATCGCCGACGGCAACTTCCGTGACGCCGTCGCCGATGGCCTCGACGACGCCAGCAGCTTCTGTGCCGATGGCTTGCGGTAAGTCACCAATCGGATACAACCCGGTGCGGTGATATACGTCGATATAATTGAGGCCGACGGCTGTTTGGCGAATGCGGGCTTCGCCGGGTCCCGGGTCGCCGATATCGACGGTTTCCCAGGTTAACACTTCGGGGCCGCCAGCTTGGTGGATGCGGATCGCTTTGGTCATTAGGTTCCTCCCTAAAAAATATTATGCGTATATTGCTAATCCCGGCGGCGCGGAGCAACCGTTAACAAGGCACAGTCCCTTTGCGAGCAACAAATCACGAGGACTCGCAATAGTTGCGATATCGAATCGAGGCTTATTAGATCAGGCTTATGCCCTCGAGGCGCAGGAGTTGAGCTTTGGTTTCCGTTCCCGCACCGCCCGAATACCCTGTCAGCCGGCCGTTGGCACCGACAACGCGGTGGCAGGGAATGATGATCGGAATTGGGTTTTTTCCGCAAGCGGTGCCGACAGCGCGCGCCGAGCTGCCGAGGTCTTGGGCAAGATCGCCATAGGTTCGGGTTTCGCCATAAGGAATTTCACACATCGCGCGCCAGACCTGTTGCTGGAATGGGGTGCCGGCGGGGGAAAGCGGTAAATCGAAAGCGGTACGCTTTCCATCGAAATAACCGATCAATTGATCGCGGGCTTTTACCAACAAAGGCAATGGCGGCTTCTCGGGCTCAGGCGCACGGCCCCACTCAAGCACAGCAAGTGCGGCGTTGATGCTGTATGCCGTAAGCGTGCCAACGGGCGAGGGAAACGACAACCAAGTCACGGTGGCATTCATGGGGCGCCCCCAAAATTCCGCCAGTTAGAAAGCCCAGCGCGGCTACATCTCGCTTAACCGCGCTTTCAATTCATCAAATTCGGTGATCGGCAGTGTACAGGTTGTGCCGACACAAATATAGGCCGTCGGTTTTCCATCAATGGCGGCTTTGCCAAACGCGGGATGGGACTGAGGCAGCGCCGTGCCATCGGCGAGACGCATCAATAGGCGTGTCGGGGGCGCCGCTAGCAGAGATGTGCGGACCAAACCATCAGGCGGCATCGGGTTCGAGGTGGAGCTTGATGGGGACTCTCCGGCGATCACGATTTGGACGGCGCGCTCCATGGTTTCAAAGCCCATGAGTAGAGAGAGCTGGTAGATGGTTTTGTCGGCCTCTTCCGGCACCAATGCGGAAATCAGGTTGTCGAGACGATCACGGTAAAATTGGTTTCCAGTTAGATAAAACAACTTCGCAACCACTTCTGCCATAACACCGTTGCCGGGGGGCGTGGCGTTGTCGTGGATGGGTTTTGTGCGCAGTAAAATATCTGACGTGTCGTCGGCGCTCATGAAATAGCCGCCGTGCTCAGGATCCCAGTGGTGGCGGTCGGCGGTTTGGACCCAAGTGGACGCTTGTGGGACGTAGGCCTCGCTGCCGGTGGTCTCGTGTAAGGCGAGGGCCGCGCGTGCCATGTTGGCGTAATCTTCGAGCACGCCGGGATGGGCGGCCCTGCCGGCGCACCAGCTGTGATACAGCCGATCACCATCGGACATCTCAGCGCAGATAAATTCATAAGCGGCGATAGCGGCTTCAAGCCACGAGGGCTCATCGAACACCACCGCGGCGCGCGCCAGGGCGGCGATCATCAGGCCATTCCAGTCGGCCAAGACTTTGTCGTCACGACCGGGCCAGATACGGCTCGAGCGGGTTGAGAGCAAAATCTCGCGGCTGGTGGATAGGGCGGTCTCGGCTGCTTCGTCTTCAAGGTCGAGATTGGCAGATCGGTTGAGGATGGTCTTGCCCTCCCAATTTCCACCTGGGCTGACATCGTAGGCCTGTTTGAATGGCATTGCCGCTTCGCCGAGCAAGGCATCAATTTCGGCCTCGCTCCAAACGTAGAACTTTCCTTCCTCTCCTTCGCTATCGGCATCGTAAGCGCTGACGAATGCTGGTATGGCGTCGCCATCGGCGCGCATTTCGCGCAAGGCCCAGGCAACGGTTTCTCGGACACGGGTTTCGTACAGAGAAGACTTTGTTTCCAACCAGACATCGGAAAGCAACTCGATCAACAGAGCGTTGTCGTACAGCATTTTCTCGAAATGCGGCGCCAACCAAACCTCGTCGGTGGAATAGCGGGCGAAGCCGCCGCCCAAGTGATCGTAGATGCCGCCCTGGCACATGTGGTTGAGGGTCAGGGTTACGGCATCGCGGTAGAGTAGCGAACGTGTCCGCCGATAGGCACGCCAGAGATACTGGAACAATGTTGGCTGCGGAAACTTTGGCGCGCCCATGGTGCCGCCGGTGATCGGGTCGATGGCGCGGAGCATAGAGGTGGCGATGCTATCGAGGATCGTGAGTGATAGCGCGCCGCCGCCTGGCGGCTGGGCCATTTTCGCCAGGCCGTCTCGAAGCGAGGCGACATTGCTGGCGATTTGGGATTTTTGCTCCCCGTAGGCGTTGGCAACGGACCGGAGGACATCGCGAAAGCCGGGCCGTCCATAGCGCGCGGTCGGGGGGAAGTAGGTGCCGCCCCAAAAGGGTTCGCCAGCCGGGGTAAGGAACATGGTCAGTGGCCAACCGCCATGCTCACCCATCATCTGCAGTGCCGATTGGTAGAGCGCATCAAGATCGGGGCGTTCTTCGCGGTCGACCTTGATGTTGATGAACAGCTCATTCATGACGTCAGCAATCTCGGGGTTTTCGAAGCTTTCATGCGCCATGACATGGCACCAATGACACGCCGCATAACCGACCGAGAGCAAGATCGGCTTGTCGGCATCGCGAGCCGCGGCAAGAGCGTCTTGCGACCAACCGCGCCAATGGACAGGGTTGTCCTTGTGCTGGGGTAAATATGGGCTGGTTTCGTCGGCGAGTTGGTTGTGCGGGGAGGGGGTGAGGTCAGACATAAGGAAGGGGCTCGGCGGCTA
>JABIPG010000006.1 GCA_018698795.1 Rhodospirillaceae bacterium
CGCCCATGGCCGTCGCCTGCAAAAACCCGCCCGGTGGCGCCGTCACCTTGGCCGACCCCATGGAGATAACCGGCTTGCGGCGCTCGGCGATGGTCTCACCGGCGACCGATATCCGCGCCAGATCATCGTCGTCGGCGGCATCGGCGAGGGCGACGCGCTGCTCATAACTCAAATCACGACCCGCACCACGGACATCACAATCGAGACCGGTATCGGTGGCGGTGAAGCGCAAATCGATTTGTTTGGCGTTGTCGGCGAAGGGAGTCGCGAAACGCGCAGCTATAGCATTAATATTATCAAATGCCGGCTCCAGAATCAGGCAATGCGCGATATCCAAAAGCGCATGGCTGCGCGGCCGCATGAAGCCGACATGCACGGTGCCGTCTTTATCAAATCCGGCATGCAGCGTGACCCGGCGGCGGCCCTGACCATATGCGTCAATCAGTGGATCAACCGCGACATCGAGTTCCTTATTCGCCAATGCCTGGGTAACGGCCTGATATTTCCAGTCGCGGTAGGCATCGAACTCCAGGTGCTGCATGGCGCAACCGCCGCATTGGCCGAACAACGGGCAGGGCGGCGTAACCCGCGCCGGTGCGGCCTCAATAACGCGCCGTAATTTACCGCGATTGCCGGCCACATCGGCCTCAACAACCTCACCGGGCAGGGCGAAGGGGACGAACACGCGCCCCCCCGTACCGACCGTATCATCCTCCGCGATGCCGTCACCGCGCCGGCCCAGATGTGAGATGCGCAATTCCCGGCGCTCAGGCTTGGGCGTTGAGCGTTTGGAGCGGCGTCTGCTACTGTGTCTTCCTGGGCTTCGTTTGGCCAAGGGGTGTCCTTTCGGAAAATCCAGGCCTTTCCTTAGGGCAATGGTCTGGCTTGCGCAATGTTGACGTTTCGAACGGGAAGGGGCACAACCGCTGCATGCCCATGCACGCCGAAAAACGGGTGTTGCCCTACAGTCCGGAACAGATGTTCGAGCTGGTCCGGGATGTGGAAAAATACCCAGACTTCCTGCCCTGGTGTTACGCGCTACGGGTTCGCAAGCGCGAGATCAATGAGGCCGGAGAAGAGGTGTTGTTGTCCGACATGGCGATCGGCTTCAAGGTGTTCCGTGAACGGTTCACCACGCGGGTCGTCTCCGTGCCGGCGGGCCCAGATGGCGCTTCGCCGCGTATCGATGTCAGCTACACCAACGGGCCGTTTAAATTTCTCAACAATCATTGGATATTCAATCCAGGCACGCAGGCAGATGAAACCGAGATCGACTTTTTCGTTGATTTCGAATTCCGCTCGAAGATCTTAGATAAGGCCATCGGGATGGTGTTCAACGAAGCCGTGTACAAGATGGTCAACGCCTTCGAGACTCGCGCCGCCGCTGTTTATGGCAGCAAAGGTTAGGCTTCAACCACATCCATCAGCAGTGCGATCGCGGCGCTGACGGTTTTGGCGCGCACGGCATCGCGGTCACCTTTGAATACATAACGCTTGTGACGGGTTGCAGCGCCGCTGCGCGCAGCCGCGATATGCACCAGGCCGACGGGTTTTTTCTTGGTGCCGCCGCCGGGCCCGGCAACACCAGTGACGGCGACCGCGACCTGCGCATGAGAGCGCCCGACAGCACCTTCCGCCATGGCTTTGGCGACTTGTTTACTCACCGCACCGACCCCAGCGAAAAGTTCCACCGGCACATCCAGCATTTCCCACTTGGCTTCGTTGGTATAGGTGACGAAACCGCGCTCGACCACCGATGATGAGCCCGGCACGGCGGTTAGCAAGCCGGCAATCAACCCACCGGTACACGATTCCGCCGTCGCCAGCTTCAAGTTCCGCCTCCGGCAGGCTTCGAGCAAGGCCGCTGCGGCTTGTTTCGTTTCATCGTTGAAGGTCATCAGTAGGCTCCAAACAGATAGCCGGTTGCCACCAGGCCGAGCGCCGCATAAAGGGCTGCAAAAATATCATCAACCATGATTCCGAGGCCGCCTTTGAGGCTGCGGTCGGCCCAATTCGCGGGCCATGGCTTGAAAACATCAGCAATACGGAACAGCACAAACCCAAGTGCATAATACAGTGGATCGAGGGGGGCGGCGAGCGCCAGGGTCAGCCATGACCAGCAACCTCATCAATCACAACGGCGC
>JABIPG010000213.1 GCA_018698795.1 Rhodospirillaceae bacterium
GACCGATGAGATTCGGTTCGGCGATAACGACCGGCTGGCAGCGCGCGTCGGAGCCATGATCAGCGCCGACACGTTGGTGCTGCTATCGAACATCGACGGCCTTTATGACCGCGATCCACGCCAACACGAGGATGCTGAACTGGTGCGCGAAGTCAGCGGCGACATTACCGCCGACATCCAAGGCATGGCCGGCACATCGAAAAGCTATGACGGCTCGGGCGGTATGGTCACCAAGCTAGAGGCAGCGCGGATCGCCATGGGGGCCGGCATGCGCATGGTAATTACCGACGGCACGTCACCGCATCCTTTGCAGCGAATTGAGAGCGGCGGCCCGTGCACGTGGTTTACGCCCGACGCGACGCCAAAAACAGCGCGTAAGCGCTGGATCGCCGGCGCCTTGAAGCCTGCGGGCGAAATCACCGTCGATGATGGGGCATTGAAGGCTTTGCAAGCGGGAAAGAGCCTTTTACCCGCAGGCGTCGTCAAGATTTCAGGCCAATTTGAGCGGGGCGATGCGGTGGTAGTAAAAACCGATGACGGTCGTGAGATCGGTCGCGGCTTGAGCGCTTATTCGTCCGAAGACGCGGGCCGAATCATGGGCAACAAAACCAGTGAAATCGAATCTCTACTCGGCTACCGTGGCCGGGACGAAATGATTCACCGCGACGACTTGGCGCTCAATTAGGGGCGCTCAATTAGGGGAACGGAACCATGACCGATGTGCACGATATTCCGGCCTTAATGAAAAATATCGGCACCGCCGCGCGCGCTGCCGGACGGCAATTGGCGACGGCCTCGACGGAAGCGAAAAACATTGCGCTTAATGGTGCCGCCGAGGTTCTACGGCGCAACCAAAATCAGATCATCTCCGAGAATGCCAAGGACCTGGCCTTCGGTGAAGACAAAGGCCTATCGGCTGCCATGCTGGACCGCTTGGCGCTGGATGAAGGCCGCATCGGGGCGATGGCTAAAGGGCTGGACGACGTCGCGGCCTTGCCCGACCCTGTGGGCGCCATTACCGATGAATGGGACCGTCCCAACGGACTGCACTTCGAACGCCGGCGTGTGCCGTTGGGCGTCATTGGCGTGATTTATGAATCCCGCCCCAATGTCACGGCAGATGCCGGGGCACTTTGTCTGAAGGCTGGCAACGCGGCTATTTTGCGCGGCGGCTCAGAGAGTTTTCATTCCTCCGCCGCGATTTTGGAAGCGCTGCAATCGGGCTTGCGTGACGCCGGCCTGCCCGAGGCCGCCGTCCAGCGTGTACCGACTCGCGACCGTGCCGCCGTCGGTGAAATGCTGACCATGACCGAATATATCGACGTAATCGTGCCGCGTGGCGGCAAATCGCTGGTCGAACGCGTGTCTGCTGAAAGCCGGGTGCCGTTGTTCAAACACCTGGAAGGCATTTGTCATACTTACGTCGCCAAGGATGCCGATCCGGTGATGGCGGCAAACCTTGTGGTCAATGCAAAAATGCGGCGCACCGGAATTTGCGGCTCGACCGAGACGCTGCTCATCGACCGGGATGCGCTTCCCATGCTGACGCGCATTATGGATGGTTTGGTCGAAGCCGGGTGCGAAGTCCGAGGTGACGACGAAGCCCGCGCGGCGGACTCGCGCATGATTGCAGCCACCGACAGCGATTGGGGCACCGAGTTCCTCGATTCGATTATTGCAGTGCGGACGGTTGACGGCGTTGATGCGGCGATCCGCCATATCACTGATTTTGGCTCACAACACACCGACGCCATCGTTACCGAAAACTCGGAGACGGCGGAGAAGTTCCTGAACGAGGTCGATAGCGCCATCGTCATGGTCAATGCATCAACGCAGTTCGCCGATGGGGGTGAGTTCGGTATGGGCGCCGAAATCGGAATCTCGACGGGCAAGCTGCATGCACGCGGACCCGTCGGTGTCGAGCAATTGACGTCGATGAAGTACGTAGTGCGCGGCACGGGGCAGTGCCGATCTTGACGTCGCCCCGCAAGATTTCAAATCCCCAAAACCAGCGTATAGGTTTGCTAGGCGGGTCCTTCAATCCCGCCCACGATGGTCACCTTGAAATCAGCGACCTGGCGATGCGAAAGCTGCATTTGGATGGTGTATGGTGGCTGGTGTCGCCGCAAAATCCATTGAAGCCTGTCGAGGGGATGGCACCGCTTGAGCAGCGAATCGCCGAGGCCGCGCGCGTCGCCGATGACCCGCGCATCACGGTGAGCGGTATCGAGGCGGAACTTGGCACCCGTTATACAGCCGACACCCTCACAGCACTATGCGAACGGTTCCCAAACGCCCGGTTTGTCTGGCTTATGGGTGCTGACAATCTGGTGCAGATGCATCGCTGGCGGCAATGGTCACGTATCTTTCATACTGTTCCCGTTGCGGTTTTTGCACGCCCCACCTATTCTTTACGGGCAGAGCAGGCGAAAGCGGCACGGCGTTTCTCCAGATACCGATTGCCGTCATACAAGGCGGCCCGATTGGCGGACAAACGATCACCGGCCTGGGTGTTGTTCAAGCGTCCCTTGAACCCGCTTTCGGCAACGCAGTTACGCCGACAAGAGTTGGCGAAATGACAACCTTGATCAACGAAAGGAGCACCAAGATAACAAAGCCCGAAAACCCGCCGCCGGTCGAGACGCTTCTCGATTTGGTGGAAACCACCCTCGACAACGACAAGGCCGAAAAGGTTGTCGTTATCGAACTCGCCGGCAAGACCGAAATCGCCGATTATCTGGTCGTTGCCTCCGGGACATCGCAGCGCCACGTGAGCGCCATGTCCGACCATCTCCATCGCAGTATTAAGGCCGCGGGCGTCAAGAACGTTGCCATTGAAGGTCATCAGCAATGTGATTGGGTGCTGCTTGATGCCGGTGACATCATTGTGCACTTGTTCCGTCCCGAGGTTCGGGAGTTCTACAATCTGGAGAAAATCTGGACCACGCCGAGCGATGTATCCGCTGCGGAGACAGCGACCGGCGCGGGCGTTTAGGCCGCTCCATAGGCGACGGTTAGATACCCATGAAATCAGTCATCGTCGCCGTCGGGCGCTGGAAACGCGGGCCTGAACGCGCGCTGTTTGAACATTACGCAGCGCGCTTAAAGCCAGCCGTGACATTGCGCGAAGTGGAAGAGCGCAAAAAACTCCCGCCTGAAGAACTAAAACTCAAAGAAGCCGAGTTGCTATTGGGCGGCGTGCCGGACGGTGCGCGCATCATCGTGCTCGATGGTGGCGGCAAAACGCTCTCGAGCCTGGCGTTGGCCAAACAGGTGGGCGCGTGGCGCGATGCCGGCATCCGCGAAAACGCCTGGCTGATCGGCGGCGCCGATGGGCATGGGAATGCGGCATTGAAAAAAGCCGATCTCGTGCTGTCACTAGGAGCCCAAACCTGGCCACACCTGCTGGTGCGCGCCATGCTGGCGGAGCAGTTATTTCGCGTGCAGTGTATCTTATCTGGCCACCCTTATCACCGGGAGTAATCCGGGAATAATCAAGCCGAGCTGACCTGGATTCTTGTCCACTCCCCGAAACCGGTGTATGAGAAGCGCCATGCTCATCAGCACCCGTAGCTCAGCTGGATAGAGCGCTGCCCTCCGAA
>JABIPG010000004.1 GCA_018698795.1 Rhodospirillaceae bacterium
AATGCGCGACGTGGAAAACAGGAACGACGGCAGCGCCACCATCCCGCCTTGTGCCGTACCAGCGGCGTAGTCGGGGTCGCACCACAACGGATTGTCGTCACCGATGCCGTGCGCGTAGTGGCGGATATTGTCGCGCGTCGCTTCGTGGCACCAGGGCTCGATCTCGTTCGCGATCTTGACGCCGATGCGGCGCGAGAGGTCATCCATGCCCTGTTCGGTGATACGGGGGAAATTACCCGGTGTATTACTGGCTGTATTGTCGCTCATGATGGTTCTGCGTCCCTTAATGCTTTTCGGTTGATTTTGCCTGCCGGGGTTTTGGGCAGGGCGGCGGCGTAGGCCACCTGTCTTGGATACTCATGCCGGGCCAGGCTTTGCTTTGCAAAAGCCTGTAGCTCGGCGGTGAATGCGTCGGAGCCGTCGCGCTCAGAGACCACCACGGCTTTCGCCACTTGTCCGCGCACTTCATCGGGGGCGGCAATAACCGCCACCTCATCTACATCGGTATGTTTCATCAGCGTGTTCTCGATTTCCTGCGCGCTCATGGTCCAGCCGGCTGAGATGATCACGTCATCGGCGCGGCCGTCATGATAATAGTGTCCATCAGCGTCCACATGCCCCAGGTCCTTGATCGGGAACCAGCCGTCACGGCGTTTGAGATGGATTTCCCCAACCTCATCGGGCGCTGTCGGTTCGCCATCGGCACGCAGCACCGCGACCTCGACACTCGGTACTGGCTTGCCCAGTGACCCCGGCTTGAAGTCGAAATCGTCCGCACCGGGGTAACCAGCCAAGATGACACCGACCTCTGTGCTGCCGTAGATGGAGCGCGCGTGCTGGCCGAAGGTGGAGTTCACCCAATCCGCCGTGCCGCCGTCCATGGCCTCGCCGGTAAAGGTCAGCTTCTGCAGGTTGAAATCAAATTCATCAGCCGTGCCGGCTTGCTTCATCATGCGGTAATGGGTGGCGGCTGCCGACAGGTTGGTTATTTTATAATCCTGGATCGCGCGCATCAGGCGCTCGGCATCGAACGGCCCGGCATAGGCAGCAATGGAAACACCCAACGACAACGGCGCCAATGTGCCGTGCCACAGCCCGTGCCCCCAGGCCGGCGACGACGGGCACATGAAGTGGTCCCACGGCCTGACCCCGGTGGCATAGAGGGCGGCAATTGCCACCGTGACGACAGCGCGGTGGCGGTGCTTCACGGCTTCGGGCAATTGCCGCGTGGTGCCGGATGTATACTGATACATGGCCATGGCATCGGCGGCGGTATCGGGGGTGAACGCAGTCGATTGCGCGGTTAGTTCCGCCAAAAGTGCATCATCGGCAATTACCACCGGGACGTTGGCTGACGTTTGCAGATCAGCCTTCTCCGGCGCCAAAACCAACAACGACGGAGCGCAATCATCGATCCTGAGCGCCAGACCGTCGGGCCCAAATAATGTAAACAGCGGCACCGCCACACAGCCCGCCTTCATGGCCCCGAACAACACGGCATAAAACGCCAACGACGGCTCCAACATGATCGCTACCCGCTCGCCTTCGCCAACGCCCTTCCCTGCCAACCAATGGGCAACGCGATTGGACCAGTCGCGCAACTCGCCAAACGTAATCGTCTCGTCGCGACCGTTGGCGTGGGCGATCCGAATGGCGATGCGATCGGCGGGATGGCGGTCGACACATTCGTGGCCAATGTTCAACCGCTCGCGGTCGCCATCGAACAGCGCCCAAAGATTTTCCTTTGAGAAATGCTGCTGCGCATCGGTGTAACTTGTTAAATCGGTCAGCACGACCATCACCGCCCCAATAAATCAGCTTCCAAGATTCGCTTTTATTGGCGCCAACGTTTTCCGGTGACGCGATGATGATCCTAGCATTGCTTCAAAAATATTGTCAAATGCGAATATTTTATTGTTTATTGACAATTTTTATCATTTCAATACACTGCTTTTTCATCAGAACCTACGGGTCATGACTTACGATGGATACGGAACAGCCAGCCAAGCCGGTCAACGCGGTTCGCCGCGCAGCTGCGATTTTGCGGTTGCTGGGCACCGCTGATCGGCCTCTCTCCGTCACAGATATCGCGTCCGAACTCGGATTGGTGCCAAGCACCACCATGCACATATTGCGTACGCTTGCCCACGAACAGCTGGTCGCCAACGTGTCGGGCACCAAGCGCTACCGGCTCGGTGCTGGCACTGTGGAGCTAGCCCGCGCTTTTCTCGGCCAACCGGTGCTGGCGCAGCGGTTGCAGCCGCATCTCGATAAACTGGCGCGTGATCACGGCGTCACCGCACTTGGTATCGAATGGGATGGCGGCGCGCTCCTGACAGTCACCGCCATCGCTTGCGCCACCACCAACTTCAGTGTTCACGCAAACCTCGGCAGTCAGTTCCCGGCTTTGACCAGCGCCACTGGCCGATGTTTTGCCGCTCACGGCGATACCACCCGATCCGATCTGAAAACCGTCTTCGCCGCCCTGGAATGGCAGGTCCAGCCCGACTTCGACGATTGGATCGATCA
>JABIPG010000276.1 GCA_018698795.1 Rhodospirillaceae bacterium
GTATGAGCGTAACCGCGCTGCCGGGGTCATTGGGCTGGTCACGATGACGACGGCATTGATCGGTTCGGCGACGCCGATGCTAGGCGGCTGGATCGACGTTTCCATCGGCTGGCGGGCGAGTTTCTGGCTGTCGTCTGCCTTCGGAGTCGTGGTCTTCTTCATAACCCTGATTTGGCTGCCGGAAACCCGTCCAAAGGACGTCATCGCTGACAGCATCGTCGCGACCTTTAAAAAAGGATTCCAGTTACTGCGTTCCCCCATTTTCATCGGTTACGCCGGCCATGGAACATGCACGTTGTCGGCATGGTATGCCATGTTGGCCGGTCTGCCATTCGTCATGGTTGATGCCATGGGACAGCCACCAACGGCCTACGGCCATTATTTTCCACTGCTTTCTCTGGGCTATATGGCCGGCAATATGATTACCGCACGGTTTGCACATAGATGGGGCATTCATCAATTAATCATCAGTGGCGCAGGACTATCTATAGTCGCCTGCCCGATGATGGTGATTTGGTGTTTGTCCACGGCACCGACACCGTTGGCGCTGTTTCTTCCCATGGGCTTGATTTCACTTGGCCATGGCATGAGCCAACCAGGGGCAACCTCTGGTGCCATTGGCGTTAACCCAGCCCTGGCGGGTAGCGCTGCGGGGTTTATGGGATTCGGGCAATGGCTGGTTGCCGCTGTCGCCGCGCAAGTCGCCGGCATGGTGCAAAACGGCACTGTCTGGCCGACAATGATCATTGTCATCGGATTCACCCTGCTGTCCGGCCTCAGTTACCTGCTCGCCCGGTGGGGTGAGGCACGCGCCCTAGACAGAAGCCCAGAGCAGGGTCCATAGTTCCTGGCGACAAGGAAGGGGGAGAACGATCATGACCGACGGCAAAGAGGGGAACAGCTTGCTGATAACTGGGGCGACGGTCCTGACCCTAGACGACAACCGAGAAATTATCGATAACGGTGCAGTAGCCGTCGCGGGTGATCGCATCATCGCCGTCGGCCCGAGCGACGATCTCCGCCAGCGCTTTCCAGATATGGAAACATTGGACGCCGCTGGCAAGGCGGTAATGCCGGGTTTCATCAATTCCCATACCCATGCGGTTTTATTGGTGTTGCGCGGCACCGTCGAAGACATGTCCGGCGATGCCATTTTCGGCTACATGACGCCAATCAGTTTCGCTATGACGGATTCAGAGCGTCGCGCTCTGGCGCGCCTTGGCTGCCTTGAAGCAATCCGCTCCGGTACAACGACCCTGGTCGAGCCGTTCCGATTTATCACTGGATATGCCCAGGGCATGGTCGAGACCGGCATGCGATTGTGGCTGAGCGAGAACGGAGCCGATGCGCTGACACTGAAAATCCGCCACGGCATTTATGAACACGACCGTGCTTTCGGTGAGGAATTTCTGGCACGCATCGTCGCCATGGTGGAGCAGTTCCATGATACGGAGAACGGGCGCGTACAATGCCAGATGGCTGCCCATGCACCGGACGTCTGTTCACCGTGGATGCTCGAGCAGTTGAATGATTTGGCCCGTAAACACAACCTGACCCGCACCGTCCATCTGGCCCAAAGCCCGGGGGAGGTTAAACAGGTGCGCACAGCCTACGACCGCACACCGGCGGAATACCTGCTTGATAACGATTGGCTGGGGCCGGATGTGGTCGCGGCTCACTGGACTTATTGCACCGACGACGATATTGATCTGTTGGCTGAACACGGCGTTCACATGGCACACTGCCCGGCCAACAGTTCGCGCCGGGGCCCGCATAAAGTTCGGGCCGGACGTATTTTGGACGCCGGCGTCAACATCGTTCTTGGCACTGATAACATGACCGAGGACATGTTCCAGGCATTGAAGATCGGCTCAATCATTCATCGCGGCGGGCTTGGTGGAAAGAATGAAGGCGGTGGCGTCAACCCATCCCCTCAGGCAACGCTTGATACGGCGACGCGCAACGGTGCGCGGGCGCTTGGAGCTGAGGCCGAACTTGGGTCACTGGAAGCCGGCAAAAAGGCTGACCTCATGATCCTTGATCTCAATCAGGCACATTTACGTCCGATCATCAATTTGGTGTCCAGCATCGTCCATTATGGAAATCCTGGCTGCGTCGAATCGGTTATGGTCGATGGCCGTTTTGTGATGCGTGACCGCAAGGTGTTAACCATGGACGAGGATGCTGTGATCGCCGAGGCGCAAGAAGCCACAGTGGCGGCATGGCGCCGTCTTAATGAAACCTCAGGTGATATCGAACTGCCGCCTGCCCTCCGATAAATCCGTTGATGAAAGTATAATCATGAATATTGAAGAATCCCATGTGCCAGGTGTTTTGCTGTTGCATACACCGACGACTGATACCGCGCCGCTGGTCTTTGACATCCCGCGGAGCGGCAATGAATATCCGCGCGAATTTCACTCGCCGGCACCTTTCGATGCGGTGCGACGGACCGTCTCCATGTACGTTGACGAGCTATATTCGGGCACGCCAATCCACGGGGCCACATGGCTTTATGCCTTGTTTCCGAACGCCTATATAGATGCCAACCGGCATGAACTGGACGTCGACCCGGCATGGTTTGAGGGTGAGTGGCCGGTGGCGCTCGAACCCTCGGACAAATCCCTGCGCGGCATGGGCTTGATCCCGCGCGTCTGCGGCATAGGCGATGTGGCAATGCAGGACACGCCGATCACCGCTGATGATCTGAGCCATCGTCTCGACAACTACTATTGGCCTTACCACAATAAGCTGAGCGAAATTCTTAACGGCTTTCGCGAGCGTCATGGCATCGCCTTCCACGTCAGTTGTCACAGCATGTCGAGCGTCGGCGGCAAAGCTGTCGCTGACCCCGGGCGGGTGCGTTCGGATTTCGACATTGGCACCCGCGACGGCGCTACCACGGCGCCCGATTTTTCCGACACAGTGGTCGCGTACTTGAAAGGCTGCGGTTATGACGCCACCCTGAACGAACATTTCAAGGGCGCCGAATCAGTACGCAAGCATGGTGATCCGGCGGCTGGTATTCATAGCCTGCAAATCGAGATCAACCGGTCCATATACATGAATGAAGACAGCTATCGGCGTGGCGAGCAGTTTGCAAAAATCCAGAATCATCTAACCGGGCTCGCCGAACATCTTGTCAATTTCGCCCGCGATAAGACGCGCTAACCGCCATGGATGCGCGCCAACAAATCCTCGACTGGATCGAGGCGGATCGCGACAAGCTGGTGGGCTTCTTCAGCGATTTCCTAGCCAAACCCTCGGCCAATCCACCAGGCGACACGAGCCAGGCCGCCGGCTTCGTCGCCGAATATTTACGCGCCGAGGGTATCGATTGCCGGATCATCGCGCCGCAGGCGAAGATGCCTAATATTCTCGCCGTGACAGATGGCACAGGACCCGGCAGGCATCTCGTGTTCAATGGCCATATCGATGTTTTCCCAGTCGGTGAGGATGAACAATGGACGCATCAGCCATGGTCCGGCGATATTGCCGACGACGCGGTCTGGGGTCGCGGCGCTTCAGACATGAAATGCGGCACCAGTGCGTCGGTCCTCGCTTATATTTACCTCACCCGGCTTCGTGATCACTGGCCCGGCAAGCTTGTCTTAACCGCCGTTTCCGATGAGGAGACGGGCGGCGAATGGGGAACGCGCTTTCTGTTGGATAATCACGCCGAGGATTGCATTGGTGATTGCGTATTGAATGCCGAGCCGAGCGGACTATCCTCCATCCGCTTTGCCGAAAAGGGCACTTTGCGCCTCACTTTTCACATTAACACGCCGGGCGCGCACGGCGCCTATCCGCACCGCAGCGCCAATGCCAACCGCATCGCCGCCAGCCTTATCGCCGATCTCGATCACCTCAATGACATGGCCGTGCCAATGCCCGCCGAGATGGCGGAATATCTCGCACAGCCGGAAGTGCGGGCATGCATGGATACGGTGATGGGGGCCGGGGCCGCCGACGTGGCGCTGCGGGTCACCGCCAGCGTCGGCGTCGTGCACGGCGGCCTGAAGGTCAACATGATGCCTGGCCATTGCCGCATCGAGGTTGATATTCGCCTACCCTTTGGTGTCGACCGGACCGATGTGCTGGCCGAAATCACCGATATTCTGAAGTCCTATCCCGAAGCGACACTAGAGGTTCAGGAAGCGGCCAGTAATCCAGCCTCGGCCAGCGACCCGAAGCATCCCATGATGTCGATCCTGAAGCGCGTCATCGCCGAGCATAGCACCCATCGTCCTGAAGCCATTGCCGGTATCGGCGCCACCGACTGCAAGTTTTTCCGCTACAAAGGCGTGCCGTCATTCGTCTACGGCCCGTCCCCGGAGACCATGTCGATGCCCGATGAACATGTCCCGATTGACGATTTCTTACATGTTCTCCGCACCCATGCTCTCGCCGCCTACGACTATCTGACGGCTGAGGCAATAGGTTAGAGATACGGTAATGCCTGCTTATGAACGAGTCATGGTGACCGGCGGCAGTGGGCGGCTTGGCAGCCACGTGGTCGATGAGTTGCGCCCCGATTATCATGTCACGGTTCTCGACCGCGTGCCACCGTCCCA
>JABIPG010000176.1 GCA_018698795.1 Rhodospirillaceae bacterium
CATGCCATCGGCAAGGACGTAACAACTGACGTCACTTGGCACGGCGACCGCGCGTCGTTTTTCATCAACAACCTCATGGAGCCGAGAGAGGGCATCGTTCAAGAGTGGTTCAAGGGTAATCACGCTGACATCGGCGGGGGCTACGAAAAGGCCGGCCTACCTGACGTCGCGCTGCAATGGATGATCGATCAATCCGGGCTCTGAACCGCGTTACTCCGCCGCGAGTTTTCGGTCCCGTAAAATATCCATGATTTCCGCCGCAGCCGTTGGGATGTTGGTGCCGGGGCCGTAGACGGCTGAGACGCCTTTCTCGAACAGGAAGTCATAATCCTGCGCCGGGATGACCCCACCACAGACCACCAGGATATCACTCGCACCTTGTTCGCGGAGTTCCTCGATCAATGCCGGCACCAGGGTCTTGTGGCCCGCCGCCTGGCTCGATACGCCGATGATGTGAACGTCGTTTTCGATGGCTTCGCGCGCCGCTTCCTCAGGCGTTTGGAACAACGCCCCAACATCGACATCAAAGCCAATATCGGCAAATGCCGTGGCGATCACTTTGGCGCCTCGGTCGTGCCCATCCTGGCCCATTTTGACGACCAGCATGCGTGGCCGGCGGCCCTCAGCTTCGGCGAACTTCGCGACGTCATCACGGATTTTTCCAAACCCTTCATCACCCTCGTAAGCCGAGCCATAGACGCCGGAGATGGATCGGATTTGTGCGCGATGGCGGGTATAGACTTGCTCCAGGGCGTCGGAGATTTCGCCCACCGTGGCACGCGCGCGGGTTGCCGTGACGGCGAGATCCAATAGATTGCCGTCTCCCGACCCGGCGGCCCTGGTAAGCGCGCCGAGCGCGGCGTTGCAAGCCGCTTCATCGCGCGACGCCCGAATGGTTTGCAAACGCTTGATTTGCTGGTCGCGCACTTCTGCGTTGTTGATTTCCAGAATATCGATCTGCTCTTCTTTTTCCGGGCGGTACTTGTTGACGCCGACCACCACTTCTTCGCCGCGGTCAATGCGCGCTTGCTTGCGTGCGGCGGCTTCCTCGATGCGCTGTTTCGGCATACCGGCGACGACCGCCTTGGTCATGCCGCCCATCTCTTCCACTTCGCCGATCAGCTTGCGGGCTTCGTTGGCAAGTGAGTTGGTGAGGCTTTCCACATAAAAACTGCCGCCCAAGGGATCGATAACGTTCGGGATGCCGGTTTCCTCAGCCACAATCAATTGCGTGTTACGCGCAATGCGGGCCGAAAACGGGGTCGGCAGCGCGATGGCTTCATCCAGGGCGTTGGTGTGCAGGCTCTGGGTGCCGCCTAGCACAGCGGCCATGCATTCGATGGTCGTCCGCACGACGTTGTTGTAGGGGTCGTCGGCGGTCAACGATACACCGGACGTCTGGCAATGGGTGCGTAGCATCAGTGAGCGTTGATCGGCGGGCTCGAATTCCTGCATGAATTCGCTCCAGAGCAGTCGTGCAGCGCGCAGTTTCGCCACTTCCATGAAGAAGTTCATGCCGATGGCGAAGAAGAAGCTCAGGCGCGGGGCAAAAGCATCAACGCTGAGCCCTTTGGCCTTAGCGGCGCGGACGTACTCCAGTCCGTCGGCTAAGGTAAAGGCTAATTCCTGCACCGCCGTGGCGCCGGCTTCCTGCATGTGATAGCCGGAAATCGAGATGGAGTTGAAGCGCGGCATATTCTGGGCCGTGTACTCAATAATATCGGCCACCACCCGCATGGAAGGTTCCGGCGGGTAGATATAAGTATTGCGCACCATGAACTCTTTGAGGATGTCGTTCTGAATGGTGCCCGACAGCTGTTCGGGCTTTACGCCCTGTTCTTCGGCAGCGACGATATAGCCGGCCAACACCGGCAGTACGGCGCCGTTCATGGTCATGGAGACGGACATCTCGTCCAAGGGGATGCCGTCGAACAAGGCTTTCATGTCCTCGACCGAATCAATGGCGACGCCAGCCTTGCCCACATCACCGACGACGCGCGGATGGTCGCTGTCGTAGCCACGATGCGTGGCCAAGTCGAAGGCTACCGACAGTCCCTTTTGACCAGCGGCCAGATTGTCGCGGTAAAACTTGTTGGATTCTTCAGCCGTGGAGAAGCCGGCGTATTGGCGGATCGTCCAAGGCCTATTCGCGTACATCGTGGCTCGGGGACCGCGAAGGAACGGCGCAAAACCCGGTAGCGTATCGACGCTTTCCAGGTCTTCAAGATCGGCAGCTGTATAAAGCGGCTTGATGGCGATACCTTCCGGCGTCTGCCATACCAAGTCTTCGGGCGAACGGCCTTTGAGTTCTTTCGTGGCCGTATCGTTCCACTGCTGCAAATCCGGTGTTTTTGAAGCGGACATGTGACGCTCTCTCCCCAATTGCTGCAAACGGTTCACTTTTGATGTTGCAGCGCAAAATATCACGCCATTCGGCGGCTTCCCAGCCCAAATACTGAAGTTTTCCACCGGTTTTGTTCAATCAACATGTTGATCCGATCCCAACATCTTGTATATTGGTGTGGATCACGCATCACATTTCGTGGTTTTTTTGTGATTTCCCTGGGTAATATTGGTGAATTCGGACAACAAGGAGGTTTTCACGGCGTATTTGGGGGCGTTTTCGTCAATATATATGCCAATGTGAAAGATAAAAATAATATGAGTGAAGAATGGACACCCAA
>JABIPG010000110.1 GCA_018698795.1 Rhodospirillaceae bacterium
CTTCTTGCCGCCGCCGAACGACAGTCGGGCGCGCCAGCCGGTCTTACCCATCTGTTCGGCGTAATCGAATAATTCACCGGCAAGGGTTTGCAGCTTGGCCATCGCGGCGGCTTGAATCGGATCGGCCCGAATTTCGCCTTGTTCGACAAGGGCGTTGTAGGCCTCAATGGGTTGCGGGACGGTCAATTGCTTTTCCTACTCAGCCGCGACCCGTCCGGCGCCCTTGCCGCCAAACAGGGCCTCCATTTCACGGCGCAGCAAGTAGACGGCGTCGGTGCGCCGCTCCGTCGGCATGTCGACGTCGTTCCAGGTTACGACATGGCCGGTGGGGACGGTGAGTTTCAGGGGCAGGTCGCGGGCAAGGCCGATGGGCAGAGCCCCGATGGCCAAGGCATCCGATGCCGCCATCAACTTGCCCCAAACCGTGTAGCCGCCCTCGCCATCGAGCATCTCGCCCGCCGCCAGATCGCGCTTGGCCGTCGCCACCACGTCGGCGCGGAAACCTGTGGGTGCGCCCGTCGGTTGGCGGTGGATGGCCGCCCAGGCGACGCTGACGCCGAGCTCCAGCCCGATCAGATGATAAGGGCGCCAAAGCGCTGAATAGCGGCCCGATGGGTCGGTGATCAGACCGTAGTCGGCGAAACAATCGGCGACATAGTCAGTCGGCGCTTCGAAGGTAACGTAAACGCCCCAGCGCAGATCGTGCTCCAAATCCGTTCCATCGCGCCGGCAACTGGAGATCACCTCCACCTGGCCCTTGTGGTGCAGCATGCCGCCGGCGGTTTCGGGGATCAGCGTGCTGGCGATGTCTTCGACGTTGCAGACGGGAAAGCTGAGGCCGTCGGGCGCGGGTGTCAGGCCCGTGGCATTGGCCACGGCCGCCATTTCGATGCCGGATTTGGTGCCGTCCAGGAACGAGTTGAACATCTTGGCGTTCATGCCGCTGGCCGCGGCGCGCTCGGATGTCAGGCCGTAGTGATCCCAGACGGTATCGGGCGTCGAGGCATGAAAGGCGGGTTGGTATTTGGTGCCCTTGCCCGCGGCGATGACGTCCAGGCCGCAACTGCGGGCCCAATCGACCTGTTCGCAAATCAGCGCCGGTTGATCGCCGTATGCCATGGAGTAGACGACGCTCGCCTGACTTGCCTTTCTTGCCAAAAGCGGCCCGGCCAATACATCGGCCTCGACATTGACCATGACGATGTGACGGCCGCGTTCGATGGCGGCAAGCGCGTGGCGGATACCGACTTCCGGATCGCCTGTGGCCTCGATGACGACCTCGAGGCCGCCGGCTTCGAAGACTTTGTCTGAATTGTCGGTAACGAAGGTTGTGCCGTCGGCCAACGCCTTGGCCGCCGAGGTGGCGCCATATTGGTGCGGCGTCCAGCCGGTGGTGGCAAGATTGCGTTTGACGCGTTCGGGATCGAGATCGGCAATCACCATCACATGCAGGCCCGGTGTGCGCAGGGCTTGCGACAGAAACATGGTGCCGAATTTTCCGGCACCGATGAGCCCTACACGGACCGGGTTGCCGTTTTCAGCTCGGGCTTGCAAGTCGCGATGCAGATTCATGCACGCTAATCCTTGTCAGGCGTGTTGGACGAGTTTCATATATACAACATGACACCCCATGATACTCCATGATTCCCAAGGGTCGATACCAAAGGACAGTCAAATGATAGCCAAAGGATAGACGGACATGCGAGGCTTTAGCGATTTAGTGATGCTCCATGAGGCGCAAATCCGCCTTGGTGTCTTTTTCGGCATCCTCGCCATTATGGTCACTTGGGAGTTCATGGCGCCGCGCCTGAAGCTCGCACTGCCGCGCACAAAACGCTGGCCCGCCAACCTAGGCATCGTCGTGTTGAATACGGTGTTGGTGCGATTGTTGTTTCCTGTGCTGCCCGTGGGTGTGGCGTTGTGGGCGGCGGAAGATGGCTGGGGGTTGTTCAATTTAACCGGCGCACCGGAACCGGTGGCGGTGATCGGCAGTGTGTTGATCTTGGATTGCGCGATTTACGCCCAGCACGTGATGTTCCACAAGGTGCCGATTTTGTGGCGCCTGCACCGCATGCACCACGCCGATACCGGCTACGACGTGACCACCGGCGCACGCTTCCACCCGATTGAGATTTTGATGTCGATTGTCATCAAGATGGTGGTAGTCGCCGCCATCGGTGCTCCGGCGGTGGCGGTGATCGTGTTTGAAGTGCTGCTCAACGGCACGGCCATGTTCAATCATGCCAATGTGCGCCTGCCGTTGGCCTTGGACCGCGTGTTGCGGCTTTTCGTGGTGACACCGGATATGCATCGGGTGCATCATTCATCCGTGCGCACCGAAACCGACAGCAACTACGGTTTCAATTTGCCCTGGTGGGACCGAATGTTCGGTACCTATATCGATCAACCCGAAGCCGGGCACGACGGCATGCAGATCGGTTTGCCGCAATTCCGCGATCCGATAAATCAGCGCCTCGATAAAATGCTGGCGCAACCGTTCCGTTGAGTGCCTTGATAGGGGAGGGGAAAATATGAGTTACGAGAATATCCTGACCGAAACCGATGGTGAATTGCTGGTCGTCACCCTGCATTGGCCAGAGCGCCGCAACGCCATGAACCACCAAATGCGCGTCGACTTGATGGAATGCGCGCGCAAGGCCGAGGCCGATGACGCCATCAAGGCCATCGTGTTTACCGGCGATGGTGACAAATCCTTTTGTGCGGGCGCCAACATCCCCGAGCTTTCCGAACGCACGCTGGCCTCCGAAATGGGCGAGGCGGCGACGCTTAGGAAGGAACTGCCGACCACCATCGAACGCCTGGGCAAACCCAGTGTCGCCGCCATCAACGGTTATTGCTTCGGCGCCGGGCTGGAATTCGCCATGGGTTGTACGGTACGCATCGCCAGCCCCAATGCGTCGCTGGGGCAGCCGGAAATCCAGCTTGGCCAAATCCCCGGCAGCGGCGGCACGCAGCGTTTGTCGCGATTTGTCGGCTTGGGCTGGGCCATGCAGATGGTGCTGACCGGCGAGCCCGTGGACGCGGAGACTGCGCGCGCCATCGGCCTGGTGACTGAACTGCATCCGCAAGAGAAATTGCTCGATCGCGCCAAGGAACTGGCCCGCACGTTGGGCTCGCGCGCGCCGCTGGCCTTTGTCGGCGGGCGCGATGCGGTGTTGCGCTCAACCGAGACGGACTTGCTGACGGGTATCGATTACGAGCGCAAACTTTACGCCATCTGCATGGGCAGCGAGGACGGCCAAGAGGGCCTGAAGGCTTTCGCTGAGAAACGCGAACCTGTTTACAAAGGCCGCTGAGCCGGCATGAAGCCGACGTTGCTATCTCCGGCGGGTATTGCCGCATACCTGGACGCCGGGCACTGGACCCTCGACACCATGGCCGGTCGTTGTGCCGACCACGCCCGCGATTGCCCCGGCCGCATCGCGTGCCAGGATGCCCAGGGCACCTACACCTGGGCTCAACTCGACGCCGCGACGGACCGCCTCTCCGCTAACCTGATCGGCTTGGGGTTGGTGCGGGATTCCCGGGCCTTGGTGCAGATGCCCTCATCAAGTCGTGAAATGCTGTTGCGTATTGCGCTCAAGAAAGCCGGCATCATCGGCGTCTACGTGCCCATGCAGTGGCGCCGCCGCGAGCTCGATTACGTGATGCAGCGCATCGCGCCTGATCTCATCGTCATGGCGCGAGATGCGCTGCACCCCGACGATATGGCTTGGTTGGATGATGCCGCTGCGGGCCTGCACGCGCGCATCGATCTCGGCACACCGACCGCTCCGGGTTGGCGTCCGTGGGATGAGCTTTCCACCCCATCAGCAAATGCCGACGACATTGCGCAAATCCCGAACCGTAGCTTCGGCTTCGATGATGTCTCGTTGATCACCGCATCGAGCGGCACCAGCGGCCTGGCGAAATTGTGCGAGTGGCCGGAGGCCGCGCAAATTTGCGTTGGGCGCGGCATCGCTGTGCGGCTGGGGCTCACGGCGGACGATAACCTCGGCATCTTCGCGCCCATGTCGGGAGCTGCGGGGGTGCTGGTCTGGACCATCTCTGCAACGCTGCCTTGCACCTTCACCTACCCCGAGAACTTCCAGCCCGCATCGCTGCTGCGCTTGGTGGAGCAATCAGCCATCACCGCCGCGACCACGGTGCCGGTGATCCTGGCGCGGCTGGCGGCGGAGAACTTGACGCCCTTTGATTTGAGCTCGCTGCGGGTGCTGCGCGTCGGCACGGCGGCAACCAATGTGGAGGCCGCACGGTCGTTCGAGGAAAGCTCAGGCTGCAAAGTGGTGGTGGCGTCGGGATCCATGGAATGCCCTGGCTTCGGCCACGCGCATGTGGGCGAGCCCAAGACCCGGCGGCTGGACGGCTCGGTCGGTCTGCCCTTGCCGGGTTGTCGGCTTCGGGTTGATGATGATGCTGGCCAGGCTCTGCCGCCCGGCGACATTGGCGAGGTCAAGGTCTCGGCACCGTTCGCGGCATCGGGCTATTGGCATGACCCGGCCGCGACCGAGGCTGCATGGTCCGACGGCTGGTACGCCACCGGCGATATCGGCTGCTTGGATGATGACGGGCGGTTGACGCTGATCGGTCGCGCCAAGGAAGTGATCAACCGCAGCGGCCATAAAATTCTGCCGGCCGAGGTGGAGCGCGAAATCGCCCGCCACGCGGATGTCTTCGAGTGCGCCGTGGTGGCCGCACCGGATGAAGAGTACGGCCAAGTGGCCTGGGCCTACGTGCAGCCACACCCGGGTGCATCGGTGGATGCAAAGGCGCTGACTGCGCTTTTGCAAGAACGCGGCCTTGCGGGCTACAAAATTCCGGCGCGCATTATTGAGGTCCGGGAACTGCCACGGGTTGGCGGCGGCAAGGTCGATAAAAAGGCATTGGTGGCGGGAAACGGGTCCGTCGTGAAGCCATAGCTCAAGCCTGCGCATGATGACGGGTACGGCTCGGAGAGAAAACTGAAGCTGATGGGTGGTGGCGTGGCTGTTTCTAGCCATTTGCGGACTTTCGAAAGCATTGGAGATAGTCTAGAAAGCATGGATGATTTTTTCAGCTTGGATATTCTATCTTTAGGATCTCCACTTGAATAAACACTTCATAATTAAGTGAATTGTGAGGACGTATGAGATTTCTTTTAGTTGCTATTTCAATAGCATTTGCAAGCTTGGCCATGGGCGCCTGTACTGGAGACGCGTCGAGAATGGCTTCGGAGCAACCTCGAGCCCACGACATGTCAGTATTAAAAATCGGCACTCTTCGCCACAGGGTGATTGCTGAATTTGGTGCTCCAGTGCTTGCGGAAATCAGTAACGGACAAAAAGTCGATGTCTTCAAGTTTGTTGATGGTTACTCAACGGCGGCCCGCACGTCCCGATCCTTCCTTCATGCCACCATGAATATCGGCACATTTGGTTTATGGGATGTGGTGGGAAAACCCGTCGAAAGCGGCTTCAGCGGCAAGGACGTGAAGGTCAAAGTTGAATATGATCAAGATGACCGGATCAGGCATGTAACGCGTTTTGAATAAGACCCGTTTATATAACGAATGTCCGCTTTGGGTTGAGCGCACACATTTAGCACAAGCCGCAACTAAGTTCGGTCATTCCTCAAGCGTTGGGAACGCAGAGGGCGTTCCCCGCTATATGCAGGACGTCTATCAATGGGCCTATCTCGATCCGCACAATGCCCGCCTACTTGACAAGGATTTCATTGTTTCGACGATTCTCCTTGGCAACAACCGGCGTCTTAAAAGAGCATTGTTGGCAGAGGTCGGACCGGGGAGCACGGCCTTGCAGGCCGCGCATGTTTACGGCGGCTTGATCCCCGAACTCGCCCGTCACATCGGCCACGCCGGGCGGTTGGACGTAATCGATGTCGTCCCACTACAGGCGGAACTCTGCCGACAAAAGCTGGCAGACCTCCCGCAGGCAGAGGTCTTCCTTGCAGACGCAGCGGAGTTTTCAGGCCGACAATATGATCTAGTCTCCTGTTTCTTTCTACTCCATGAATTGCCTGATATGACCAAGCACGCCGTTGTCGACAATCTGCTATCTTGCCTTGCAGAGGGAGGCAGGGCCGTCTTCATAGACTACCACCGTCCCGTCAACTGGCATCCGCTCAGGCCCGTAATGCGGATGATCTACAACCTGTTCGAGCCCTTCGCGGCAAGTATGTGGAAGAACGACATCTGTACTTTTGCATGCGACCCGGGTCTTTACGACTGGGAAAAACGGACTTATTTCGGCGGGATTTATCAAAAAGTGGTTGTCACTAGACGGCGACCATAAATCCTGATCTCCGTTCCCAGAACTCTCGCATATCGCCCCCTCTATTCACGGCTTGATCGTCGGTCATGGCTCATATGGGGCGGTTGATGCGGGTTTCCATGCTTTCGGCGACGGCCTCCGCGTCGGGACCGTTAGCAGCGCGCAGGCCGTTCGCCGCACCCGAGGCGTCTTCGGCGGCGCGGTTTTGGCCCATTTTCCATTTACCTTCGATGCGCTCAATCACCATCTCGAAGGCAACGATGCCTTTCAATTGCGCGCTGACGCTTTGTTTTGGCAGTTTCGCTATGGACCAATTGCCGGTGGCGTCAGATTCGTTATCACCCACCAATCGCCGTAAAATGTCGGTGGCCTCGCCGGCATCTTCAATAGCGCGCGGTTTGCCGTAGGCATGGATGACGGCGTAGTTCCAGGTCGGCACCATGCCGTCGCTGGCGTACCAATTCGGCGAGATGTAAGCGTGCGGGCCCTGGAACACGCATAGAGCCTCGGTGTCACCGTCGAATTGTTTCCAGTGGTCGTTGGCGCGGGCAAGGTGGCCCAGCAGCGTCATCTGTGTGCCGTTGCGCGCCAAATGTAGAGGCACGTGGGTGCCGACGGGGCTGCCGTCGCGCGCCGTCACCAGCAACGCGAAGCTGAAGGCCCGCATGAGGTCTGACAGAATATTGGGGTCGGTTTCTTCAAAGTGCTTGGGTACGTACATGGAAAATCTCCGTCGCCAGTCGGTACGGAGCGTAACCCGATAATGGCTCGTTTCGAAGGTCCATTTCGGAGAGGCTTATGGGGCCACTACTCGCCTTTGAAAACCGGTGGACGTTTTTCCATGAAGGCGGCGATGCCTTCGTTGCCGTCCGAACTGGCGTTGATGGCGTTGACCTGGGCGCGGGCGATGCCGGCGACTTCCGACGGGCCCTTGGGCATGGCTTCACCGACGAAGCGTTTCAGCATGCGAGACGGTAGCGGCGCCTGGGCGGCGATGCGTTTGGCGTAGTCCATGGCGGTATCCATGAGCTCATCTGTCGATACCAATTTGTTGACGTAGCCGACTTCATAGGCGCGCTGCGCCGTGATCGCATCGCCGGTCAATAATAGGTCCATGGCGATCTTGTGCGGAATGCGGCACGCCAGTGTCGAGATCAGGCCGCCGGAGAAACCGATTTTGACTTCCGGGTAGCTGAACATGGCATCTTCCGTGGCGACCAGAATGTCGCACATGGTGGTCAGCACCATGCCACCACCAACGCACCAGCCTTGCACGGCGGCGACGACGGGCTTGTCGACCGCCACGCCGACGCTCGGGATGCCCCGAAACAGGTCGTGCGGAATGGCTTTCAGGTCGGCGCCGGCGGAAAATGCCTTGCCGTCACCGGCCAGCACCGCAACACGGTCGTCGTCGGTATCCATGAATTGCTGCCAGGCGGCTTCTAGCCCGGCGACGATGTCGGCGTCCAGGCGGTTCATGCGCTCGGCGCGGTTCATGGTGATGACGGCCACGTGGTCCCCGGCCGAGGTGTAGCTAACAGCTTGTGTTGTCATGGTTTAAAGGCGCTTGAACAGCGCTTCCTTGATGGAGCCAATGGCCTGGCCTGGGTTGAGACTTTTGGGGCAGGTGTTGGTGCAGTTCATGATGGTGTGGCAGCGGTATAGCCGGAACGGATCGTTCAGCGCATCGAGGCGTTTGCCGGTGGCTTCGTCGCGGCTGTCGGCAATCCAGCGGTAGGCCTGCAACAAGATGGCGGGGCCTAAGTAGCGGTCGCCGTTCCACCAATAGCTTGGGCAACTGGTCTGGCAGCAAAAGCACAAGATGCACTCCCAAAGACCGTCGAGCTTGTCGCGCTCTCCGACGCTTTGCAGCCGCTCGCGGTTCGGTGCCGGCGTGTCAGCTTGTAACCAGGGTTCGATGGAGCGGTACTGCGCGTAGGGAACATTGAGGTCCGGCACCAAGTCTTTGATCACCGGCATGTGCGGCAGCGGATAAATTTTCACGTCGCCGGAGATATCCGAGATCGGCTTGGTGCAGGCCAAGGTGTTGGTGCCGTCGATGTTGAACGAGCACGACCCACAAACACCTTCGCGACATGAGCGCCGGAAAGTGAGAGTCGGATCGATCTCATTTTTGATCTTGATCAGCGCGTCCAGCACCATCGGGCCGCAGGTGTCCAGATCGACGATGAAAGTATCGAGGCGCGGATTGTCACCGGTGTCCGGGTCGTAACGATAGACCTGGAAGGTTCTGGTGTTGGTAGCGCCGTCGGGGGCCGGGAAGGTCTTGCCGGCGCCGACCGTGGAGTTGGCGGGAAGGGAAAATTCTACCATGATTAATAGACCCGTTCCTTGGGTTCGATGTAATCGACCTCGTCGGTCAGTGTGTGGGCATGCACCGGGCGGTAGTCGATGGTGACTTTGCCGTCGGCATCGATATAGCCCAGCGTGTGCTTCATCCAGTTTTCGTCGTCGCGATCAGGGAAATCCTCATGCGCGTGGGCGCCGCGGCTCTCTTTGCGGGCCTCGGCGGAGTGCATGGTGATCTTGGCGTTGATCATCAGGTTCTCCAGTTCCAGCGTCTCGACCAGATCCGAGTTCCAGATCATTGAGCGGTCGGAGACCTGCACATCGGCCAAGCCGTCCCAGACTTTGTCAATCAACTCGACGCCTTCCGACAGCACTTCGGATGTGCGGAACACGGCGGCGTTGTTTTGCATGGTGCGTTGCATGTCCATGCGCAATTCGCTGGTCTTGGTGCCGCCCGACGCGTGACGAATTCTGTCCAGGCGCTCGAGCGCTGCGTCGGCGCAACCTTCGCGGTACGGCCGCAGTGGCTCGCCGGGTGTCACCAACTTGGATGCCTGAATGCCCGCAGCACGACCGAAAACCACAAGGTCCAACAACGAGTTGGTGCCGAGACGGTTGGCGCCATGCACCGACGCTGACGAACACTCACCCACCGCCATCAGGCCCGGCGACAAGGCGTCGGGGTTGTCTTTGGTGGGGTTCATGGCCTCGGTCATGTGATTGGTCGGGATGCCGCCCATGTTGTAATGCACGGTCGGGATCACCGGGATCGGCTCTTTCGTGCAATCAACGCCGGCGAAGATTTTTGCCGATTCGGTAATGCCCGGCAGCCGCTGGCCCAGCACGTCGGCGCCCAGATGCTCCAAATGCAGGAAGATATGATCGCTTTCCGGGCCGACGCCGCGCTTGTCGCGGACTTCCATGGTCATGGACCGCGACACGACATCGCGGCTGGCCAAGTCCTTGGCGGTTGGCGCGTAGCGCTCCATAAAGCGCTCGCCCTCAGAATTCGTCAGGTAGCCGCCTTCGCCGCGCGCGCCTTCGGTGATCAGGCAACCCGAGCCATAGATGCCGGTCGGGTGGAACTGCACGAACTCCAGATCTTGCAGCGGCAGGCCGGCGCGCGCCACCATGGCGTTGCCGTCACCGGTGCAGGTGTGCGCCGATGTGCACGAGAAATAAGACCGCCCGTAGCCACCCGTCGCAATGACAATCTGGTGGCCGCGGAATACGTGAATGGTGCCGTCGTCCAGGTTCCAAGCGACAACGCCCTCGCAGGTGCCGTCGTCGCCCATAATCAGGTCGAGGGCGAAGTATTCGACGAAGAACTCGGCGTTATGCTTGAGCGACTGTTGATACAGCGTGTGCAGCATGGCGTGGCCGGTACGGTCAGCTGCGGCACAGGCGCGCTGCACGGGAGCTTCGCCGAAGTTGCGCATGTGGCCGCCGAAGGGGCGCTGATAAATCTTGCCGTCTTCGGTACGCGAAAATGGCATGCCGTAGTGTTCAAGTTCAACAATCGACGGCACGGCTTCGCGGCACATGTATTCGATGGCATCTTGGTCGCCAAGCCAATCGGCGCCCTTGACGGTATCGTACATGTGCCATTCCCAATGGTCTTCGGCCATATTGCCGAGCGCGGCGGAGATGCCGCCCTGCGCCGCCACTGTATGGCTTCGGGTTGGGAAAACTTTGGTGATGCAGGCTGTTTTCAGCCCGGCTTCGGCCATGCCCAGTGTAGCGCGCAATCCCGCACCACCAGCACCGACGACAACGACCTCGTATTTATGGTCGATGATTTCATATGCCTTACTCATTAGGCATCAACCTCCGAAGGAAAGCCGTAACACGGCGAAAATGCACGACGCGCCGAACAGCGCGGCAAGAAATTTGGTTAGCACCAGCAAGGTGACTTTTGTGGGTTCGGATTTGACGTAATCCTCGACCACCACCTGAATACCGAGCTGTGCGTGGTGGAACATGGCGATGGTCAGCAATATCAGCATCACGGGATTGCCGTGACGACCAGCCCAGGCTTTGACTGTGGCCAAATCAGCACCAATCAGACCGACGACTGAAAAAATAAACCACAACGACAGCGGCACCAATGCCAGCCCGGTCAGGCGCTGTGCCCACCAGTGCCCGACGCCGTCGTTGGATGAGCCCAATCCGCGGGCGCGGGCGAGATGTGATCGCATTTGCATCAATTGCCTCCCGCCGCCGAGTAGGCGACAACCAGCGTGAGCACGGTCATGGCGGCGGCGAACAAAACCGCGAGCCAGCCCGACATCCGCACCTTGTCGAGATCAAACCCCCAGCCTGCGTCCCACGCCAGGTGCCGAAGACCATTGGCCAGATGGAAGAAAATGGAAAAGGTGAAGCCCCAAAGAATGATCTGGCCGAACCACGATCCGAACACGGCTTGTGCGTTGGCGAATTTCTCAGCACCGTAGGTTGCTGACAGCAGCCAATAAGTGAAGAACAAAGTCCCACCCGCAAGGGCAACGCCGGTAATACGATGCATGATTGAAAGGAAGGACGAAATTTGTGGCCGATATATCTGGAGATGCGGCGACAAAGGTCGATTGCTGTTGGCCATGGCCCAACCCCACAATTTGAAATGCCTGACCACCCAAATAGATGGCTACTCACCCATACGTAAAGGGTGGTTGTAGCCAAGTCAATCTTCGCACTCGCAATATAATTGCACTCGGTTTGCCGTTAAGCCTATGAAGCAAAAGCTATTTGTGGAACCTGTGGATCATATATGTGGAAAACATGTGGGTGCACTGTGGAGATCAATCGTGATTATACACAGAAAACAACTTTTACCCCCGTGATTCTGCGTTGTTTGTGAAATCCCGTTGGCGCAAGCTACGAAGGCATGAGAAAGCGCCGATGTGGTGTTTTGCGGCAGGCGTCGGTGGAGGTTCGCTTCCAGCGGCGTGGCCAAGGGCATCGGTTGCGGAAGGCTGGGTTTCGATCCGGCTGGAAGCAAGGCAAAGGCGTGCAAATCGAAACGACGGTTTCGGCCGGAAGTTCGATGCGCAAGCCGCAGGCAGTGGCTCTCGACACCATGCGGGTCCTGGGGGCGAGGACCTTTCCCGTTCGGGAAACAGTTCTCGTCAAGCCCCCATTTAGCCCCAACGGCTGCCACAGGCCGGCGACGGTCAGTGCGCAATCCGGGCGGGCGTAGGCACCGCAAACGGTGACGAAAACCTTGCCATGGTTCGGTTTGACGAGCGATTGGTGACAGTTGTTTGTGAGATTGGACCGCGTCGACCGAACCGTTGAATGATCTCTGCCCAGGGTGCGTTCAACGATTGGTCGGTAAAGCGAGCGGTCGCTTTTTAGTGCACGGAGCCTGGCCGGCTCCAAGAGGTGTCAGGGTGCGTTGTCTCGGCGGCGCTCTCGCAGGTTTCCCAGGACCTGCGTCCCTGACGCCTCTTTTTATTATCAAAGGCTCGAATCGCTGACAACTATATTTTGTGTGTTTTTCACATTGCTTCGAATACATCAAGTGTTCGAAGGATTCGTGCCGGTTTTGTTTGAGTCTTTTCAGATGTTTAGCAAATCTGATCGATGCGAAGTGTTGTGAAAAATAATCATGGCGACGCTCTCCCCGGGTTCGGAACAACCGCTTGGGTCGGCGTGGATCGACCGTTTTTTGGATTCGATTCGCCGTTTTAACGCCGAACCATGAGCACCGTATAGTCGAGATCGAGGACCACCGCGCTCAAGGCCTTGCCGTCTTCGCCTTTGTCGGGGAATTCAGCACAGGCGGTATCCTTGCAAGCCACGGTGCGCAGCCGCAAGGCACCCACGTTGTCGTTGCCCGGAAGCTCCATTTTATCCAACACCTCGGACCAGGCATAAATCGTGTCGCTGGCGAAGGTTGGGTTGGTGTGCGCGCCGCCGTTCAATGCCGCGATCTTAAAGGCGTTGGCGAGGCCATTGAAGCTGAGGCTTCGGGCCATGCTGATGATGTGGCCGCCATAGATCAGGCGTTTGCCGAAGCGGCTCGATTGTTGTTCGTGCAGATTGAAATGAACTTTCGCGGTGTTTTGGTATAGCCGCGTGGCGATCATGTGTTCGGCTTCTTCGATGGTCATGCCGTCGACGTGGTCGATTCGTTCACCAACGCTGTAGTCATCCCAAAGATGGTTGCTGCCGGCCAGTGCGGCATCATAACTCGGGGGATCTGATAACGGTGGCACGACGAAGTCGGTGACGCCAACCGCGCCCGGCAAATCCGGGATGGTCGGCGTCGGGGCCGACGCGGTTTCGTCGCGTTTGCGCACCATGACCCAACGCACATAATCCAATACCATCTCGCCGCGTTGGTTGAGGCCGGTCGAGCGGACATAAACCACACCGGTTTTGCCGTTGGAGTTTTCCTTCAGCCCGATGACCTCCGAGCGCGCTGACAGCGTATCGCCGGGATAAA
>JABIPG010000242.1 GCA_018698795.1 Rhodospirillaceae bacterium
CGGTCTCGCTTAGCGACGGGTAGGTCACGACGTTCTCGTTTTCCAAGCGTTCCCAGGTGATGTTATTGAGCGATTTCATGGAGCGCTTCATCTCGTTGAACACATCGCGTGGGTGTTCGTAAGTCCACTCGAGGCCCAGGCGGCGAGCCAGGTCGGTAACGATGGCCCAGTCTTCGCGGGCCTCACCCGGCGCAGGCACGGCGGCACGACCCATTTGCACTTGGCGGTTGGTATTGGTGACGGTGCCGGTTTTCTCAGCCCAGGCTGTGGCCGGTAAAATAACATCGGCGAAGTTCGCGGTTTCGGTCAGGAAGATATCCTGGACAACCAGGTGCTCAAGCTTCGCCAAGGCATCGCGTGCATGCCCGGCATCGGGATCGGACATGGCTGGGTTTTCGCCCAATACGTACATGCCCTTGATGTCGCCGTCGTACATGGCGTTGACGATCTCGACGATGGTGAGGCCGGGGTTGGGATCAACGTCGAAACCGTTCCAGATGTCCTTGAACAACTCGCGCACCGAAGGCTCAGCCACCGATTGGTAATCCGGCAGCAACATCGGGATCAAGCCCGCATCGGATGCCCCCTGCACGTTGTTCTGGCCACGCAGTGGATGCAGGCCGGCACCTGGTCGGCCCACGTGTCCGCACATCAGCGTCAGCGAGATCAAACAACGCGCGTTATCGGTGCCGTGGATGTGCTGCGACACGCCCATGCCCCAAAACACCATGCCCGCCTTGGCGCCCGCAAACAGCCGCGCGACGTCGCGCAAGGTGTCGGCATCGATGCCGCAAATCGGTGCCATGGCTTCGGGGGTGAAATCCTTTAGGTGCGATTTCATCTCGTCGAAGCCTTCGGTGAAGGAGGCGATATACTGACGGTCGAATAGTTCTTCGGTGATGATCACATGCATGATGGCGTTCAGCATGGCGACGTCGGTGCCAGGGCGGAACTGCAGCATATGCGTGGCGTGGCGTTTTAGCCCTTGGCCGCGCGGGTCCATGACGATCAGTTTGCCGCCGCGTTTGGTGAACTGTTTGAAATAAGTCGCGGCGACGGGGTGGTTTTCGATGGGGTTGCAGCCAATGACGATGGCGACGTCGGCGTTTTCGATCTCATTGAACGTAGCGGTCACAGCGCCGGAACCGACGTTTTCCATCAGTGCCGCCACGGATGACGCATGGCAAAGCCGCGTGCAGTGATCGACGTTATTGTGGCCGAACCCGGTGCGGATCAATTTCTGGAAAAGATAGGCTTCCTCGTTCGAACACTTGGCGGACCCAAAGCCCGCGACGGACGTGCCGCCGTTATTATCGCGCAAATTGATGAACCCTTGCGCCGCTTTCTCCATGGCTTCTTCCCACGTCGCTTCGCGGAAAAACTCCAACGGTTTGGCGGGGTCGACATTCAGACCTTTGGCCGGGGCGTCATCGCGGCGGATCAAAGGTTTGGTCAGCCGATGGGGGTGGGCCACATAGTCGAAACCGAAGCGGCCTTTGACGCACAGCCGGTTTTCGTTGGCCGGCCCGCCGGCACCTTCGACCCAGGCAATTTTGTCATCTTTGATTTTGAACGTAAGCTGACAGCCGACGCCGCAATAGGGGCAAACTGTGTTCACTTCACGGTCGATGGCGGCACTGTCTCCGTTGCCGGCCTTGTCCAATGCCGTTGCTGCCATCAAGGCGCCGGTGGGGCAGGCCTGTACGCATTCACCGCAGGCGACGCAGGTGGATGTGCCCATGGGGTCGTTGATATCGAAAGTGATCTGCGCATCGTGGCCACGCCCCGACATGCCGATCACATCGTTCACCTGCACTTCGCGACACGCGCGGACGCACAAATTGCAATGGATACAGGCGTCAAGATTGACCTGCATGGCAGCGTGTGACGAATCGAGCAACGGTACGCGGGTTTGTTCAACCGCCGGGAACCGGCTTTCCGAAACGCCCTGCTGGTCGGCCATCTTCCACAGATGCGAGGAGCGGTCGTGCGCCGCTTCGCGATCCGGCTGGTCGGCAATCAAAAGTTCCATCACCGTCTTGCGAGCCTTTTCGGCTCGTGCGGATTCGGTTGTGACCACCAGACCATCGCTGACCGGGCGAATGCACGATGCCACCAGTGTACGCTCTCCCTTGACCTCGACCATACACGCGCGGCAGTTGCCGTCGGAGCGGTAGCCGGGTTCCGGCTTGTGGCAGAGATGTGGGATTGTCGTGCCTTCAGCCTGGGCCGCCTCCCAAATGGTTTGGCCGGCTTCAGTCGTGACCTCACGGCCATTGAGGGTGAAAGTGACGGTTTCGATGTTGCTTGCGTCGGGCATGATCAAATCTCGTCTGCAAAATGTTTGATGGTCAGGCGGATGGGGTTCGGCGCGGCTTGGCCGAGGCCGCAAATGGACGCGTCGCCCATGGCCTGGCAGAGGTCTTCCAGCAAATCGGTGTCCCAGGTGTCAGCTTGCATCAGCTTGACCGCCTTTTCGCAGCCCACACGACACGGCGTGCATTGACCGCAGCTCTCGTCTTCGAAAAATCGCAGCATGTTGAGTGCGGCGGCGCGCGCGCTGTCTTGATCCGACAGCACCACCACGGCGGCGGACCCGATGAAGCTGCCGAGCGGTTGTAGGGTGTCGAAGTCCAACGGCACATCGTTGATGGATGCGGGCAACAACCCCGATGATGGGCCGCCCGGCTGGTAGGCCTTGAAGGCGTGGCCATCAAGCATGCCGCCGGCGGCTTCGATCACATCGGTGATGGTGGAGCCGGCGGCCAGCAGATAGACGCCCGGATTGTTGACGCGGCCCGAGACGGAATAGCTACGCAAGCCTTTGCGGCCATTCTTCTCAGTGCCGGACAGGGTTTCAGGCCCCTCGCGCAGCACGCGTGCCACCCAGTACAGCGTTTCAATATTGTTGACCAATGTCGGTTGGCCGAACACACCCACTTGGGCGACGAACGGAGGACGATGACGTGGTAGGCCACGTTTACCTTCGATGCTTTCGATCATCGCCGATTCTTCGCCGCAGATATAGGCCCCGGCGCCACGTCTGAGATCGATGTAGCCTTTGTCGACAATGCCGGCTTGCTCCAGCGCGGAAATCTCACGACGCAGGATATCCAGCACGGCCGGATACTCATCGCGCATATAAATAAAAGCTGTCTTGGCCTCCACCGCCCAGGCGGCAATCAGCATACCTTCCAAAAACAGATGCGGCGTGCGTTCCAGGTAATAGCGGTCTTTAAACGTACCGGGCTCGCCTTCGTCGCCGTTGACGGCGAGATAACGCGGCCCCGCTTCGGCACGTACGAACGACCATTTTCGACCGGTCGGGAACCCCGCCCCGCCGAGCCCGCGGAGGCCCGCTTCGATCAAGGTTTCCTCGATGCTTTCAGCCGTTGTGTCGCTGGCGCGGAGTGCTGTGAGTTTTTCGTAGCCGCCGTTTGCCCGGTAAGCCTCAAAGCCTTCGTAGTCGGGGACATGGGCATGGGTGTCGTTGTCGGCAATGGCTTGTTGGACCTTCTCGGGCGTTGCATGATCGATATGGTTGTGACCGATTTCAAGGGTCGGCGCGGTGTCGCACCGGCCCATGCAAGGTGCTCGGACGACCCGCACTTGGGTGCTATCTAACCCATCCTCCAAGGCTTTCATGAGGGTTTGCGCGCCGGCCATCTCGCACGATAGCGAATCACAGACCCGGATGGTCAAGGCCGCAGGCGGTGCCTCGCCTTCCTTCACCACGTCGAAGTGCGCGTAGAAGGTGGCGACTTCGTAAATCTCGGCCTGGGAAAGGCGCATTTCATCAGCCAGCGCATGCAAATGTGCGGCAGATATATGCCCGAAGCGGTCTTGAACTAGGTGCAAAAACTCGATCAGGAGATCGCGTCGGCGCGGCCTGTCGCCTAGCAGATCAAGGATGTCTGCACGGGCGTTGTCGTCAAGTTGCCGCCCCTTCGGTGTTTTCCGCCCCTTGCCACGTCCTGATATCCAGACGCCCTGGTTGTTATCCAGCGGTGCCATGCCGACCCTCCCCATTCCATTCTTCTTCTACTGAAGCCGGAACTAGGTAAAACAGCAAATCGTTATTCGTTAAGGCGTCATTCGCTCAGGTTATGACGGGATCGCGCGCAGCGCGTCGGCAAGGGCCAGGACGGCGGGCGGTGCGGGTTTTCGGTCGGCAACGGCAAGGCAAATGGGTTTCTCGACAACCGGGTCGGTCAAGGGCAGTTGCACGACGCCTGAGGCGAACGGCAGGCTGCCGGCAAGGGATTCCGGTGCGATGGTTGCAGCGGTGCCGGTCTCGACCTGGGCCAGGGCGGCGGTGAAGGCGTTGGTTTCCATGACCAGGTTCGGCGTGGCGCCGACCTCTTCGAACACTTCATTGAGAATACGCCGGTTGCGCATGTTTTTGGTCAACAGGCAAAGCGGCAGGGCGGCGGCCTCCTTCCAGGTAACGGTGCCATTCAAGCGCGGCGCCAATCCCTTGGGTGCGAGCAGTACGTAGCGTTCATCGTATAAGATCTCCGCATCCAGGGATTTTGGCAGTTCCGTCTCGAAATAGGTAATGCCGGCATCGAGCGTGAATTCCTCCAGGCCGCGCCAGATTTGCGACGATGAGGCGGAGTGGATTTCGATCACGAGACCCGGGTGTTGCTCGCGCAGGCGCTCGGAGTTTTGCGCTGCGTAAGTGATTGCGGTCGGGACCACGCCGATCACCAATCGACCAGACAGCGCGCCTTTGGCCGCTTCGATTTCCTGGCGCATCCCTTCGGCGTCCGACAGCAACTGCCGCGCCCATTTGAGCACGATCTCGCCTTCGTCAGTGAAGCCCATGAAGCGGTTACCGCGTTTGACAATAGGGGTTTCGAATTCGGTTTCGAGATTGCGGATACGCGCCGAAAACGCCGGTTGCGAGATGCCGCACTCCTCCGCCGCGCGCGCGAAATGGCGATGGCGCGCCAGTGCGGCAAGCAGTTGCATATCTCGAAGGTCCGTCATCGTTTTTATGCTCTCGTCTGTTCTCTTCGTCGGCAACAATCCGCCTAACTCATGTGTATGCTTTCTGCTTCGCCAAATCCAATAGTACCTGATTTTCCGCCTGTTTTTCGTGCACTTCTTAGCCGGCGGCAATAGAGCGTGGATGAAGACGGCTTAAGTGCAAGCTTCCGAATTTAGCGTGCGGGCGTTAGACTACTCGACCCATTCGGCAACAGCCGGGAGACATTCGTGGCGACCGAGATCAGCGCCGTATCGAACATCAGCTTCGCATCCGCAGGTGCACGTGCGGTGTCGTCATTGCGTGGGGGTACGTCGTTCTCAGGGATTACGGGTGCAGCGGACACGGTACTTAAGCCCATCGGCGGCTCTCCCGGTCGTTTTGTCGAGGTTCGGGCCGCGCTCAATCGCGCCGATACACGCACGGCATTGGATACGGCGGTGGCCGCCGGTACGGGTATTCTCAGCGCCTTGAAAGACCTGCGATCGGGGTTTCGGGTCGCCGCGTCATCCGTCGTCAATCCCAGCGCCAACTTACATGATGGCAACGGGTCCAGGGTTTCAGCGCTGAATATCCAAGCGCAGGCCGGGATCTTGCTCGATGCCATCGACAAACTGGTGAAGTCCGCCGAAATCAGCGGTGCCAATTTAATCTCCAGCACCGGTTTGCCGGTACGATTGCAGACAACCGCCTTCGGCGGTGGCCTCAACGTTCTGCCGCAACCGTTCGATAGTGTGGGACTTGGGCTTGATAACGTGAACCTTATCGCCAACGGCGGGGTCGATGCAGCGTTGGCGGCGGTGAATAAGGCGATTTACGTGGCTGAACAAAGGCTGGAGCGGCTTGAGATTCTGCAACGCGCCGCCGGTGGGGCGACGTCGGTCAATCGTCAGTTCCTCGCCCGTGCTTTAAGCGGCGCGGGTGCGTCGCCACTTGATCGCGGCGCACTTGTCGATCTTGTTGGGTAGCCGGAGACAGTATAATTTAGGCTTCAGATTTTACTGATACAGGCCATTTAGGCCCGATGTTTGGGAGGAAGTACCATGACCTACAATTTGGATCAATTCGCTGCGGATTGCCGTGAGGCCTTGCAGGCGGACAACGGCCCCGACGGCCGCGAGCAGGTGCGCCAGTGTGTTGAGCGAGCGCTGAAAGATGAGGCGTTCGTGGGTGAACATCTAAGTGGCGACAGTCACAAGGAACGTGAAATCCTGTACGAAGACCCCGATTTGGGGTTTTGCATCTGCGCGCACATTTATACGGGCGCCAAGCAAGGGCAGCCGCACGATCACGGGCCCACATGGGCGATCTACGGCCAAGCTGTCGGTGAGACCGAAATGACCGATTGGAAAATCGTTTCAGCGCCGAGCGGCGATACACCGGGGAAGGTCGAGAAAGTGAAGAGTTATCGCATGGTGCCCGGCGACGCCCACGTCTATGAAGCCGGCGATGTGCATGCGCCGTTACGTGATGGGCCGACACGGCTGATCCGTATCGAAGGCCAGAACACCGACAACATCCAGCGCACACCGCTCGAAGCCGCGTAGGGCCGGCCTATAGCTCGATCACCATATGGTCGCGGGCGGTCTCTTCGGGGATGTCATCAGCCATGGGCAGCATTTCGGCGCTCATGTGGGTGAGGATGATGCGCTTTGCGCCAAACTCATCCCAATGTTCCTTGATGTCGGGGTAATTGAGATGAAAGCGGACCGGCTTGGCGTGGAAATAACATTCCAGGATTAACAGGTCCGCATCCTTGCCCAATGCAGGCATGTGTTTGTTCCACGCACTGTCGCCGGTGTACGAGATTGTCTTGCCGCCGATCTCGCAGCGCACCGAGGTGGGGTTGGTCTCGCCTGTATGGATGGCTGGGAAAGGCGTTACGGTGGCACTGCCGATGGTGTTGGGTTTCATGACATCCATTTCGATGTATTTGAGATCGAACTTTGGCGTCATCACATGCATGCCGGGAAGCAGCGCTTCGTAGACCTCTTGGAGGCGCGCTTCGGTGTCGCGCGGGCCCGCGATCATCAGCGGCTTGTCGCGCCGGGCGCCCAACATGGCGTCCATCAGCATGAAAGGCACCCCGCCACAGTGATCGCCGTGGATGTGGGTGAGTACGATCGCGTCGATCTCGTTGTGGCTGATGCCCAGTTGGTTTAGCGAAATTAACGAAGACGCGCCGAAATCGATAACGAAATTAAAGCCGGGTGATCGCACGAGAAAGCAGGTTTGGAAACGACCGCCGGCTCCGAAAGCATCGCCGGTACCCACAAAAGTGACACTAACGGACATCGCATTCTCTCCCAAGGCGGTTCAGAAATTGGATCGGTTTCGGATTATAGCGCACAAATGCGTCGATCAAGGGTCACTCAGCCAGGGTCACTCAGCCAGGGTCACTCAGCTAGGGTTACTCGGCGTCGCGCAGACGTGCGACAATACGTTCCAGTTCCTTGGCGGCGCGTTTGCGGCGTTTGGCGTCCATGCGCTCCAGATCGAAGAAATAACGCATGCCCTCCGCTTCCTTTCGGATGAAGCGTTTGTTGCGGCTTCGCTCTTCGAAGATATCGCGCACTGAAAACGGGCGCACATCGCGCGCGATTCCTTTGACGCGGATCGGCTCCAACGGGTCGGCGGCCACGTGATCGCGGACCAGCATGTGGGTTTCGTTCGACATCGTGATGCCGTCTGGCTCGCAGATACCTTCTAGCCGGGCCGCCAAGTTCACTTCGCCGCCGATAATGGTGTAGTCCATACGGTCGGCGCTGCCGAAATTGCCGACATTGCAGTAGCCGGTGTTGATGCCGATGCGCATGTGAAACGGCCGCTCATGGCCCTGGTCCAGCCATTTGGCTCTGAGGTCGACCATGCGCTGCTGCATTTCGATGGCCATTTTGACACAAGCCACGGCGTCATCCTGAATGCCGCGGCTGATGGGGTCGCCGAAAAAGATGACCACGGCATCGCCGATGAACTTGTCGATGGTGCCACCGTGCTTGAGGGCGATCTCCGACATTTTCGTCAGGTAATCGTTCAGGAGCGACGTCAGATCTTCGGGTTGCAGGTTTTCCGTCGTCGAGGTGAAATCCTTGATGTCGGAAAAGAACACTGTGAGTTTTTTGCGCTCCGTAGCCAGCGACGCGTCGCGTTCGCCGGAAAAGATCATTTCATAGACCTGCGGCGAGAGATACTTGGAGAGCTGCTCCGAAAGGGCCTCTAACACCTGGGATTTCTCGTCCAAGGTCTTGGCCACTTCGTTCAACTGCGCTTCATTTCGATCACTCAACCGCACCAAGCGCTTCGATGTGCGCATGAGCTTGGTGTAGCCCTTCAGGAGCACGGCGAACTCGTCGAGCAGCTCTTTCTTGGTCAGTTTCGGATCTTCGAATTTGGCCTGAGCGGCTTCGAGAATTTCCAGTTCGGATTGGAAGAGATCGTAACTCATGCCACGTTTCGGGCTTTAGGAGCCGCCGCCTAACTGTTCATTTTTCTTCATGTTGAAGGTGGCGTTTTCCAGGTCCTCGGCGAATTCCTCGCCCAGTTCTTCCATGGTGTCGTCTTCCTCGTCGTAGTACCAGTTGACGGTGACGTCCACTTCTCCTTCGGCGGTCTCTTCCAACGTATCGAACAGGCCCATAAGCACCTTGGCGGTGGAGGAGTTGAAATAAATGAGCTCGAAATTAAACACGATTGAGCCGCCATCGAGCCCCTCAAGGTGGGTTTCCAAGTTGTCGATGACCTCACCGTAAAAGGCGGTGACGTCTTCGGGGTAGGATTCACCTCGAATGGTGAACACATTGGCGGCGAAATCGAAATCGATCTCCGGTGATCTGTCCGTGGCCTTGATCTTGATATTTTCCATGACCGTTCTCTAATTCCTCACGAATACGCCTTCAGCGCGAAAAATGAATGATCGTCATCAATTTCCATGAAATCGAAAACGATGGTGTCCGATGAGCGCCGGGCGATTTCAATAAAGCCGACACCAGCACCCTTGCTGGTGGCTTCCGTCGGCGCGCGCAATTTTTGTTTGTAGAGCGATTTCAGTTCACTGTCGTCCATGTCGCGGATTTCGCCGAGGCGGGTGCTTAGGCGTTCCACGTCTTTGCTCAAAATCTTATTGCCGCAGGAAACAAAAAACCGGTGATCGTCGATGCCAATATTAATGACACCGTAGCGTAACTCGGTCTCCGCGTCCTCGTTGTCGATCGGCTCGCGTTCGGCCGAGTAGCGAATAACATTCTGCATTTGCTCAACAAAAATGGCGAAGATGTTGCGCATGGTGGTTTTGTCGGCAGATTCCAGCATCAGTTTTTGCTTCAGCGCTTCGCCGATGCCGGTCAGGACGGATTCCGTAATATAGCCACTATAGCAGAACACAATGCCCTGCTGGCGTAGCACATTCCGGAAATCATACATTTCTTCAGCCAGCATGGGTCTTTCTCTCCCCAAATCTCGGGACGGGGCTTAACTCCACTGCAGGGTAAAGCCTTAACCGCAAGAAACAATACCGGCTTTTTTCCGATGCGGCCATAGCCTTTTCCTACGATTGTAGGCAGGCGAGGGTCAGGCTTATTCCTTTGGCGGGATCAAGCGCAGTGATGCTGAATTCATACAATAGCGCTGGCCCGTCGGCTCGGGGCCATCGGGGAAAACATGTCCGAGGTGCGAATCGCACTGTGCGCACATGACCTCTGTGCGGCGCATGAAAAAACTGACGTCTTCTTCCTCATCAACGGCATCCGGCGTCACGGGGGCGAAAAAACTGGGCCAGCCGGTGCCGGAATCAAATTTCGTTTCCGCATCGAATAAAGGATTGCCGCAGCACACACAGGCGTACGTTCCCGGATCCTTGCATTTGTCGTATTCACCGGTGAAGGCGCGCTCAGTACCTTTCTGGCGACAGACTTTGAATTGTTCGGGCGTCAATTGCGCTTTCCACTCGGCGTCGGTTTTGGAGGTTTTATCCATGTTTCTTTCCAAATCGGGGGCTCGTTGGTTGCTGGGGCTTCACATTCTGGATATGGGGAGCGCCTTTATCTTGCACAAGATCACGGCTCACCGCTACCTTGAATGATCTGCGATGAAAAAGGATAAGGCGTGACATCTGATCAGCAATACCAGGCGCTCGAAAAGGAGATCGTTGGGTTGTTCAACAACATCCAACGGATCAAGCACGAGCTCGCTTCGGTTAAGCATCCGACGGCCGAGCATGACATGTTCGGCTCCGCCGCCGATCAACTGAACGCCATTGCGGCGGAAACCACCGACGCGGCACACGAGATCATGGAAGCGGCGGAAGCCATTGATGCCGTCAATCAACAATTGCTAAAGCAAATTAAGTTAGGCGGCGCGCGAGGTTACTTCAACGAAATCGGCGAAAACGTCTCGCGCATATTCGAAGCCTGCAGTTTTCACGACATTACCGGGCAGCGATTGTCGAAAATCGTTCGTACCATCAACGCCGTTGAAGGCGCGTTGAATTCGCTGGTGGTTATCGTCGGCAAGGATTCCATCGCTGCCCTGCCCGCAGACGCGGAAGCCCTCAACCGTATGGACGGCGACATTGAACTGGCCGGCCCCGCCCTTGAAGGCGAGGCATTGTCTCAAGATGATATCGACAAGCTGTTTGACTAAGCCGCCCAGAGTTTTGCCGCCCAGAGAATAGAGCTCTAAAACCTGCCATCGTAAGGTTGCTGTCCGATCGGGCAGGCGATGAGGGTGAAGGTGTCCGCATCCAGCGCGGCTTCAAGTGCCGCTTGCAGGCCGGTACGGTCGCGCACCGTTACGCCTTTGCCGCCAAGCGCTTCGGCCACAGCGGCAAAGTCGGTGCCCTGGAAATCAACACCCAGATTAGGCAACTGATCACCGCGCTGTTTCAGTTCAATCAGCGCCAATTGTTCATCGACGAACACCACCACCGGCACGCTAAGCTTCAAGTCCCGCGCCGTGGCCAACTCACCCAGAATCATTTCAAGCCCAGCGTCGCCCGTGAACGCGATCACCGGGGTTTCCGGCACCGCCAGTTTGTGACCCATGGCTACCGGCAGGGCGATCCCCATGGTGCAGAGGCCCGTCGATTGCAGTATCTGGCGTGGGCCAAAGGCTTGCCATTGCTGGCTCACCAAGATGCGATGCGCGCCGGTATCCACGCCGATCACGCCATTGCGCGGCAACACTTGGCGCGCGGTATCGATCACCGCCGCTGGGCCCCAGGCTTCATCGATGGGGAAGGCGTCGCTCAATTTTGCACGGGTTTTAGTGGGTTCGCCGTTGGGCCAAGTGGCATGGGGCGAGTGTCCGTCCGTCAATGCCGCCAGGCCAGCGCCCACATGGCCGACGAAGGCATACGTCGCTTGGTGGACATAGTGGGTGTTGATCTCGGCTGACAAATCGATGACGACGGGCCCGCCCTCACCGACCGTCCAAGGATTGATCCAGTCGGCACGCATTTCAATCGGGTCGTATCCGGCCAGCACAATGACGTCCGCAGCGTCGATCAAGGGTTTGATCACGCCAAAGGATTTCGGCGACAAGCCGTGCCCGCCCAAGCAAAGCGGATCGTCTTCCGGCAGTACGCCCTTGGCCTTGTAGGTGGTCAGAAGTGGCATGTTGAAGCACCGTACGGTTTCGGCAACCTGATCCGCCGCGTCATGATGGAGCACATCGACGCCAGCGATCATCAGCGGTCGCTCCGCACCTGCCAAAGCTTTCCGCGCGGCCTCGAATTGGGCGTTTGCGGCTGGTGCCATGGGTGCTGTTCGGGCGCTTGGTTTCATCGACTGTGTATCGACCGCCACTTTGGCCGCCGAAATCGGAATGTCCAGATGCACGGGGCCGGGCCGTCCGGTGGTGGCGATGGTTATCGCCTTGTCGATGATGACGTCCACCGCGTCCGCATCCACGGTGATGGAGGCCTTGGTGATGGGGGCGAGGATGCTGGTGTGGTCGAACACCTGATGGGTGAAG
>JABIPG010000003.1 GCA_018698795.1 Rhodospirillaceae bacterium
ATGGGTGGCCCGCCCTCTTCCTTGCGGCCGTCAACGAAAATACCAGCGATGTCGTTGGTGCGTTCGTCGATGTCGACCAAGATTTCATCGGCCTTTCGGCGAACCTGCCAGTTGGCGAGTTCGAGCGTGATGGTGCCGATGATGTCTTCGGCTTCCTGCGAGTTTTGATTCTGGCCGGTGCGGGCGTAAATTGCTGCCAGTTCACCGTGCTCGCCGTTGAGGCTGAGTACGCGTTCTTCGACCTCACGCATCAAGCCGTTCTTCTCGCCCACCGACAAATTGCCGCGCGCCTTCACTTGCAAGATCACGCGCTCGGGCTCGACGTCGGGGAAGAACTCAACCCCGCGGCCAAATGTCGCATAGGTCGCTTGCACACCGACGAGTAGCACCAGTGCCGCCAGCAGAATCTTTCCGGGATGACGCAACGCTGCGGAAAGAAATTTCAAATAGCCGCCGGTGAACCCTTTGATGTCTTCGATACGACCGGGGTCGGCCGCCGTCAGGTGAAGGGCGGTATCGGGGTTGGCGGTGGCGACGCTGCGCCGGGTCACGGTGGCGCCGAGCGTGGGAACGAAAATCAACGCCATCAACAACGACGCCGCCAATGTTGCCATCAAGGTGAGCGGCAGGAACTTCATGAACTCGCCGACAACACCGGGCCAAAACATCAACGGCAAAAACGCCGCCAGGGTTGTCGCCGTCGAGGCGATGATCGGCCACGCCATGCGTTTCGCCGCGAGGCCGTAAGAAACGCTGGGGCTTTCGCCCTCGCTCATCTTTCGATCCGCATATTCAGTGACGACAATGGCGCCATCGACCAACATGCCGACCGCCAAGATCAGCGCAAACAACACGACCATGTTGATGGTCAGCCCTGCCGCGCCAAGCACCAGAATGCCGGTCAGGAACGAGCCGGGTATCGCAACTCCGACCAACGTGGCGGAGCGCACACCCAAGGCCCAAACGACCACGATCATCACCAACAGCACGGCGGCGATGACGTTGTTTTGCAAATCGGTCAGCATGTCTCGGATGTTATTAGAGCGGTCGTTGTTGAAGCCCACCTGCACCGATTGACGCAACGCCTCGGGCCAGCTTGCCTGTTCGGCGTCCACCAATGCGCGCACTTTGGCGACCGTGTCGATGATGTTTTCGCCGGTGCGCTTGGAGACCTCCAACGCCACTGCTCCCTTGCCGCTGACGCGTGCATAACTTGTCGGGTCCTTAAAGCTGCGGCGCACCGAGCCGATATCACCTAGTGTCACCACCGCATCGCCGTCTGCTTTTACCGGCATGCCGGTGATATCCAGAATGTCCTCGAACAAACCCGGGACCTTTAGAGTGAACCGCCCGCGTCCCGTATCTTGCGCACCGGCGGCGACCAATAGGTTGGAACTCCGCACCGCGTTGACGGTATCGACAACGGATAGGCCATAGCTTTCGACCTTGACCGGATCGATCAGGATTTCCACCAGTTCTTCACGATCACCGGCGATTTTCACCTCAAGAATTTCGCTTAGCCCCTCGATGCGGTCGCGCAATTCACGGGCGAGCTTCAGCAATGCGCGCTCGGGCACGGAACCAGACAGTGTCACTACGACAACAGGGAACAGCGAGAAATTGACCTCATGCACCTCGGGTTCATCGCTTTCCGCCGGCAGTTCGGGTTTTGCCAGGTCGACCTTTTCGCGCACATCGTCGAGCGCTACGTCGGCATTGAAACCGGCCTCGAACTCGAGCGTAACGTTGGCGCCGCCTTCATACCCTGAAGCGCGCATTTCCTTAACGCCTTCGATGGTGCGCAATTCCTGCTCCATGGGCCGAATCAAAAGCCGCTCAGCATCCTCGGGTGAGATGCCCTCATGGCTCATGGAGACGTAGATGATCGGGATGTTGATGTCTGGCTCGGCTTCTTTGGCGATTTGCACATAGGCGTATCCGCCGCACAGCAGCACCAAAAAAAGCGTGGCGAGGACCGTGCGGGCGTGGGTGATGGCCGCGTCGATAAGGGCGTTCATGATCAGCTCTTCTGCGTTGTCGAAGCGGTATCGGACGCTTCGTCTTTGGTGCGTACACTTTGCCCGGTGCGGACGAACTCCTGGCCGACGGTGATTAGCGTCAGATTTTCCGGCAGGCCACCGATCCACACGCCCGCGGTGGTGTCTTCCAGCAGTTCCACAGCATGGAACACAACCTTGTTTTCGTCGTCCACGGCCTTCACGCCGATGACGCCACTGTCGTCCAGTGTCAGCACTGCCGGTGAGACGCGGTGCGCACGTGACGAGCCCGTCGGCAATTGCAGCTCAGCTGTCAGGCCTTCGGCGATGGCGCCTTCTGGGTTATCAATCCAGACCTCGACCCGGAAGGTCCGGGTGGAGTTTTGCCCGACTCGAGAAATATAGCGCACGGCGCCTTCGTGGCTGGCGCCGCCCGGAAACAGAGCCCAGGCCTTGTCGTCGATTTTCAAACTCGCCACCTGGCGTTCTGAGACTTGGGCGACCACGCGGATCGTATCGAGGTTGACCAACCCGGCAACAGCGGTGCCGGCGTTGACGTGGTCCCCGACGTTGACCGGTAGCGTTTCAATAAAGCCGTCAATGGGCGCACGCACCGTGGTGCGACTGATATCGAGCCGGATGGCGGCCAATGCCGCCTTCGCAGTCTCCAGGGCGGATTTTTGTTCGGCCACCTTGATCGTTGACTGAAACTGTTTTTTCGAGAGTTTCCGTGCGCTCTCATAGGCCAGTTTGCGGTATGCAACGTTGGCTTCGGCTTCGTTCAATCGCGCGATGCGATCATTCATGGCAAGTTTCAGGATCGGCGTGCCCTTCGTGATTTTGGCGCCTTTCTCAACAGGTCTGGAAACCACCTTTCCGGCGGTCTCGGCAGCGAGGCTGATGCTGTTCACCGCTTCCGTGCGCCCAAAAAGCGTGACGTGGCTGGCTCGGGTCTCGGCGCTACTGGTGCGCACACGCACCAATGTAAGCGGCACTTTTGCCTCGGTCGCAACGTCTTCCTTGGTCGGCGCTTTGCCGGTTACGACGCCGGATGCGATCCAAACCGTCGCTGCAATAGCCAACCCCACGGCAATGACGTGGCTGGAGCGTACCGGATTTCGGCGTGGTTCTTTGGGTTCTGATGGCGTGTTCATTGCGCGGCCTCCGTCACTGGGTCCGTCACTGGGTCGGCTTCGTTCATTTCACGAACAAATTCGTCACGGTGGTCGCGCATGTAGGCCGCCATGGCCTCGTACAGATGCAAGCCGAAGCCACGCACGATCCGTCGCCCGGGTCGCATATCGGTCGGGTCCGTTTCGCATGCGCAAGCTGCCATATGTTCGAAATTAGCGAGATATTCGTCGTAAATGCGCTGGCTGTCCCGGGGTTCCATCAGGTGGGCGAAAAATAGCCTGACAAGGTATTCTGAGCGCAGCCGGTCACGTCCGGCAGGTTCGGCCAAGGCTTCCTTCAGGCGTACACGGCCTTCGGGCGTCAGGCTATAAACCTTTTTGTCGGGTCTGCCGGAATGTTCCTCTTCCGACAATGCCACCAAGCCATCACCCAACAATTTTCCCAATGCCGGATAGATCGATCCGTAGCTGGCATCAAAAAAGTGGCCGAACGGCCCGTCCTCGAACATCTTCCTGATTTCGTAACCCGTGGCATCACCCAGCGATAGCACGCCAAGGCAAATCGTCTTTACGTCCATGATATTGTGATTCCGAAAATTCTTGCCGCATATCCATGTAGGCAGCTTCTATCGGAATGCTATATATCATTTCGATATATCGGGTCAATATATTATTTCGGCAGGTCCTTTGCCCAAGGCGGTTCGGGTGTGAAGGTCTCGACCAAGATATCAACAAATGCCCGCACTTTGGGCGACAGGTGCCGGTTGTGCGAATAAACCGCGTAAATGTTGGTCGGTTCATCGATCTCGTAGTCCGTCAGAACCGGCACCAAGCGCCCTGCCGCAATGTCGGCGGCAATGACGAAATCGGCGGCTCGGATCAGTCCCATACCGGCAACGGCGGCTTGCTCCATGGCAACGGCGTTATTGGTCTCGAAATTGCCGCTGAAGCGGAAATGCTGTGGCCCGTCGTTGACCTTGAACTCCCACTGATTGAGCTGGGTTTCGAAACTCAGCGTCAGGCAATTATGGTCCTTCAGATCCGCCGGTGAGTGCGGCGTGCCGTATTGTTCCAGATACGACGGCGCAGCGGCCACCATGCGCTTGGCTGTAGCGAGTTTACGGGCGATCAAGGTGCTGTCTGGCATGCGCGCGATGCGGATGGCGACGTCGACCTCTTCTTCCACCAAATTGACGATGCTGTCGGTGAGCGTCAGCTGCACGCGTAGCTCGGGATAGCGATCCAGCAGTTCCGGCAACAATGGTGCGACATACATGTGTCCGAATGCGGTGGAGGAATTAACCTTCAAAAGCCCTTTGGGCTCGGTATGTAACTCGGTCAACTCGCGCTCCGCCTCATCTATGGCGGCAAGGATCGGCAGGCATCGCTGATAATAGGTGCGGCCCTCTTCAGTCAGGCTAAGGCGCCGGGTGGTGCGGTTCAGGAGCCGTGTCCCCAGCCTGTCTTCCAATCGGCTAATGAGTTTGCTGACGGCGGACGGGGTCAGTTTCAGCGCCCTCGCCGCCTGGGAAAAGCTTTCCGTATCAACGACGCGGACGAAAACCGCCATTTCACTGGATTTATCCATGATCAGCCTATTTGATAATTTAATTCACTAATATTTTTATATTTTGCTTATTTATTCCTTACAAGAACTTTCCTATCATCTCTTTAACAGACAACACGCCCATAAGCGGCCCGAAAGGAGCAGACCATGTCACACCATCGTTTAAACGAACGGCCCCGGATCCAACAAGAAGATATCGACGACGGAATCCGTCGCGCCCACAAACTGCGCAGTGAGGCTTTTGGCAAGTATTTCCGCAAAGCCTTGGATACCCGCTACCGTGCTCTCAGCGTCACCGCCACACCGCGACGCACGAACTGCTAACGAGACCTTCGTCTGACCCCACTAAAGGCGCCCCTTCTCTGGGCGCCTTTTTTTTGATGCGGGTCATGTTTTCATCATGAGGGCGTTTAGGGTGGCTCTAAAGGATCAGACTAAAAGCACGGATTAAGCGCGCCCAGGCCCAGATCGATATTGGGCAGATTAAAGGCTGTGGTCACGCCCTTGGCGGCATTGGTGACGGTGACTTGGCCGCCGAAAATACTGATCCCGCCGGGACTAACAACGGTTCCCAGGTTGGGAAAGCCGCCGGGTGGTGCAGGGCTGCCCCCTGCTGCCGTTTCCAGCGAGTTGAGCTCATCCCAATTGGTTTTGCCGTTACGCGCCACTTCAATGAGAATTTCCGCCCCTTCCAAGCGCAAGCGCGGCACCGCAACGTCACCCAGCATCAAGGGCAGGAAATCCACCTCAGCCACCAGGCGCTCAGCCTTCAACATATCGCCCTTACGGCCCCACTTGGCGTTTTCCAGGCGCACCCCTCGGGCGATGATCTGCGGCGGCATTGTGACCTTGAAGTCGATGGGGCCGTCGATGTGCAGCCGTCTTCCAGACACTTGCATGACCTGGGCTTGTAAATCTTTCTTCCAGCTTTCCAGATCGCTCAGGTTGGCATAACCGATGATGGCGCCAATTCCCGCCGCCAAAACACCGAGTTTTAGCGACAGCGAGATCAAGCGGCGCAGCAGTCCGAGCATGGTATTTTCCTTAAGGGGCTAGTTGTTTTCCGTAGAGGCGGTCGGGGCTATTGGCGCGGGGGTTGGCCGAAATGCATCGGCGCGGCGTTTGGCCCGGATGCGAACCGGTTTGGACAAAGACGCGGAGAGCGCGTCGCGGTTGCGCGCGGCATTGGCCGCACCCAGCCCGGCGGCAATGTGAAACCAAACCAGTGCGGTCTCGCGGTCGCGTTTGATGCCCTCACCCTTGGCGAGCAAAATACCAAGGCGGTTTTGCGCCAGCGCCACACCGGCCCGGGCGGCGACATCGAGATGATGAACGGCCTTGGCCATATCCGGGTCAGGTCGGTCAGGGTTGGGGTGAGCCAGTAGATTGCCCAACGCGTAGTGCCCGAAAGCATCTCCGGCGTCGGCGGCAATGGCGAAATATCGTTGGGCCTCTTCCAAATCGCGCTCAATTGTGTCGCCACGCTGATAGAGGACGCCTAGATTGTACGCCGCCGGCGCATGGCCTTGCTCGGCGGCCATCTCGAACCATACGGCAGCTTCTTTCGGGTCGGCTTTGGTGCCCAACCCTTGCAGATATGCAGCGCCAAGATTGAACTGTGCCGGGGCAGAGCCCAATTGCGAGGCTTGCTCCAACAGTTGGAGCGCCTCCGACGGGTCTCGCTTGACGCCACGCCCCTCCACATGAAGGCGTGCCAGATTGACCAAAGCGCCCGGGACTTCGTTCTTTGCCGCTTGTTGGTACCACTTGGCTGCTTTGGCATAATCGACGGGCACGCCGCGTCCATGTTCGTGCATGACACCCAAATTATATAAGGCTGGGCCGAAACCAGCTCTTGCCAACTGTCGCCACGCCTTAAGTGCAGTGCCAAAACTCCCTTGGTTGTAGGCTTTGCCGGCGCGGCCAAACGCCGCCGCCATTTTGGGATCGGTCTCCAAGTCGTCTTTGCCGGGCAGGACCATCGCTTGGTCTTCGGCTAACCAAGGCGGATTTTCCGGGCCTTTCTCCGCCCTTGCCGGAACCGCAATGACCAAACCCAGCAAGCATAAAAGGATCAAAAATCGACGCATATCCGCATTATATGGGTCGATGCAAGCAAGTCACTACGATATCTGGTGGGTATTGCGATTTTTGCTCTCAATAGAGATAGATCAATGGCGAGCGCGTTTGTTCGGCCTATGGTGAGGCGATATTATTCTGCGATACTCATCCGAGACGCTGGGGAGCACCTATGGACATCAAGGCTGACAACAAATTACCCGCATCAATCAAACCGAATTCGCCGGAGCGCTTCGTTAACAGAGAACTTTCGTGGTTGGCGTTTAACGAGCGCGTGCTTCGCGAGGCGGAGAACAAAAACCATCCGTTGTTCGAGCAACTGCGTTTTCTCTCGATCTCGGCGAACAACCTGAACGAATTCTACATGGTGCGTGTCGCCGGTTTACGCGGACAAGTGAGCGCTGGCGTCGATTTGCCGAGCCAGGAAGGCCTGACCCCGCACCAACAACTGGATCTCGTCAACGCACGCGGTGGCGAGCTGATGCGCAGTCAGCAGAAATGCTGGGGCCGCCTGACGAAAACATTAGCGAGCGAAGGCATTCACGTCGTCGAGGCCGGTGATTTGCTGTTTGGTGAAAAGCGTTGGTTGAAGCAGTATTTTTTGGACAAGTTGTTCCCGGTGCTCAGTCCCATTGCCATCGACCCGGCGCACCCCTTCCCGTTCCTGCCGAATCTCGGTTTTTCCATGGTGTTGGAGCTGAAAAAGCGGCGCCAGAAAGAAACTCTCAACGCCTTGGTGCCATTGCCGCATTTGATCGACCGGTTCATCAAGTTACCGGGCGACGGCTATCGGTTTATTTCGTTGGAGAACGTCGTCGCGCTGCATATCAACCGACTGTTTCCAGGGTTCAAAGTCATGGAGGTCGGGCTTTGCCGAGTCTTGCGCGACAGTGACATTGAGATTGAGGAAGAAGCTGAAGATCTGGTCCGTCTTTATGAAAGCGCGTTGAAAGAGCGCCGCCGCGGATCTGTGATCCGGCTCACCATCAACCACGACATGTCGCCCGATCTGCGGAGTTTTCTGGTGCACGGCGTCAATGCCGCGCCCGAGACCGTGTTTGCATTGAAAGGCCTGCTCGGCCTTGCCGACACCAGCGAACTGGTGCTCAAACATCGCCCGGATTTATTGTTTCAGCCGTTCGCGCCGCAATTTCCAGAACGCGTGCTCGATTTCGGCGGTGATTGCTTCGAGGCCATCAAGCGCAAAGACTTCATGGTGCACCACCCTTATGAAAGTTTCGACGTGGTGGTGCAGTTTCTGTTTCAGGCGGCCAACGACCCCGATGTTATCGCCATCAAACAGACGCTTTACCGCACCAGCGACAACTCCCCCATTATCGCTGCACTGATCTTGGCGGCGGAGGCCGGAAAATCCGTGACCGCCTTGGTGGAGGTGAAAGCGCGCTTCGACGAAGAACGCAACATCCGCTGGGCGCGCGATTTGGAACGTGCCGGTGTACAGGTTGTCTATGGCTTCATTCACTTGAAAACCCACGCTAAAATTTCTTATGTGGTGCGGCGCGAGGACGACAAATATCAAACCTATTGCCATTGGGGTACGGGCAACTATCACCCAATCACGGCGCGCATCTACACGGACGTGTCGCTGTTTACCTGCGATGCGGCGCTGTGCCGTGATGCCGCCCGGCTGTTCAATTTCACCACAGGTACAGCCGGCCCGGACGCCATGGAGAAATTGGCGATTTCGCCGGTCAGCCTGCGCGAACGGTTGATCCATCATATCGACCTTGAGATTGAACATGCCCGCAAGGGCGGACCGGGCTCAATTTGGGTCAAAATGAATTCCCTCGTGGACGGCGAGATTATCGACGCGCTTTATAAGGCCTCCAAGGCCGGCGTCAAAATCCATCTGGTGATTCGGGGCATTTGTTGCCTGCGACCCGGCATTCCGGGTTTGTCGGAAAACATTACCGTGCAATCGATTGTCGGGCGGTATTTGGAACATGCCCGCGTCATCTGTTTCGGCAATGGCGCTAAATTGCCGTCGAAGCAAGCCAGCGTATTCATTTCGTCAGCTGATTGGATGCCGCGCAACCTCAACCGTCGCGTCGAAACCTTGGTGCCGGTGGAAGACTTGGATGTGCACTGGCAGATTCAAGAGATCATGGCCATCAACCTGAAAGACAAGAAGCAATCGTGGATGCTGCAAGCCGATGGTGAATATCGCCGTGTTTCTCGCCACCCGAACAGCTTCTGTGCACACACCTTTTTCATGGAGCACCCGGATATGTTGGCGCCGGCAGCTGATGCGGTCGAGGTCGATGATTTCGATGAGACGCCGGATCTCCCGTAGATCCGGCGCGTCGCCACCGGAAAAACCCATGTCGTTTATCAGACAGACGATCCCCCTTGACCCTGTCACATGAAGGCGATTAGCTAAGACGTCCTCTCCAGAACCGGTGTGCCAATTATGGGCAAGTATTCGATCTTTAGTCTGCTACGAAACGGTCTCTCGTTCCATGAGGGCTGGGAGAAGGCATGGCGCAGTCCCGAACCCAAGCCCGAGTACGATGCCATTATCGTCGGCGGTGGCGGACATGGCCTGGCGACCGCTTATTATCTGGCCAAGGAACACGGCCTGACCAACGTTGCTGTACTGGAAAAGGGTTGGATCGGCGGCGGTAACACAGGCCGAAACACGACCATTATCCGCTCCAATTATCTCTGGGACGAGAGCGCGGCGATCTACGAGAAATCGCTGCAACTCTATGAGGGGCTGAGCCAGGACCTCAACTTCAACATCATGTTGAGCCAGCGCGGCGTTATGAACTTGGCCCATAATCTCCATGACATGCGTGAGTTGCAGCGCCGGGTGCACGCCATCCGGCTGAACGGCATCGATTCCGAAATCCTCACCACCGCCCAAGTGAAGGAAATGGTGCCGATCTTGAATTGTTCGCCAAAATCTCGCTATCCGATTTTGGGCGCTTCGTTACAGCGGCGCGGCGGCGTGGCCCGGCACGATGCCGTGGCCTGGGGCTATGCGCGTGGCGCTGACAAATTGGGCGTCGATATCATTCAGCAGTGCGAGGTGACCGGCATTTTGCGCGAAGGCGGCAAGGTTACGGGCGTTGAGACCACGCGCGGCACCATTCGCGCCCCCAAGGTCGGGTTGGTCGCCGCCGGCCACTCCAGCGTATTGGCCGAGATGGCTGGCATTCGATTGCCGATCAACAGTTATCCGCTGCAGGCTATGGTGTCGGAACCGGTGAAGCCGATTCACCATTGCGTTGTCATGTCCAACGCCGTGCATGTTTATGTGTCGCAATCAGACAAGGGCGAGCTGGTGCTGGGTGCGGGCATTGACGGCTATCATGGCTATTCGCAACGCGGCAGCCTGCATGTGATTGAGGGACAATTGGGCGCGTTGTGTGAACTGTTTCCGATCTTCAGCCGGCTCCGGCTGATGCGACAATGGGGCGGCATCGTCGATACCTGCCCCGATGCCAGCCCGATCATTTCCAAATCCCCCATCGACGGCCTTTACATCAATGGCGGCTGGGGCACGGGCGGCTTTAAGGGCACACCCGGTTCGGGTTGGACATTCGCGCATACCATCGCGCGAGATGAGCCGCATGAATTGAACGCACCGTTTACCATAGACCGCTTTACCTCTGGCGCGCTGATCGACGAGCACGGCGCCGCTGCCGTGGCGCATTGAGGAGAGAAACCGCGAAATGTTCCTGATCGATTGCCCCTATTGCGGAAAGCGCGAAGAGACTGAGTTTCATCAGGGCGGTGAAGCGCATATCGAACGTCCGAAAAACCCCGATAAACTGACAGATGCGGAATGGGCCGATTATCTGTTCATGCGCAAGAATACTAAGGGTGTATTTCTGGAGCGCTGGGTCCATCGGCACGGTTGCCGACGCTGGTTCAACATGGCGCGCGATACGGCTACCAACGAGATTTTAGCCATCTATGAAATGGGCAAGAAGCCGCCCAGAAAGGTGGCGAAATGAGCGGCCGCAACCGCCTGCCCGAAGGCGGCCTGATCGAGCGCGATCAACGCTTGAGCTTCACGTTCAATGGTCGGCGCATGGCCGGCTACAAAGGCGATAC
>JABIPG010000005.1 GCA_018698795.1 Rhodospirillaceae bacterium
ATCTCCCAATGCCGATAACGCCGACGACCAACGGTGCGAGCTTCACCCAAAGCGGTACGTGGTGGGCATTTTCAAGGGCTTTGTGGCTATCGAGAATAAGGATCGAGTTGCCCCAGAACTCAGCCGCCTTATGGCCGACGAAGCTCTCATAGCCGATGTAACCCGCAAATACCGCACCGGCCGCCAGGAAGAACAGCGGCAAGATCATCACCTTGGGGCTCTCGTGCACATGCGCCATGGTCACTTCATCGGCGCGCGGCGTGCCGTGGAAGGTCATGAACAACAAGCGCCACGAATAGAAGGCCGTCAGGAAGGCCGCCGCGATGCCGAGCCAGAATGCATACATGCCAATGCCGGTATGCGCACCGTAGGCGGCTTCCAGAATGATATCCTTGGAATAATACCCGGCAAAAAACGGTACGCCCGCCAAGGCCAGAGAACCGATCCACATCAGCGCATAGGTTGCTGGCACCATCTTCCAGATGCCCCCCATCTTGCGCATGTCTTGTTCGTCCGACATGGCGTGAATGACCGAGCCAGCGCCCAAGAACAGCAGCGCCTTGAAGAAGCCGTGCGTCATCAGGTGGAAGATGCCCGCCGAGTAGGCCGACACCCCGCAGGCGAAGAACATGTAACCCAACTGCGAACAGGTGGAATACGCAATGACGCGTTTGATATCGTTCTGTACGCAGCCAACAGTTGCGGCGAAAACCGCCGTCGTCGCGCCAACCACTGTAACAACCGTCAGCGCGGTATCGGAAAACTCAAACAGCGGCGACAGGCGCGCCACCATGAACACACCTGCCGTCACCATGGTGGCGGCGTGGATCAAGGCCGAAACCGGGGTTGGGCCTTCCATGGCGTCGGGCAGCCAAGTATGCAGCCCCAACTGCGCCGACTTGCCCATGGCGCCGACGAATAACAGCAGACAGGTAATGGTCAGTGCGTGGAAATCGGTGCCGAAAACGTTGATGATCAGGTCTTTCTTGCCTTCAGCGGCGGCAAAGATGGTATCGAGATGCACGCTCTCGAACATCATAAACACCGCGAAAATCCCCAAGGCAAAACCGAAATCGCCCACCCGGTTGACCAGGAAGGCCTTGATGGCGGCAGCGTTGGCCGACGGCTTGTTGTACCAGAACCCAATCAGCAGGTAGCTAGCTAAGCCCACGCCTTCCCAGCCGAAAAACATCTGCACCAGGTTATCAGCGGTGATCAGCATCAGCATGAAGAAGGTGAACAGGCTGAGGTAGCTCATAAAGCGCGGGATTGAAGGGTCGTGGTGCATGTAGCCGACGGAATAGATGTGCACCATGGCCGAAACGCCGGTGACGACGATCATCATCACGGCCGTCAGGGTATCAACCTTCAACGCCCATGAGATTTCAAGCGCGCCGGAATCGATCCAGGTAAACAACTCGGTCGTGTGCGCGTTGCCGCCAATCGCCACGTCCCAGAAGATGGCGATCGCGCCGAGCATCGAGAGCACAAGACCCAAGCAACTGATCCATTGCGCGGAGACGTCGAGCTTGTGCTTTGCTTCCTTGGTGGGCGCATTAACAAAGACGAGCGAACCCGCCAAGATGGCGCCGATCAGCGGCAGGAAGACGACGAGGATATCCAGCATAGTCTTAATCAGCCCCTCATCATGTTTACGTCTTCGACGGCGATGGATCCGCGATTACGGAAGAACACCACCAAGATCGCCAACCCGACGGCGGCCTCGGCGGCAGCGACGGTCAGCACAAACATAGCGAACACTTGGCCCACCAAGTCGCCCAACTCAGCGGAAAAAGCCACGAGATTAACGTTCACGGCCAGCAGCATGAGCTCCACCGACATCAAAATAATGATCACGTTCTTGCGGTTCAGGAAGATGCCGAAAATCCCCAGCGTGAATAGGATCGCGGCGACTGTCAGATAATGGGAAAGACCGATTTCGAACATTAGATCAAATCCCCTTCCCGGTTTCGACCTTGCGAACCTCGACCGAATTGGCCGGGTTGCGATCCAATTGGCGCGAGATGTTTTGTTTTTTGACGCCCGGGCGTGAGCGGTGCGTGAGCACGATGGCGCCGATCATGGCCACCAACAGCACCATGCCCGCGGCCTGGAACAGATAGATGTAGTGGGTATAAACCAACTCGCCCAAGGCGTGGGTATTGGTGACCCCTTCGGGGATGGGCGCCGCGCCGCCCTTTGCGGCTTCGGGCGCCATCACCCAGCCGCCGACCAGCGTCGCCAGTTCCACCAACAAGATCAGGCCGACCAGTCCGCCGATGGGCAGGTACTGTAGAAAGCCTTGGCGCAGCTCGACGAAGTTGATGTCGAGCATCATGACCACGAACATAAACAGCACCGCGACCGCGCCGACGTAGACCACGACCAAGATCATGGCCAGGAATTCCGCGCCCAAAAGCACAAACAGCCCGGCCGCGTTAAAGAACGTGAGTATCAAGAACAACACGGAATGCACCGGGTTCTTGGCCGATATCACCAACACCGCCGAGGCAACGGCGATGGCGGCGAACATATAGAATGCGAGAGCTTCAATCATCGACCATACCTACCTATAGGGCGCGTCCTGCTTCAGGCGCTCACCGAGTTCGATTTCCCAGCGGTCGCCGTTGGCCAGCAGTTTTGTCTTGTCGTACATCAGTTCCTCTCGGGTCTCGGTCGCGAACTCGAAGTTCGGTCCCTCAACGATGGCATCCACCGGGCAGGCTTCTTCGCAGTAGCCGCAATAGATGCATTTGGTCATGTCGATGTCATAGCGCGTGGTGCGACGCGAGCCGTCATCGCGCGGTTCGGCCTCAATGGTGATGGCCTGCGCCGGGCAAATGGCTTCGCAAAGCTTACACGCAATGCAGCGCTCTTCGCCGTTCGGGTAGCGCCTAAGCGCATGTTCGCCCCGGAAACGCGGGCTCAACGGGCCTTTTTCATACGGGTAATTGATCGTCACCTTGCGCCGGAACATATAGTTCAACGTCAGCGCCATGCCGGTGATCAATTCACCGAGAACGACGGTACGGATGCTTTTGGAGATGAAACCCATGCTAAGCCCCTACCCCTGCGCCTGTGTCAAAACCGGTGCGAGATCGAACGCTACCAGCACCCCGCCGACAATGGCGACACCCGCCAACGAAATCGGCAGGAACACCTTCCAGCCCAAACGCATGAGCTGGTCGTAGCGATAGCGCGGGAACGTGGCACGGACCCACAGGAAGATGAACAGGCAGAATGCGATCTTCAGTGCGAACCAAACCGGGCCCGGCACCCACGTAAACAGCGCGATATCCATCGGCGGCAACCATCCACCCAGGAACAGCACACTGGTCATGCCGGCCATCAAGATCATGTTGGCGTATTCACCCAAGAAGAACAGCGCGAAGGTCATGGCCGAGTACTCGACGTTGTAGCCGGCCACCAATTCCGCCTCTGCCTCCGGCAAATCGAAGGGATGGCGGTTGGTTTCGGCCAATGTCGAGATAAAGAAGATCACGGCCATCGGGAACAACGGCACCACGAACCACACATTGCGTTGCGCTTCGACGATATCGGACAGGTTCAGCGAACCAACGCACAGCAACACCGTGATGATAATGAAGCCCATGGAAACTTCGTACGACACCATCTGCGCCGCCGAACGCATGGCGCCCAGAAAAGCGTAGCGCGAATTTGATGCCCAGCCGGCCATCAAAATGCCGTACACACCCAATGACGAGATCGCGAACAGATACAAGATACCGACATTGATATCGGCCAGTACCATGCCTTTGTCGAACGGGATCACGGCCCAGGCGACAAGTGCCAGAACGAAGGTGACGCAAGGTGCGAGAACGAACACGCCGCGGTTGGAGCCGGCGGGAATAATGGTTTCCTTCAAGAACAGCTTCACGCCATCGGCGATCGGCTGCAAAAGGCCAAACGGCCCGACCACGTTGGGGCCCTTGCGCAGATGCATCGCGCCGATAACCTTGCGCTCGGCCAGTGTCAGATACGCCACCGACAGCATCACCGGTATCACGATGGCGACGATCTTGATCACGATCCAGAGCGTCGGCCAGATGTATGTATCCCAAAGCTCAACCATCGGTGCCGGTCTTTCTTTCTTCGCCGCGGATAAAGGTCTCCGTGCAACGCGCCATCGTTTCCGAGGCGCGGCTGATGGGGTCAGTCATGTAGAAGTTGTCGACACCGGCATTGAACGGTGCGGCGTCGATATCGCCCGCCTGATTTGCCGTTTGGCCGAAATCCTGCCATTCAGCCGGAGCGGCCAGATCGACATTCAGGAAATTACTGTTGATCTCGACCATGCGAGCGCGCAACTGGCGTAGGTTGTCGTAGGGCAGTTTTTGGCCCATGGGGTCGGACAGCGCGCGGATGATCGTCCAGTCTTCGCGCGCATCACCCGGCGGATAAACCGCCACACGACCCAATTGCACGCGGCCCTCGGTGTTGACGTAGGTTGCGTTTTTCTCGGTGTAGGCGGCGCCAGGCAAAACCACGTCGGCCCGGTGCGCACCCGCATCACCGTGGTGGCCCTGATAAACCACGAATGCATTACCCAAACGCGATGTGTCAATTTCATCGGCGCCCAACAGATAAACAAACTTGATGGTGCCGTCCGTTGCAGCGCTCAAAATACCATCCACGTCCTTGCCGCCGTCTCCAGGCACGAAACCCAAATCCAGCCCGCCGACCCGGGCCGCCGCCTTGTGCAAGACGTTGAAGCCGTTCCAGTCGTTGCTGACGGCGCCGCAGGATTCTGCGGCTTTCCGCGCCAGCGCCAAGATTGCCGCGCCATCGGCACGCGCCAGCGCGTCCTGGCCGACGATGATCATCGGGCGCTCGGCTTTATTCATGATTTCGGCGAAATCGCCCTTACCGTCGGCAATCGCGCGCAACGCATCAGCACCGTCGCCCAAGTGCGTGGTCGGGTAGGTCATGTCGGCAGCAGGGCCGATGACGCCGACGCTGAAGCTGTCGCCCCTGGCGCTGCCGATCACCAAACGTTTACGAATGCGGGCATTGAGCACTGGCGCATCAAGGCGTGGATTACAGCCGACCAGCACAATCGCCGATGCATCATCGATGCCGGCAATGGTGGAGTTGAAGATGTAAGACGCCCGCACGCCGGCATCCAACTTGGCGCCGTCCTGACGGCAATCGATGTTGGCGGAGCCCAGCCCCGTCATGAGATCGTTCAGCGCGGTCATCGCCTCACAATCGGCTTGGTCACCGGCAATCGCCGCCATGGCGTCACCGGAAAGCCCTTTGGCGGCTTCGGCAACCGCTGAAAGGGCTTCGGGCCAAGTGGCTTCGAGTAACTTGCCGTCCTTGCGCACATAGGGACGGTCGAGGCGCTGCTTGGTAAGGCCGTCGCAGGCGAAGCGGGTCTTGTCGGAAATCCATTCTTCGTTGATGTCTTCGTTGAGCCGCGGCAGCACGCGCATGACCTCGGGCCCGCGCGCATCAATGCGAATGTTCGAGCCCAGCGCATCCATAACATCGACGCTCTCGGTCTTCTTAAGCTCCCACGAGCGCGCATGGAACGCATACGGCCCGTTGGTGAGCGCACCGACGGGGCAAAGATCGATCATGTTGCCGGATAATTCGCTCGACAGCGCTTTTTGGACGTAAGTCCCGATTTCAGTATTCTCGCCGCGGCCTGTGGCGCCCAGTTCCGGCACGCCGGCAACCTCGGAGGCAAAGCGCACACAGCGCGTGCAGTGAATGCAGCGCGTCATGATCGGCTTGATCAGGGGGCCGAAGTCTTTGTCTTTGACGGCGCGCTTGTTTTCGGTGTAGCGGCTCAGATCGGAGCCGAATGCCATGGCTTGGTCTTGCAGGTCGCACTCCCCGCCCTGGTCGCAGATCGGACAATCGAGGGGGTGGTTAATCAGCAGGAACTCCATCACGCCTTTGCGCATTTTCTGCACTTCCGGGGTGTTGGTGCGGATCACCATGCCTTCGCCGACCGGCATGGCGCACGACGCCACAGGTTTGGGCGCGCGTTCCATATCGACCAAACACATGCGGCAATTGCCGGCAATCGACAGACGCTCGTGATAGCAAAAGCGCGGGATCTCGATGCCGATCTGCTCGCAGGCCTGCAACACGGTCAGACCCGCTTCAACTTCGTGCTCAGTACCGTCGATGGTGAGTTTTACCATGTCCCTGCCCTCACCCTCACGCCGCTTCCGTGGATTTGGCGGCGCCACCAAGGCGCTCTTCCATCTCGCCCCGGAACGCCCGGATCAAACCCTGGATCGGCCACGCGGCCGCATCGCCAAGCGCACAGATCGTGTGGCCCTCGATTTGACGGGTGACTTCTTCCAGCATATCAATTTCCTCGATGGCGGCGTTGCCGGCGCATATGCGCTCCATCATCCGCCACATCCACCCGGTGCCTTCGCGGCACGGCGTGCATTGGCCGCAGCTCTCGTGCTTGTAGAACGCCGACAGACGCGTAATCGCACGGATCACGTCAGTGGACTGATCCATCACCATCACCGCCGCCGTCCCGAGGCCTGAGCGGGCCTCACGCAGCGAGTCGAAGTCCATGGTCACGTCTTCGCATTGTTTCTTGGTCAACAGCGGCACCGATGCGCCACCCGGAATAATGGCTTTCAGGTTGTCCCAGCCGCCACGCACACCGCCGGCGTGCTTCTCAAGCAATTCCTTCAGCCCGATGCCCATCTCTTCCTCGACGGCGCACGGCGTGTTGACGTGGCCGGAGATAATGAACAGCTTTGTGCCGGTGTTATTGGGCTTGCCAAGACCGGCGAACCATTCATGCCCACGGCGCATGATTTCGGGTACCACGGCAATCGATTCGACGTTGTTCACCGTCGTCGGGCAACCGTACAAGCCGACATTGGCCGGGAATGGCGGCTTCGAGCGCGGCTGGCCTTTTTTGCCCTCCAAGCTTTCAATCAGCGCCGATTCTTCGCCGCAAATGTAAGCCCCCATGCCGCGATGAATATAGAAATCGAACTTGTAGCCCGACCCGCAAGCGTCATCGCCGATCAGGCCGGCTTCATAGGCTTCATCGACAGCGCGTTGCAGATTTTCGGTCTCACGGTAGAACTCGCCGCGTACGTAGCAATAGGCCGCATGCGCACCCATGGCAAACGACGCGATCAACGCGCCTTCAACCAGTTTCATCGGGTCGTGGCGCATGATTTCGCGATCTTTGCAGGTACCGGGCTCACCTTCATCGGCGTTGATGACTAGATAATGCGGACGCTCGCTGGCTTCCTTCGGCATGAACGACCATTTCATACCGGTCGAGAAACCCGCACCACCACGTCCGCGCAGCCCCGATTCTTTAACCGATTCGATGATCTTCTCGCGGCCGAGTTCGAGAATTTTCTTGGTGCCGTCCCAGTCGCCGCGTTTGCGTGCGCCTTCCAAGAACGGATCTTCCAGGCCGTAAAGGTTTGTGAAAATGCGGTCCGCGTCTTTCAACATCAGTCGGCACCTCCGCTAGCCTTCAGTAAGTCTTTTTGATGTTCCAGGCTGGTCAATCCGCCGGCGGGCTCGCAGGTATGCCGACCGGACTGAGATCCTGTCTTCGGCGTTTTGCCGGCCTTCAGCTCGCTCAACACGGCCAGAGTGCTCTCGGCGTCCAGGTCTTCATAATAATCATCGCCGATCTGCATCATCGGTGCGTTGACACAAGCGCCTAAGCATTCCGCCTGGCTGAGCGTGAACATACCGTCAATGGTGGTTTCACCCACTTCGATATCCAAAAACGTCTTGCATGCGCCAACGATCTCATCCGAGCCGCGCAGCCAGCACGGCAGATTGGTGCACACCTCGACATGGTGTTTCCCGATCGGCTTGAGATTGTACATGGTGTAGAAGCTGGCGACTTCGTAAACCCGGATCAGCGGCATGGAGAGCCGCTCGGCGACGTAGTCCATAGCGGCCCGGCTGAGCCAGCCCTCGTTCTGGCGCTGCGCCAAATCAAGAAACGGCATGACCGCGCTGGCCTGCCAGCCTTCGGGGTATTTCGCTATGACCTTTTGCGCCAGGGATTCGGTCTCTGGCGTGAAGGTGAATTCGCTATCGCTTGCCGCGCTCATCGGTCAATCTCACCAAATACGATATCGATGGAGCCGATATTGGCGACCACGTCGGCCAACATGTGCCCCTTCGAAAGAAAATCCATGGCTTGCAGATGGGCGAAACCCGGCGCCCTGATCTTGCAGCGATACGGTTTGTTGGTGCCGTCGGACACCAGATAAACGCCAAACTCGCCCTTTGGGGCTTCGACAGCCGTATAGGTTTCGCCGGCGGGCACATGCATGCCTTCGGTGAACAGCTTGAAGTGATGGATCAGCGCTTCCATGGATTGTTTCATGTCGGCGCGCGCAGGCGGCGTGACCTTGTTGTTTTCGGACTTGCACGGGCCATCGGGCATATTGTCGATGCACTGATGGATAATCTTCAGGCTTTCACGCATTTCCAGCATGCGGATCAGGTAGCGATCGTAGCAATCACCGTGCTTGCCGACAGGAATGTCGAAATCCATTTCGGCGTAGGCATCGTAAGGTTGCGACTTGCGTAAATCCCAAGCGATTCCGGATGCTCGAAGGTTCGGTCCCGTGAAGCCCCAGTCGTAGCATTGTTCGGCGGAGATGATACCGATATCGACGGTGCGCTGCTTGAAGATACGGTTTTCCGTCAGCAGTGTTTCGAGATCGTCGATGATACCGACGTAATGGTCGGCCCATTCCTTAATATCCTCGGCAAGGCCTTCGGGCATGTCATAGGCGACACCGCCAGGACGGAAGTATGCCATGTGCAGCCGCGCGCCGGAGACCCGTTCGCAAAATTCCATTAGCCGTTCGCGCTCTTCGAACGCCCACAGCATCGGCGTCATTGCGCCCACGTCCATGGCGTAGGAGGAAATATTCAAGATGTGATTGAGGATGCGGCCAATCTCGCAAAACAGCACGCGTAGATATTGGGCGCGGGGCGGAATATCCAAACCAAGTAGTTTTTCCGTCGCCAGGACGAAGGCATGTTCTTGGTTTTGCGGCGCCACATAGTCCAAGCGGTCGAAGTACGGCACCGCCTGAACGTAGGTTTTGTGTTCAATCAGTTTTTCCGTACCGCGATGCAAAAGGCCGATGTGCGGATCGGCGCGGTCGATGATCTCACCGTCCATCTCGAGCACCATGCGCAGCACGCCGTGTGCGGCGGGGTGTTGCGGGCCGAAGTTGAGGTTGTAGTTTTTGATTTCCGTCTGTGCCATCAGGCTTCCTCCCCGTCCGCTTCCACGTCGGCCTTTTCATCGCCGGGCAGCACTGGGGTCATCCCTTCCCAAGGACTCAGAAAGTCGAAGCTTCGGAAATCCTGTTGCAGTTTCACGGGCTCATAGACGACGCGTTTTTGTTCGTCGTCATAGCGGATTTCAACATAACCGGTGAGCGGGAAGTCCTTGCGTAGCGGATGCCCCTCGAAGCCGTAATCGGTGAGGATGCGGCGCAGGTCCGGATGGTCGGAGAAATAGATGCCGTACATATCCCAGGCTTCGCGCTCCCACCAATCGGCGGCACTGAATAGGCTGGTCACCGATGGCACCGGCACATCTTCCGACGTCCATACTTTAACCCGAAGACGCAAGTTCAACGTCAAGCTCAAGAGGTTGTAGACGATACAAAACCGCTCGTCGTTTTCGGGATAATCGACGCCACAGATATCCACCATCAGTTTGAACTGGCAATTGATGTCATCGCGCAGAAACTTCAGCGTCTCGATGATGTCGTCCCGATGAACCGTGATAGACAGCTCATCGACACAAACTTCACGCGCAATCACCTTGCCGCCGATATGGGCGGAAATGAATTCGTCGATTTCTCTTAGCGCCAGGTCCATATGATTTGCCTGCGGCTCCCCCTCTAACGGAAGAGAGTTCCCGTTCGTTTGATTTTCTTCTGCAACTGCAAAACCCCGTAAACCAGAGCTTCCGCCGTCGGCGGGCATCCGGGAACATACACATCCACCGGCACCACTCGATCACAACCGCGCACCACCGAATAGGAATAGTGGTAGTACCCGCCGCCATTGGCACATGACCCCATCGAGATCACGTAGCGTGGCTCCGACATTTGGTCGTAAACTTTGCGGAAGGCCGGGGCCATTTTATTGGTCAGCGTGCCTGCAACGATAATGACGTCGGACTGACGCGGGCTGGGCCGCGGCACAACGCCGAAGCGGTCCAGATCGTAGCGGCTGCAATAAGCGTGGATCATCTCGACGGCGCAGCAGGCCAACCCGAAGGTCATCGGCCAGAGCGAGCCGGTGCGCGCCCAATTGACCAGCTTGTCCACGTTGGAGATGACGAACCCCTTATCTTGCAATTCGCCGGTGACTTGGCGCATGACAAGATCTTGATCGGGCCCCGGTGGCAGCGGCATGCCTTGGTTGCCGCTTTCAATCACTCCCATTCCAGAGCTCCTTTCCGCCACTCATAAATAAACCCGATGGTCAGGATGCCCAAAAACACCATCATCGACCAAAAACCGAACACGCCGATCTTTCCGAGGCTGATCGCCCACGGAAACAAAAACGCGACTTCCAGATCAAAGATGATGAACAAGATAGCGACGAGATAGAACCGCACATCGAATTTGTGGCGAGCATCGCTGAACGCTTCAAAGCCGCATTCATAAGCGGAGGTCTTCTCCACATCAGGATGCTGCGGCACAATGATGAGCGAAGCACCAACGGCGATCCCGGCAATGGCGATGGCGATACCAAGAAAGATCAAAATGGGCAGGTATTCAACGAGAAGCGCTTGCAAATTCCAACCCCATTTCCTGTCGCGGGGGCATCCAATCCCCGGCTCGAATCCTCATGCGCTACCCTGCCCTACCTGATCGGGTGAGGCAACAATAAAGGCGACCATTTGTAATGGTTTAGAACGGTTGAATATATGCGGGGAAAGGGGCTGGAGTGATGCGACAAGAACCCGCAGCCCCATGTGGACATCAATAGAGGCCGCGCTGCAACGAGTC
>JABIPG010000002.1 GCA_018698795.1 Rhodospirillaceae bacterium
AAACCGGCATCCGTTTACGGAATCACGACTCGCAAGCCGGATGCGACAATAGCACTGGCACCGTAGGCGGTAATCGCCATGCCGAACGCAGTGCCAATCGCCAGCCCCATGCATTTCGACAAATTTTGTGCCATCGTTGTGTTCTTCATCGTGCCGATCTCCTGTTGGCCGGTCTCCTGTTGGCCGATCTCGTGTTGAGACGGTTCCGCGCGTTGTTCGCGCTTGTTGTTGAGAGCGACGTTACGGAAATCTGACAACATACGCAGTGACACCAATCACTCGAACAGATATTTGATATTTATCATTTCGCTCTGGCCGTCCGGCGACTAGTAAATATCTTCCGGCGACCGAAAGAATTGGCGAGACCAAATGTCGAGTTCCATCACAGAGAACCAAAACGCGCCGGGTATTGGAGACAATTCCGGCGAAGTTGATATTGAGATTGAGGTGCGGGCGTTCAACAGTTTGGCGCGTTTCATGACTGACCGCTCCCGCCGCCAGCACATGATACTTCCGCCGGGAGGTAGCGTCGCCGATATCCTAAATCGCCTTCACATCCCCGAGGGTGAAGTTTTTTTAGTCTTATGTAACGGCAAGGACATTACCCCTGAATTGAATGGCGCCATCCAAACTTCGTTCCAGCCAGAATCCGGCGATGTCATCGCGCTATCAGGACCAGTCCCATACAGTTGGGGATATGGCGCACCTGTGGTTTAAAATTATCGACCGGCAGGGTCTCATACACATTTCCGTTACCCAGTAGCGCAGACATCACCGTTTATGCTAATCTTTCGATGGTTTAATCACGGAGGAAGCGCTATGCGCATGTTGACGTTTGGTTTGACAGCAGCTTTCACGCTCGGACTCGCCCTTGCAACCAGCCCCGTTTTGGCTGATGGGGATTGCGGTTGGGGCCACAGCACCAAAACCGCAGAAAGCAGCAGTCCCTTCATCGCTGAGGGACAAACCCAGCAGACGGTGAAGCCCGACCAGGGAAGCTGACCGCCACCAAGGTCACTGTTTTTTTAGGTTGTCCACGACGACTGAGATTTTCGATTACTCAGTTGTGTCAGTGCTTTTGTGTCAGCGTATTTTATTGAGCGATGCTAGCCGCACGGGTCGCGGCGATAACTCCGGCTATGGCCTTTCGTAACCGGTCATCCGGAATCGCCCGCCAACCGGCGGCAAGCCGTAAACCTTCTGCGTCGAGGCTGCCGACCAATTCCGAGTGCTCTGCCGTTTCGCCATCGAGCCCCTCGAAAAATGCACCCGGAGCTACGCCCAATACATGCGCCAATTGATATAGGCGGCTCGCGCCGACGCGGTTCGCACCACTTTCATATTTCTGCAATTGTTGAAAGGAAATCCCGATCCGGCCCGCGACGACGGACTGGGTCATCCCAAGTAATCGCCGGCGCAACCGAAGTTTTTTGCCGACATGAATATCAACGGGATGCGGGGTATCCGCCTCGCCCTGGGTTTCCAAAATAAACGGCGCATCACCAGAAAGCGCCGTATCACTTTTAACGGAAGACATTGCCTACATCACCTCATTCAATTTAAACATCCCCCGACACTCTTTAGATGTAAATTGATTATATAATACAATTATATAGAATCACAACAATTTGTTGCATAAGTTCGTTCTCCGGCTTTCGACTTATCATAATCCGGTGCGCCTTCGCTGGCGCACGCGTCAGATTTGTCATTTCGAAATTGTCTGGAAAAGAACGACTTTGCCAACACGGGCATCCGTACAGGCAATCGTTTCAAGTTGGTCGTGAGCGTTGGTGTTTGCTCAGCTGTTCATCAATTTCTCGATATCGTCTTGTGAAAGCTCATCGCTACCGCCGCTTTGGTCGCTAGACCGCCGGCCCTTGTTGTTTCTCTCCGTTGCCGGAACCCGGCGGCGGTCAGGGCCAGTGTATGTCCGGGTTTTAATAAATTGACGCGGGCGTTCGATCACCATGGTGATGCGCTGATACAGACCTCTGGCTGATACGGGCTTGGCCAAAAACTCGGTAATACCTGCATCTCGCGCTTCCAGCACGCGATGCGTCTCGGTATGCCCCGTCAGCATGATAACCGGAACATAAGGGTTGGAACTGTCGGAACTTGTTCTGATCATGCGGACGAACTCAAGTCCGTCGATGGGCTGCATATTCCAATCGCAAATGACCAAATCAACGGCGAAGGTCCGCATTTCCTTGATAGCATCGGCGCCATCGTCAGCAACACGTACAGCCTTGATTCGAAAACTCCGCAGAATTTCCTTAATCAGAAGCTGCATATGCTTGTTATCTTCAACAAGCAAAATATTCAGGTTTTCGAGATTGTAATTTTGCAATCTACGCCCCCACGTGGGCCCGCGCCCCCCGGCCACGCGCCGTCATTTATTGGTTGGGGATTATACTCATTGCCCTTCTAAAACGCCAAGCTTTCTATAAAGTTTCCAACCTAGGAGGAGATTCAGCGCACGCCCGTCGGGAAACCGGTTATTCTTTTAGGTAGCCGTAGACAGTAGCCTTACAAATCTTCGCGAAAAGCCGTTTCGGGATCGCACCGCCAAAACCACTATCCGAAACGCGCTCCAGAACCTGCGCATGCAGGTCCGGTGCCTGTTCAACCAAGTCCGGCAGGTGCCACGGAAAATCGGCATAAGCGGCCTTTGCGGAAGCCAGCGTATCCTCGACGATAGCGCGCCAATCTCCGCCAGCGGCCCTCTCGGCTTCGCGCCGTACCAGCACCTCGGCAATGGCACTCAACGCGGCGCGTGTCCAGCACGCACTTCTGACGTTGGCTGTGTACGTTTCGAGCATCTCTTCCTCATCCTCATCGAGCGAAAAGAGAATATCGAATTTGTTGGTTTTCCCGTCAGCATAGAGATCAAATACCCGCACAAGTACGGGTGCCAAATTCAGGCCCGCGCAGGCCTCTCCCCCTGGACATATGTCACAAGACCGCATGTCATGCCTTTCAATAACAATTGATACCGAAACATATTTGTGACCAAGGCGCCGCTGTCAATGGATGTCACGCGGCTGCAATCGAGAATACTTCCACTTTCATTCACCAGAAAGTGACGCTCAGTGATTAGAAATTCGCCCGCCGATATTCAATAGTATTCCTCCAATGAAGGCACCCAAACTACTCAGGCAGGAGGTCGAGGGAATGACGGCGGAAGAATTCGATTGGAGTGAGATCGAAATCCTCATTCTCGATGACAACGCGCCATTCCGAAACCTCGTCGCGGATGTGTTGCGCGGTAGCGGCGTACGCAACATCCACATGGCTGGCGATGCCGGCGATGCCTTTAATACTCTCAAAACGTCTCTCGTCGACATCGCCCTCGTCGACTTCATCATGGACCCTTTGGATGGCGCGGAATTCACACGGATGGTCCGGACCGGCTCAGATAGTTCCAACCCGGAGCTACCGATCATCATCGTCACCGGTGATGCGACTGCGAAAACCCTGGATACGGTCTTGAAATCGGGCGCCCACGACTTCTTGGTGAAACCGATCTCTGCCGAAGCGTTGATGGCCAGGCTGCACCGTACGTTGACGACGCCGCGACAATTTGTGCGCGACGGATCGTTCTACGGGCCGGCGCCGTTGGCCGGCGATCAGCCAAATAAGCGGAAGCCGGCACGGACCCTGGGCATCAAGCCTAGGTCAATAACCCCTTCAATTTGAATTCGCTATCACCGGCTTGTTCAGGCGTCGGGGAAATACCGGCTTCCATGAGCTTCCGCCCTTGCACATAATCGGCCGGTTTGCTGACCGCATCCACGGCACGCAGAACACCACTGCGGAAATGAAACAGCGAGAACTTGCCGTCTTCCATGGCGCCACGCACCACCGTTTGGTCGCAGCCCTCCAACAACCCCGCCATCTGGAGCTTAAGCCCGCACTGATCGGACCAAAACCACGGCACCCCGCCGTAAGGCCTTTCATTGCCGGCAATAGCCGCGCCAACAGTGCGGCCTTGATCGGCGGCGTTTTGCACTGATTCCAATCGGATCAAACGATCGGCAAACGGATGATGATAGGCGGCGCAATCGCCAGCCGCATAGATGTTCGGATCAGCGGTACGGCAAAACTCGTCGACCACGATGCCGTTGTCACACGCCAACCCAGCGCCATCGGCAAGTTCAACGTTGGGAATGACCCCGATACCGACAACCACCAGATCAGCCGGGTAGGTAGCGCCGTCGGCGCACGTAACGCCTGTAACCAGCCCGCCCTCACCCGTGAGTTCTGAAACCATGGCGTCGCACAGCACATTGGCGCCATTGTCGCGATGCACTTTCGTGAAGAACACCGAAATCATTGGTGACACGGCACGTCCCATAACTCGGGGCGCGGCTTCCAGTACCGTGACGTCCTTGTCCAGCTTGCGTGCGACGGCCGCAAATTCCAGCCCGATAAATCCGGCGCCGATGACGACGACGTTTTCGGTCTTGGCCAGATGCGCCTCGATGCGGTCGATATCATCCAGGGTCTTGAGATAAAAAACGCCTTCAAGGTCCGCGCCCGGCACCGGCAGTTCGCGCACCCGCGCACCTGTCGCCAAAACCAGATGGTCGTAATCCAAGATGTCGCCGCCCAACAGCGTCACCTGCTTGGTATCCCGCTCAATGGAATTGACGCTCGTGTTGACGCGAAGATCGATATTGCGCTCGGCGTAGAAGTTCTCCGGCCGGAACTTCAGGCGTTCCTTGTCGGTCTCGCCTAGCAAATAGGCCTTCGACAGTGGCGGGCGTTGGTAAGGTGCGTACGGCTCGTCACCAAGAATGGTGATCGGTCCGTCATAGCCTTCCTGCCGAAGAGATTCTGCTGTCTGGTATCCGGCCTGCCCTGCCCCAACAACAACAACCCCCGCCGAAGACATTAACTTTGCTCTTCGGGCAAGCGAACGACGATACCGTCAAGCTCGTCCGTAACCTTGATCTGGCACCCGAGCCGGCTGTTGGTTTCTCGCGGCGACACGGTGCACTCCAACATTTCTTCTTCGTTCTCGGCGGCCGCGCTAAGTTTGTCGAGCCAAGCCTCACCGATGTAGACGTGGCACGTCGCACAACCGCATGAGCCCCCGCATTCGCCTTCGATGCCGTCGATACCGTTGAGTGTCGCACCTTGCATCAGGGTCCAGCCCACCGGCAGGTCCACTTCGTTTTCTTCGCCGCTATGAGCGATGTAGGTTACTTTCGGCACGGGTAGAGATCCTCCATCCTAGTGTCTCGGAATTCGGACGGCGGCAACCCCCATGGCACCGCCGCCCGATATCCACTTATCACGTGCTTCGATTACGCTTACCCAACTCTAAGTTCAAGCTGAGAAGGACTGCGGAAGTTCGACGACGGCACCCAGGGCAGCGTTTCCTGTGTCCGTTCGAACTCCGGATAGCGCCCGATAAACTCTTCGAATGCCACCTTGCAAGCCATTCGCGCGATCGCCGTCCCGAGGCAGGCATGCACGCCGCCACCAAAGCCCAGGTGTCCTTTGGGCTTGCGGGTAATGTCGTAAACATCGGGGTTTTCGAATTGCCGCTCGTCGCGATTGGCCGACCCGTAAGCGAGGATCAACGGATCGCCGGCCTTCATGGTCTGACCATGGATATTGACGTCCTTCATCAAGGTGCGCTTGAAACGCTGGGCGGACGTATTGTAGCGCAGCGACTCTTCCATGGCGTCGGGAATAAGCGACGGGTCCGCAGCGATTGCGCGGCGTGCATCGGCATGATCGGCCAAATTCATGGCGAAAACGCTCATGAACCCCGAAAGCGATTCGATACCGGCCATGATCAAGGTTGTCACGGTCAACAGAACCTCGCGTTCCTTCAGCTTTTCACCGTTGATTTCCGCGGTGATAAAGTTGGATAGAAGGTCGTCGCCCGGGTTCTTTTTACGCTCTTCAATGAGGTCGCCGGCATAGTTCGTCATCCATTCGAAGGCCTCCAATTGCGCCGGCCCCTTTTGGCGGGTTGCCGCATCGCTTTGCACCATCAGCACGGCCTTGTCGCGAACGATCTGCTGATTCTCTTTCGGCATGTTGAACAGATAGAACAACAAATCCACCGTAACATTGGATGAGTAGTCGTTGACGAAATCGAACGTCTTTTCACCGGCCAGCGCGTCTAGGTGCGTCCGACATGCGCTCACGGCGGGTTCGAGGATATGGTCGAGCGCACGCTTGGTCACCGCCTTCTGGATCAGGGCTTTTAGGTGATCATGACGGGGAGGATCAGTGGTCCCCAGCGTATTGCCGGCGCGGTTAGGCAGTTCATCGACCAGATTGCCTTTCGACGACGAATAGGTTTCCCAGTCGTTGAGCGCGGTGACGATATCGGCGTAACGGGAATAAATCCAAATGCCGGTTTCCTCGTACCAGTAACTGGGATGCTCATCGCGGAGCGTCTTGTAGACCGGAAATGGATCTGCATCGAATTCCGGTGAATAGAGATTGAATTTTAGCATGAGGACTCGACCTCCCTAGCCTGCCTGCGAATGGTTCTAAATCTTATGGGATGAACATAATTGATACATATAAGCCAAAAAATGGACGTTTCACGATAAATATTGTACTTTTTATTCGTTCTGATCGGAAAAGGTATCGAATCATGGACAATCCCAACGTGACCACGCCCACTATATCCCACTACGCGTTGTTCGGCGAGCAGGCAGCCGGCGGCGGCGACGACCCGGAATTTGTCCACATCGAGGATATTCGCACACGATCGAGCCTCTACGACTGGCAGATCACACCGCATGCGCATCACCGCATGTTCCAGTTCCTGTTTATGGCGTCGGGGTCGGCGGAGATTCGGCTCGATCAGGCCAGCCATCACATGGCGGCGCCCTGTGCCATCTGCGTGCCCAGCGGCGTCGTCCACGCCTTCACCATGGAGCCCGAGACATCGGGCTGGGTGGTCACCGTTTCCGAGCTGCTTTTGCTTGATGCGCGCTTCCGCCGCAGCCGCCGGATGTTCGAGCCCTTGTACCGCGAGCCGCATCTCATGTCATTCGCCTACAATCCCGACGGCGCAGCGCAGATTTGCACGACACTCGAGCAGATGATGAAGGAGTTCCATTGGCCGCAGCGCGGTCGGTCGTTCATGTTCGACTGGATGATCCGCATCATTTTGATGACGGTGCGCCGGCACCTGGACAGCCAAACCCCACAACCCGAGACCATCGGCCTGCGCCGCGGTCTCTACACCCATTTCAGACAACTGGTGGAGGACCACTACCGCGACCACTGGCCGGTCACCACTTATGCCGACGAATTGGCGCTGAGCCAGGCGCGGCTCAACCGCTTGTGCAAATCCTTCGCCGGCAAGGGCGCGGGTGAGTTGATCCAGGACCGTTTGGCGCTGGAAGCCCAGCGCCACCTGATCTACACATCGGCCAGCGCATCCATGATCGCCTACGAGTTGGGCTTTCAGGACCCGGCCTATTTTTCACGCTTTTTCAAACGCCGCACGGGAATGGCGCCGAGACGCTTCCGCGAAGCCAAAATGGCAGAGCCGTTTCCGCACTAGGGAGAGAACACCATGGGCAAGGTCCGAAACATTCTGTTTATTATGTGCGATCAGTTGCGCGCCGACTACCTTGGCTGCAACGGCCACCCGTCGATCTCGACACCTAACATCGATGCGCTGGCGGCACGTGGTGTCAATTTCCCGCGGGCTTATTGCCAGGCACCCGTCTGCGGGCCATCGCGGATGTCGTTCTATACGGGCCGCTATATGGTTTCGCACGGCGCAACCTATAACAACGTGCCGCTCAGCGTCGGTGAGTTGACACTGGGCGATTACATGCGCGATCTCGGCGTGCGTACGGGTTTGATCGGTAAAACCCACATGGAGGCGGACGGCGCTGGGTTGAAGCGATTGGGGGTTGATCCCGGTTCATACGAAGGCGTGCTGTCGAGCGAATGCGGGTTTGAGCCGTGGGAGCGCGACGACGGCTTGCACCCCGACCTGATTGCCGACCCCAACCTCGCCTACAATCAATACCTCCGCGACCAAGGCTACGAGGGCGATAACCCCTGGCACACCGTCGCCAATGCCGCCGAGGGGCCTGACGGCGAGATACTGTCGGGCTGGCACATGCGCTACGCCAACCTGCCTGCCCGCGTCGCCAAAACGCATTCCGAAACCGCCTACATGACCAACCGCGCCATGCAGACGATTACCGATATGGGCAGCGAGCGCTGGTGCATGCATCTCAGTTACATCAAGCCGCACTGGCCCTACGTGGCGCCGGCGCCCTACCACGAGATGTACGGCGCGGGCGATATCGTGCCGGCAAACCGCACCGACGCGGAGAAAGCCAACCCACACCCCGTCGTCGGTGCCTTCATGCAGCACGAAGAAAGCGTCAATTTCTCACGCGAAGAGGTGCGCCAGCGCGTTATCCCCGCTTACATGGGCCTAATCACCGAAATCGACGATCACATGGGACGGCTGGTGGCTTTCCTCGACGAGAGCGGCCGCATGGACGACACGCTGATCGTCTTCACCTCCGATCACGGCGATTATTTGGGCGATCACTGGCTCGGCGAAAAGGAGATGTTCCACGACGAGTCGGTGCGCATCCCGATGATTGTCGTCGACCCCGACCCCGCTGCCGACGCCACACGCGGCACCACAGACGACCGCATGATCGAGACCATCGATCTCTTGCCGAGCTTCGTCGACGCCTTGGATGGCCCCGTGGATGGCCCCATCCACGATCACGTGCTCGAAGGGCGTTCGATGTTGCCGCTTCTAAGAGGCGACGATGCCAGTTGGCGCGATGCCGTCTACGCCGAGGCCGACTACGCCTTCAGAGGCGCCAGACACTACCTTGATCGCGCGCCCGACGAGACCCGCGCCTACATGATCAAGACCGACAAATGGAAATACGTCAGCTACGACCACTACCGCCCGCAATTGTTCGACCTGGACGCCGACCCGCAAGAACTGAACGACCTCGGCGCTTCAGACAGCCACGCTCAGATTTGCACCGACATGGAAGCCCGCATCGCGCATTGGCTACGGCACCGGAAAACCCGCACCACCATCACCAACGCCGCCATCGAGCCACGCACCAACTCGCACAAAAAGCGCGGATACTTGTTTGGGGTGTGGTGAAAACACGGAGAACACAAGGCCGACACCCAGCGCAACAAAAAGCCCCTCAGAAACACAAGGTTTCCGAGGGGTTTAAATTGGTACGCGCTGCAGGGATCGAACCTGCGACAACCTGATTAAAAGTCAGGTGCTCTACCAACTGAGCTAAGCGCGCTCAAGAGAGCGGGAACATAAAAAGCCGGACCGGTATGGTCAATGTCTTTTCGCACCCGTTTCAGATTTTTCAGCAGTTTATTGGTTACTGATTTTTTCTTTCACCCGCGTATTCACCTGCGCAGACACGAAAGAACTGATATCACCGCCCAATTGGGCGATCTCTTTGACGAAACGCGAGGCGATGAATTGCTGGCGCTCAGACGCCATCAAGAACACGGTTTCCACCGTATTGTTGAGGCGCGCGTTCATCGATGCCATCTGAAATTCGTACTCGAAATCCGACACCGCACGCAGGCCCCGCACCACCATGTTCCCACCTTGGCCAATGACGAAATCCATCAACAGATTATCGAACGGCACCACCGAGATATGCGTCTGCGTGCCGTTTTCCAAATCCGCGACCTCGGATTCCAGCATCTCAACCCGCTCCTCGAGCGTAAACAAAGGTCCTTTGCCGATATTCACAGCGACACCGACAACCAACCGGTCCACCAACCGCGCCCCACGAGCGATAATATCCATATGACCATTGGTGACCGGGTCGAAAGTCCCGGGATAGACGGCTACGCGTTGTCTGCTCATTGGTCTTCCTCTTGTTCCTCTTCTGGTTCAGCCGGGGATGCAGCTTCGGGGTCCGTTGGTGATTCCATTTGCTCATCGGTGCCGGCGTCTTCTGCGCCGCTACCTTCTTCGACACCGTCTTCGACGTCATCTTCATCGTCGTCAACTTCGCGCAATCGGCTCACCGACACCAGCCGCTCTTCGTCTGCAACCTTGAATATCGTAACCCCGCGCGCGCTACGCCCGACAACACTGACCTGATTGATGGGGCAGCGAATGATCTGACCGCCGTCCGATACCATCATGATCTGGTCCGTGTCCAGCACCGTAAAGGCCGCAACGATGGTTGACGCCGGGTTGCCTTTGCCGCGCCCGAGCTCAATGCCCGTAATCCCCTGCCCGCCACGTCCGGCAATGCGGTACTCATAGGCGGACGTGCGCTTTCCCATGCCGTCTTCGGTGATGGTAAGGATGAATTCCTCATTGGCGGCCATTTCAGCGAACTCGGGCTGCTCAAGGCGGGCTGCCAATTCCTCGTCGCGGGCCTTGTCTTCGGCGCGGTCAGTATAGTCGCCGCTTTTTAAGCGCCTGGCGGCGCCGATGGCCTGCAGATAGGTATCGCGCTGTTCGATCTCGACCTTCACATGGCGAACGATAGACATGGCGATAACATCGTCGTCCTTAGCCAATCTCATGCCACGCACACCGGTGGATGCCCGGCTGTTGAATACCCGCACGGCATCGACCGGAAAACGAATGACCTTGCCAGCCCGCGCCGACAGCAAAACGTCGTCGTCTTCGGTGCAGGTGCGGACCCGCACCAACTTGTCGTCTTCGCCCAATTTCATGGCGATCTTGCCGTTGGACATAACGTTGGTGAAATCACTCAACCGGTTGCGCCGCACCCCGCCCGAGGCGGTCGAGAACATGACGAACAGCTCACTCCAGGTATCTTCGTCTTCCGGCAACGGCATCATGGTGGTGATGGTCTCGCCATCCTTCAGCGGCAACAGATTGACCATCGCCTTGCCGCGCGACTGCGGCGTGCCGACCGGCAATTTATAGACCTTGAGTTTGTAGACGATACCGGTAGACGAGAAGAACAGCACCGGCGTGTGGGTGTTGACCACAAACACCTGACTGACGAAATCTTCGTCGCGCGTCGCCATGCCTGAGCGCCCCTTGCCGCCGCGACGCTGCGCGCGATAGGTGCTGAGCGGCACGCGCTTCATGTAGCCGCCATTGGTGACCGTGACAACCATATCTTCGCGCTGGATCAGGTCTTCGATATCGTGCTCGAACTCGGATTCCTCAATCATCGTGCGGCGCGGGTTGGCGAAC
>JABIPG010000168.1 GCA_018698795.1 Rhodospirillaceae bacterium
ATGACGCACGCCGCGCTCTTTGAGATGCACTTTGAGACGATCGGCAAAGAAGGCCAGGAGGTCGCCGGACGGATTGTTGTCAGCGCCATAAAGCTCAGCACCCTTGGCGAACTCTGGTGCCAAGGGCAGCCGGAGGTTATTCTCCAGCACAAGCCGGATCACCCCCAAGGCGGCGCGACGAAGCGCAAACGGATCTTTGGAGCCTGTCGGTTTTTCATCAATGGTGAAGAACCCGACCAAACTATCAATTTTATCAGCCAATGAGACGCAGACACTCACCGGTTTCGACGGGCACACGTCGCCCGGGCCAAGCGGCGAATAATGCTCGGCAATGGCGTCCGCCACTTCCGCCGACTCGCCGTCGTGAATGGCATAGTAACGCCCCATGATGCCCTGCAACTCGGGGAACTCGCCGACCATACCGGTCGACAGGTCCGCCTTGGCCAGACGCGCGGCCGAACGCACGCGATCTTTATTGGCACCCGCCACATGGACTGCGATATCTGCGGCCAACGCCTGTACACGGTCGACCTTTTCGTCCATGGAGCCCAGCTTAGCGTGGAACACGCGATCTTTCAGCGCCGGGGCTTTGCTCGAAAGCGACGCTTTGCGGTCCTGGTCCCAGAAAAACTTGGCATCCGACAGCCGCGCGCGCAGCACACGCTCGTTGCCCGCCACCACTTGCTTGCCCGCGTCGGTGGTCTCGGTGTTGGCGACGACGATGAAGCGGTTGGCCAAGTTGCCGTCCGCGTCCAGGCACGAGAAATACTTCTGGTGCGATTTCATCGACGTGATCAGCACTTCCGGCGGCACATCCATAAATTCGTCATCGATGGCCCCCATGTAAACTACCGGCCATTCGACCAATCCCGTCACTTCGTCCAGCAGGCCTTGGTCGTCCTTGACGTTCAACCCATCGGTCGCCGCCAGCTTTTCAGCTTCGGCCTGGATATGAGCGCGGCGCTCGGTGGGGTCGAGCATCACCTTGGCGTCGAGCAGCTTTTGTTTGTAGTCAACAAAGCTTGAGATTTCGATTGCATCCGGCGCCAGGAAGCGATGGCCGACAGTCGACTTATCGGCATCAACGGCACCAAACGGGAACGGCACCTCGCCGCCATTGAAAACCGCGATCAACGAATGGATCGGTCGTACCCAACGCAGATCATAATCCGCCCAGCGCATGGATTTCGGCCACGCCAGATCACCTAAAGCTTTGGGAAGAACTTCGGCCAGCACGTCCGTCGTTTCACGGCCCTTGATGTCCACGATGGCGAACAGGAAGGTCCCTTTCTCAGTCTCGCGCTCTTCAACCACCGCACCGTCCGGCAGCGAGCCCTTGAAACCGGCCATGGCTTTTTCCGGCGCATCGGCGCGCGGGCCGCGGCGTTCGTCCGAGACGTCAGGCTGCTTTTCCGGCAGGCCGTCAATGACAAGCGCCAACCGGCGCGGCGTCACGTAAGCTTCGGCGCTGGAGAATTCGAGCCCCGCCGCTTTGAGGCCATCGCAAACCAAACGCTTCAAGTCCGCCGCCGCGCGCTTTTGCATGCGGGCGGGAATTTCTTCGGACAGTAACTCCAACAGCAATTCAGGCATGGCTCAGACCTCCACACCCTGGCTGTGGAGCCAGGCTTCGGCGCAACCTTTTGACAAGGCGCGCACGCGGCCGATATAGGCGGCGCGTTCAGTGACGGAAATCACGCCGCGTGCATCTAACAAATTAAATAGATGCGAGGCCTTGAGGCAGTAATCATAGGCCGGCAGCGCCAGATTCTTTTCCAACAGCGCGGCACATTCTTTCTCCGCGTCGGCAAAATGACGGGTCAGCATTTCGGTGTCGGCGTACTCAAAATTATGAGTGGAATACTCGACTTCCGCCTGATGGAACACATCGCGGTAGGTCTTCCCGCCGTTATCCTTGTCGACGCCGTCCCAATCCAAGTCGTAGACGTTCTCGACGCCCTGCACGTACATGGCCAGGCGCTCTAGTCCGTAGGTGATTTCCACCGGCACCGGATTGCAGTCAAAACCGCCGACTTGTTGGAAATAGGTAAACTGCGACACTTCCATCCCATCGCACCAGACCTCCCAGCCGAGGCCCCAGGCCCCGAGAGTCGGGCTTTCCCAGTCGTCCTCGACGAATCGGATATCGTGTAGCGCCGAATCGATACCGAGCACCTGCAGACTTTCAAGATACAAATCCTGGATGTTCATCGGCGATGGCTTCATCAGCACTTGGTATTGGTAGTAGTGCTGTAAGCGGTTGGGATTCTCGCCATAACGGCCATCGGTTGGGCGGCGTGACGGCTGCACGTAGGCGCAGTTCCATCGGTCGTCGGGCTTGCCCAGCGAGCGTAGCGTCGTTGCCGGGTGGAACGTACCGGCCCCGACTTCAATGTCATAGGGCTGCAACAGGACGCAGCCTTGATCTGCCCAAAAGGTTTGCAGCTTCAGGATCAGGGCCTGGAAACAGGTATCTTTGTTGGCTTGATGGGGCATGGCGCGGGGCGCTTCGAACCGGTGATTGCAACCGGGTTGGAACCTAACACCCACTATCGGAGAATCAAGTGCAGCGGTGGCCGCCGCCCTTGGCGACGTAGGCGCCGCAATCGGGACAGAGCACCATTTCTTCCACGTCGGGCGCTTTGGCAGCGCTCGCAGCGCCTCGGCCAACCTCATCGGCGCGGTGCTGTTGCACCTGAGAGCGGCGGTTGAACCACTTGAAACCATACCAAACGGCAACAATCACCGCGATGGTGAACAGGATTTTCGGCAGCGAAAAAAGTCCAAGCATGAGGTTGGTTTAAGCACTTAAGCTGGGGATTGCAATGTTCCTCAAAGGCCGAATCGGTTCCAGGCCATGCGCTCTTCAATGGACGCAATGAGGCCCGATGAAAATTCACTACCCAGGTCCGCATCCATGCCGAACCGCTTGCGCCACCAGGGTCGGCGCTCATCGAGCATGCGAAAGCGCACGTCTTCGCCATGAATGTCGCGCATGACACTTCGCAGATCGCCCAGACCATCAATCAAGCCCAACTCCAGCGCCGCGCGGCCGGTCCAAAATGCGCCGCTGAACAATGTTTTCTCATCGGATTGCAGTTTAGTACCGCGGCGTTCACGCACCATATCCTTGAAGTCGTCATGGATCTCCGCCTGCAAGGCCTTCAGGTGTTTGACGTCGGCGGCCTTTTCCGGGCCGAACGGATCGAGCATGGCTTTCTTGTCGCCCGACGTATGCAAGCGCCGGTCAATCCCCAACTTGGCGATCATTTCGGTGAAGCCGAAACCGCCCGACACCACACCGATGGAGCCGACAATCGACGATGATTGCGCATGGATTCGATCCGCCGCACAGGCCAACCAATAGCCGCCCGACGCACCGACATCTTCAATGAAGGCATGCACCGGAATTTCATGCTCCGCCGCCAGATCGCGGATTCGCTTGGCAATCAGCGCCGACTGCACCGGTGAGCCGCCGGGCGAATTGACCGCCAAAGCTACTGCAGCCAGGTGTTTGATCTTGAAAGCGCGCTCGATGCGCGGCGCCAACGCCTGCAACGAAAGTCCGCGCTTGAAGCTCCCCATGCCGCCGATCACGCCCGAGAGCGGTAACACAGCAACGACCGGCTTGGGTTCACGCCAAGATGCGACGGGGAGATAGGGTCGAATGAAATCCATCATGCTCATGCCTCGATTATAACAACGTTTGCGCGTCGCGGAGTATCGTGTCGGCCGCCGGCGAATATGCGCGCCGGTGGCCGCTGGGGTTCATGTCCGCCGTGTGTAGCACCAACGGCAGATGCGTAACAGTTTGTGCGTCACTGCCCTTCCGCCCCCTGACAATCACCCGCTTGGCGGCGGCGTCTGGTATCGGCGCGACTGGCAATACGTCTGTCGCGCCACATCTTTGCAGCTCCAACCCGCGCAACACTTCGTCCAGGCGGTCGGCACGGTGAATGACCGTCACACTGCCGCCATCCTTCACCATGCCCGCACAGAACGCCAGCCACAGCGCCAGCGTCGCCGCGCCTTCGACCATCGCCGTGGCCTTCATCGGGTCCGGCGGCGGGTGGCCTTTGCCGGCGGGCATATAGGGCGGGTTGGTCATGACGTGATCGAAACTCCCGTATTCCAGCTCACTCGGCGGAGCCAGTAAATCTCCGGTCAGGATCTGAACCCGCGCCCCGAATTCATTGGCCTTGATGCCTTGCTGCGCCAACTGGGCCAAGGGCGTCTGCAGTTCAAGCCCTACCACGTTTACATCTGCGACCCGCGCCGCCAGACAAAACGCCGACGCGCCGACCCCGGTGCCCACATCAAGCACCCGCTCACCCGGGTTGGCCGGCACTGCAGCGGCCAGCAACACCGCATCGATGGCCGTACGGTAGCCCTTGGCGGGCTGAAAACAGCGCACGCGCCCGCCCAGCAAATGGGTTTCGGTGGCTGCCAGCGTCACAGGTCGTCCGCCTCACGCAACACCAGCTTGGCGCGGTCGATGTGCGGATCAATCACCATCACCCGGCGCTGAATGGCGGGAATCGACCCGTCGGCCACCGCCATATGGCCATCCAGGACAACCGCCTCAATGCCTTCTTGCTCCAGGCGCATGGTCAACCACGAGAGGAAAACCGCGTCGTTGCTACGTATCAGTTCGATCATCGCTGGTTTTCCTTACTTGATCGTCTCCGCTTGCCGCACCGGCGTCGGGTGGTATGCTCACGAGTGATTGTGCCGCCGTCAAGATGATCCTTTTAGGCGGAGAAAACGGGGAGAGCCTCTTGGGAATCGTTGTTAGCCTGGATGGCGACCGCAAAAAACCGTCATTGGACGCGCTAACGGCCATCGTCGAAGATGACCTGGCGGCGGTCAACCGCGTGATCTTGCGCAAAATGGACTCGCCCGTGGCGTTGATCCCGCAACTAGCGGGTCATATCATCGCCGCCGGCGGCAAACGCCTGCGCCCGATGTTGACCCTCGCCGCCGCGCGCATGTGCGGCTACACCGAAGGCCAGCGCCACATCGCCTTGGCGACCTGTGTGGAGTTCATCCACACCGCGACGCTGTTGCATGACGACGTCGTCGATGAGAGCGACCTGCGCCGCGGTCAGGAATCGGCCAACGCCATTTTCGGCAACAAGGCCAGCGTTTTAGTCGGCGATTTCCTATTCAGCCGCTCGTTCGAGCTGATGGTCGAAGACGGCTCGCTTGAGGTTCTGGCGATCCTTAGCCATGCCTCCGCCGTGATCGCCGAGGGCGAGGTGTTGCAACTGATCACCACCAACGACACCGAAACCGGCGAGACGGCGTATCTCGACGTCATCAAAGGTAAAACCGCCCAGTTGTTTGCCGCCGCGTGCAGGGTCGGCGCCGTCGTCGCCGAGCGCCCCAAGGTTGAGGAAGAGGCGCTCGAAACCTATGGCATGAACTTAGGCATCGTGTTCCAGCTCATCGACGACGTGCTCGATTATTCCGCCGAACAGGCGAAATTGGGTAAAACCGTCGGCGACGATTTCCGCGAAGGCAAGATCACGCTGCCAGTGATTTTGGCGTTCCGGCGCGGCGACGATGAGGAACGCGCCTTCTGGCGCCGCACGCTGGAAGACTTGGAGCAGACCGACACGGATCTAGAGCGCGCCATCGAATTGATGACCCGCCACCAGGCACTTGACGACACCATCGAGCGCGCCCGGCACTATGGTGCGATTGCCCGCGATTCATTGGGTATCTTCAAAGATGACCCGATCAAAACGGCGTTTCATGACTTGATCGATTTCTGCATCGAACGCGCCCACTAAACACAGCGCTTCAGCCCCTTGTTCTCCCCGCTTGCTCTCCCCTCTTGCCCTCACCCACGGGCGGCGCTATAACGCGCCCTGTCCGGCATCCCGAAACGCGCCGGACATCAAGTTGGCGTATAGCTCAGCTAGGTAACGCACCGTCTCCCGAAGGCGTGGCGTTGGCGGGTAAAAACATTGGCTTGTAGAAGACTTGTGGTTCTTTGAGCCACACTGGTCGGGACGTGGCGCAGCCTGGTAGCGCACCTCGTTCGGGACGAGGGGGTCGGAGGTTCAAATCCTCTCACTCCGACCAAATCAAAGGTTCACAAAATCACAGGAGGTGATTTTGGACGCATGAACGCATTGAATGCGCCAGAAGGGCGAGCGCCAGGGATGGCGCGAGTCAAATCCTCTCTCCCTCTGATATGAAACCTGATGAACCACCCCTTCCTCCTTCCTCCTTCCTCCTTCCTCCTTTCTCCTTTATCCTTTCTCTTTTATCCTTTATCTTCTCTGCAAATAATTTTGTTTGGACTTATTTATGAAACCAGACCTCACCGACCAAACCATTCTCATCACAGGCTCTGGTCGCGGCCTCGGTAAACATGCCGCTATTCACCTTGCCTCTTGCGGGGCAATTATCGGAGTAGCCGATATCGACGGGAATATTGCGCAAGAAACAGTTGCTGCGATTGTGAAAAATGGCGGGCGGGCAAAACCGTATATTGGCGATTTGTCTGATCGCGGAACTTTCGAGCAGATTGCAGCAGACTTTGCCGCGCAATCAGGCCATATCGATGCCATCATCAATAACGCCATGCTGCTGCGTTACAGTCCGGTGCAGGACGTCGATGAGGAAACTCTGTCAGCGATGCTCGATATCGGTATCAAGGCTTTGTTCTGGTCAGCTCAAGCCATGCTTAAACATTATGACAAAGAACGCGGCGGCACTATTATCAACATGGCTTCTCCTGTTGCTACTCGCGGTTTTGCAAACACCTCTGTGTACAGCACAGTGAAAGGCGCTGTCACTGTGTTCACCAAGACCATGGCTGCGGAACTGGGCCCGCAAAATATTCGAGTGAATGCTGTGTCTCCGGCTTCTGTGCCTACACCAGGTGCCCTGGGACTCAACAGTAAAGAAGAATACGAAAAACGCGCCGCCTGGATTCCTTTGCGTCGTAACGGGACCGAAGAAGACAACTCCAACGCCATTGCTTTTCTATTAAGCAAAGAAGCCAGTTTCGTGCATGGGGAAATATTTAATGTGGATGGCGGTGTTGCAGCCTGCAACTAAGCCGCAAGCTACAAGCTTAAAGCGGGTTAGTGTTAAACATTGTGAACAGCCAAAGCATCACCCTTTGCGGCTAGTAGCTTGCGGCTTTTATCCAACCGAATAAAGCGCATCTATCAATCTCGCCGCCCTCGGCCCATTCGTACCAACAGCATGCATCTTGTTACAACAATACGAAAATCCAATTTTCGCATCGGGATCGCCCAACCCAATAGAACCACCGATACCGTGATGCCCGAAGCTACGCCTATTCGGCCCCATGTATACCGCTTCAGGCGTATTGAGTAAAACGCCAAGAGCCTGGTGATACGGACGCTCTTGCAGCCCCTCAGTCTGGTTATGCTGCTCGGTAATCATGGCTTCCAGGCCATCCCTGCTCATGATGGAAACGCCATCCAGTTCGCCATTGGTTACACAACCATAAATACGCGCTACGCCACGGGCATTGCCATGACCACTGCCGCTGGCCACTTCCACTTCTCGCCATTCTTTTTTGTTCATGGTTACTGCCCAGGGTTCATCGGG
>JABIPG010000044.1 GCA_018698795.1 Rhodospirillaceae bacterium
ATTCCGTTGGGGTGCGTGCGCGCCGGGCAATCGTTCTGCCCCATGGATGCCAATGGCGTCGCTATCGTTCGCACTGGTGGCCCTGGCGGCCCTGGCGGCACTAGTGGCCCTGCGGCACCGATGTCGACGCAGGTTCAGCAGTTGATTGCCGACCGAGGCGCGAAAGCCAAATTGCAAAAGATTGCACACATGGCGGTCTTTATGGTCCCGGCCATGACGGTGTTCATGTGGAACTGGGTGACGGCAAACGTCGAGATTTTCGTCCGCGTCGCCAAAAAAATTGCCAAGTCCCGGAAGCTAAAGCTGTTGATGCGGAAAACTGTAAACACCAGCGCCCATCAACCCGAAACCTCGGTTGCGCCAGAAGCCCCCATCAAAGCCAGCGAACCAGAAGCCCCGCCTCAAGCCGAACCGGAAGCTGAGCCCGAGCCTCAACCGGAACCTAAGCTTGAGGCCGCGCCCAAGGTCGCGGTCGAAACCAAGCCTCAAACCCAGCCGGCGACGGCAAAACCGCGCCCGGCTGCCAAACCGAAACCGAGCCCGAAACCGGCTCCCAAATCCACCCCTAAATCGGCCCCAAAACCCAAAGCCGCACCGAAGCCAAAAGCGGATGTTTCCTTGCCGCAAGAAACAGCGCCGAAGCCCGCGGCCAAAAGCAAGCGCAAGCGGCGCGGTATTCGCCTCAAGGGCCAGCTGCCGGGAGGGTCGGAGTAATGACCGTGTTATCCACCCAACGCCGTTTGCGGTCGGTCAATCTTTTCCTCGCTCTCAGCGTGCTTGGCATAGCAGCGACCTCTACTGGCCGCGCGGCTGAGCGCGGCGCGATCATGCCCGACCCGCCGATTGGTCCCTACCAATCGATCATCTTCGGTCGCACCCAAGGCCATGCCGATGCCGGACAAATCGGCACGCTGCCACCCTTGGGCTACGCTCCCGGCATTGCACCGCCACAGGTGATCCGAGCGCCGCAAGAGACGACGCCGACACCAGCTCCGATGGGCGCGGGCCAGTTTCCGCCACTGGAACCACAGAACCCACCGTCCGTGGCTGAGCAAACGCCCCCTCCAGCGCCCGTTCCGTCTCAATCAACGGACACAAGGTTTCCGCCAACCCCACCCGGTGCAGAGATCGAGCCGGCCGGGCCGGCCGGGCCGACCGGGCCGACCGCAAATCCCTATCAGGCATTCAGCCCCTTTAACTCTTATGGGCAGCCTGTCCAACAATGGAGCCAACAACGGGGCCAACAATGGTTCCCGCAATGGAACCAACCATCCGGCCAGCAATACCGCTATCCGACGCCCGGGTATGGAACGCCTCCCGGGTATGGCACACCCCCCGGGTATAGCATGCCTTATGGCGCTCAGCCGAACTGGTTCCCTGGGGGAATGCGATGATTCGCTTCGGGTTCAATTTGGCGGTTCTTGTGGCACTTGGCTTGCCAAGCACCACAGCCCTGGGGACCGAACTGGCGACCGAACTGGCGACCGACAATCCCTGGCGCGCGCCGTCGCAGCAGACCACGCCCAACCATCAATATGCTCCTGCCGAACGCCAAGCGGGCCCAACGCGGGGACAGATTCAGGCCCCGAAATTCGCGGCGCCGAGATCTGGCCCAGGTCCGGCTTTTCCGCCACCAGCAGGGGCCGCTCTGCCCCAAGCGGTGCAGCCGTCGCAACCCGCGCCTTACGGCTTTAGCGTTCCGAACCGCGCCTATCCTAACGATCTCCGGCCTCCATACCCCACGTATCGGGGACCGGCTTATGGCTATCGCCAACCTTACCCCTACCCCAATTCCTACCCTGGGGGTTTCCCGAGCCCCTATCTGGGTGGGGATCCCATTCTCCGTGACAGCCTTTTCCGGTCCAGTGGATGGGGTGGTTTTCCGGGAGGTTGGCGATGATTTCGAATTTTTCAACTTTGGATCAATCGATCCAGATTCCATCGGGCTTCCCCTCGCCCCGATGTAACCCCCAAAGGAGAGGGAAAAACCAAGGAGACGAGCAATGAACCGATTCTTGAAAGTGGCGGCTATTGCCGGTGTTTTGGGCGTCGCCGCCCTCGCGACGAGCCCTGCTAATGCCCAATGGGGCGGTCCTGGCTGGGGTGGTCCCGGTTGGGGTGGCGGCCCGTGGAACAGCTGGGGCAGCCCGTGGAACAGCTGGGGCCCGTTCAACGGCAACGGCATGGGCAACGGCGACTTCAGCATGAACTTCAGCGGCCGCGGCAGCGGTGACGGTTACGGTCGTGGCCGTGGCGGTTATCCCTACGGTGGTGGTTACGGCGCACCGTACGGCTATGGCGCACCTGGTGGATATGGCGCTCCGTACGGCGGCGGCGCACCTCGCGGTTATGGCGCACCATATGGTTACGGCGCACCGCCAGCATACGGCTATGCTCCGCCGCGCCCGCCAGCTGGGTATCCTGCAGCTCCGGCACAGCCGGGGCAGAAAGCCAACCCGGCAACCAAGTAAGACCTTCGAGGATAGGTGCCGCTCGGCTTCGGGCGGCACCTCCCCTTGCACAATAGCCTTTGCAGAATGGCGCTTGATCAATCGCCCTGGAACAATGGAGTAAGCAGGAACATGGACATCCACAAAATTGCCTTCGCGGCATTGATTTTACTGCCGCTCGGCAGCCAACACGCAACCGCTGAAACGCCCGCCTTCACTGCGGACTTCACCCAGACCCGCGCTTGGGGTGGTGGACAGATGGGGCAAGTCTATGTCGCCGGAGACAAATTGCGCTTCGAGTTTCGCCACGGCCCCAAAAAAATCATACAAATCGTCGACGGCAAAGCCGACACGGTGACCATGCTGTTTCCGGATCAAATGACCTACATGACCCGCAAGGGCGGCGCCCAAGATTTGTTACCGGGTTTCCGTGCACAAACGCCCTGCACAAACGCCGCGAACGTCAAATGTAATAAGCTCGGCACCGAAAAATTTGGCGATGACACGGTCGAGACTTGGCGGATCGTCCCGCAACGCTCACCGATCAGCGTCAAGGTATGGTGGGATTCAAAACGCAAAATGAGCCTGCGCCAGGAATTTTCCGACGGGCGCGTCGCCACTGCAACCAAGGTCGCTGAAACCAAATCCATGGGCCGCGATGTGGAACGCTGGATCACCGCCTACCTACTGCCCAACGGACAAGCCGGAGAGGGTGGCTTTGAGTTCGACAAGAAACTCGGCATGGCCACCAGTGAGAGGCAACCCAACGGCGCCATGTACCGTTACCGCAACATTCGCACAACCGAGTCGAAAGCCGAATGGTTCCAGATCCCGAAAGACTACAAAAAAGCCAAACCGCCCAAGATGCCCGTGATGCCCGTGATGCCCATGCGCCAGCACCGCGCGCCCGGAAATCCAATGGGCAATCCAATTGGTAATCCTGTCCGCAACCAAACCAAGCCCGGGGCAGCAAAATGATCGTCGTTGTCGGCAACTTGAAGGGCGGCACTGGCAAGAGCACAACGGTGTTCAACCTGGCGCTCTGGCATGCCCATCATAAAGGCGATGGCGCCGTGTGCGATCTCGACCCCCAGGCGACACTGCGCGACGCTATCGACGTGCGCAACGAAGAAGAGTTCGAGCCGCGCCTCGATGTACGCGCCAAGTTGCCGACCCGAAAATCCGGGCCCATTCTTGTCGATGTCGGCATGTGGGATACACCGGCCATGCGCGCCGCGCTTAGGCGTGCCGACCGTGTGTTGATCCCCGTCGCACCAAGCCAGGCCGACGTCTGGTCGACACAGCGGTTTTTGGAGATCGTCGCCGATGCCACCAAGGGCAAGAAAAGTCCGGCTCTCTACGCTTTCATCAGCCGCGCCGACACACACCCCGGGTCTCGCGAAAACGAAGAGGCCGCCGAGGCTCTCGGTTCAATCCCCGGCCTCAACCTCTTGGACTCGCGCCTGTCGCAGCGCATCGCGTTCAGGCGGTCGTTCAGCGAAGGCTTGGCGGTGTTCGAACTGGAGCCTTCGGGCAAGGCCGCGTCCGAGTTGTCGGCATTGGCGCAAGAAGTCTTTGGCGCCTCCGCATAGACGCCGCGAAAGGGTTTTCTGATGGCACTTCGATGGATACTCAATCACCTGATTACGGCTTGCGCCATTGGTGCGCTGGTTTTTGTTGTGATCTTCCACCACGAAGTCGGCAGCCGATTGGCGCGATTTGCCGAGGCCATGGGATACGGCTTCGCCGTCGAGTGGGCAGCATCACTAGCCGACAGCGCTGAAGATGCAATGGCGACGCAAAAAACCACCCCGCCCGAACCCACACCAGAACCCACACCAAGAAATACGCCAAAACCTGAGCCTGAACTGGCGTCAAAAATCGCCGAAAAGCCTGCTGCGCCGCTCGAGCAACCAACCGTTGAGCCCAAATTCTCGGAACCGCCCACGCGCGCCCCGGCGCCCGCGTCTCGCCCCATGGCGACAGCATTGCTGAATGGCGATTGCGCAGCCACGGCTCTGACACCGCCGGGCGAAAAAATCATCGCTGAGTGGGCGGCAGCCCGAAAACAGTATTGGGAAGGTGACTTGACCGGCGCGACGAAAGCTTATGAGCGCCTGATCAAAGACAATCCCGACATTCCGGATTTGCCTGGAGAACTGGCAAACATTCACTTTGGACAAGGCAAGGTCGATGATGCGGCCGGGCTTTATCTGGAGGCTGGGCTGCGCATGATCCAGGGGCCGGCGCCGCTGTGCGCCCAGCGGGTCGCGAACATCTTGCAAGCCATCGACCAAGACAAAGCCCAATACCTGGAGAAGCGCATGCTTTCCGCACGCGTCGCCGGGACATCAAACTAAACCGGGAACGCAACGAGGAGGTTACTCATGAACTTGGTACGGAACATTCTTTCACTGATCGGCATTGTCACGGTCATTGTTGGCATCGGCGCCTACGCGAAGCTCTCGCCCATGCTCGCCGCATTCGATAAATTCGACGACGACGCCGTCGCCACCTATAGCGAAATGGTCTCGAAGTTGATCGAAACCGGCAACCCGGCGGAAGCGACGGTTTGGAAAGTTTTGGCCAACGAGGACCAGAGCTTCGAAGACATTGATCAGACCATCAAAGTCGTCGCTAACGAGCACAACATCAAGAACGTCGGTGAGTTGCCGCTCTGGAAGCAAGTTGCGGCCATGACCGGCGAAGAACAGCGTATCGCCAAAATTTACATGTTCTGCAATCCGCTGACCGCTTTTCAGATGATGGATTTCTCCGATGCCTATTCGGCCTATCTTCCGTGCCGAATCAGCGTCGTCGAAGACAAGAAACAGCCCGGCCGGTTTTGGATTTATACCCTCAACATGGACATGATGATCCACGGCGGCATGCCGCTTCCCGAGCCTCTCCGCTCGGAAGCCTTGAAGGTCAAAATGATCATGCTCGATGTCTTGAAGCGCGCTAAGGAAGGCGATTTCTAGGGTATCTTTCCGGCTGAACATGCGTAACGGCAATGAATGACGCGGGGTCCCGTCCGGGATATCGCCAACGAGGAGAAACTTAATGAACGCAAACCCAAACGCCGCCCGATTGCCTTCGCAGTTGAAAACCTTGGCCAGCCACCTGGAGGTCGAGAGCCAGTCCATGGTGGAGTTGTTGCCGACGTTTTCGAAGTTGGACAAAATCCTCATGGGATTGGGTTTGCTGGCCAACAATGATTCGCTGACGACGCGTGTGCCTTGGTGGCCGCTGATCAGCGTCCTTGGCACCTATTCGTCGGGCAAGTCGACGTTCATCAACGACTACCTGGGCGAAAGCCTGCAAGCGACCGGCAATCAGGCTGTGGACGATATGTTCACGGTTATTTGCTACGGGCCCTCCGACCATTCGCGTGTGCTTCCCGGCATGGCACTCGATGCTGACCCAAGGTTCCCATTTTACCGCATGAGTGAGAAAATCGAAGACGTCGCCGCCGGCGAAGGCAAACTGATCGGATCGTTCTTGCATTTAAAGACCTGCGGCAACGAGAAAATCAAAGGCAAAATCTTGGTCGATTCTCCCGGTTTCGATGCCGACGACCAACGGCGCTCGACGCTACGCGTCACCGACCACATCATCGATTTGTCCGACTTGGTGTTGGTCATGTTCGACGCCCGCCATCCCGAGCCCGGCACCATGCAAGACACCTTGAAGCACTTGGTCGAAGAAACCGTCAACCGGCCCGATGCATCGAAGTTTCTCTACATCCTCAACCAGATCGACACCACGGCGAAAGAAGACAACCCCGAAGACGTGGTTTCCGCGTGGCAGCGCGGCGTTGCGCAGGCCGGACTGACGGCGGGACGGTTCTACACCATCTTCTCGGAAAGTGCTGCCAACATCGACAACAACACGATCAAAGAACGGCTAAGCGCCAAACGCGATAAAGACCTGGCGGAAATTTACGGCCGTATCGAAGACGTGGAGATCGAACGCGATTACCGCATCGTCAGCGTGTTGGAAGGCACAGCCAATGAGATCGAACGCGAAATCCTGCCCGCCCTCGAAGCGGCGCTGGGACGTTGGCGCAGAGGGATTTTGCTTGGCGATGCGCTGATCTTCGGCGCGCTGGCCGGCGCTGGAGTGCTTTTGGCACGGACGGAATTGTTCACACTTGAGCAGCTTCTTTCATGGACGGATGACCCGGTGACGCTGGGGCTATCGGCCATCGGACTAGGTGTGGTTTTCCTGTTTGGGCATTTCTGGGTGCGAGCTCTTGCCGCCAAGACGGTCGCCAAGCGCCTGCCGACCGAGGTCGGCCAGTTCGGGCTCAACCTCAAAACGGCGTTTGAGAAAAACACCCGGTTTTTCCGCAACGTGTTCCGCACCAATCCGGTCGGTTGGGGCAAGCGCGCCCGCAACCGCCTACAGGACATCCGCACCGAAGCTGCGCTACAGTTCCAGCGCCTGAACGACCGGTTCACGGACCCGGCAGGCCGCGCCGCCGATACACCGAAAGTCATGGCCATGCCGAGCCAGGCGCTTGAACCTAAACCGCAGGCCGAGCCGGAACCGGCACAACAGGTGGAAAAAGAACGCCCCGCCGATGAGCCGCAAGCTCAAGCGTCGTAAAGGTATAAACACAAATGGAATGGTTGGATAAGCTACCCATATCGATTCTCGTCGTCGTGGCCGTGCTGATGGCGCTGGCGCCGTTTACGCCCGAGCCGCATCTTTGGGAAAAGTACAAAATGCTGCGCGCCGGCACGCTTAGCCGGCCGTTGGATATCTTCGATGTTTTCTGGCATTTGCTGCCGACGATGCTGCTGATCGCTAAACTTGTTCGAATGTATCGCTAAGCTTTGCACCCCGCCCGGCCCAGAAACCAGGCCGGAACAAACGCGATCGCGAAAGCGAAACAGATCAGGAAGAACGAGTCCTGAAAACCGAACGTGCGCGCCTGGGCGTAGATGACCGCGCCCAGGTAGTCGAGAGCGCCATGGCTGAGCATGGCATCGGGAATCCCGCCCGATGACAACAGCTCGCCAATGCGCTCAAGCACTTGCAGGCTTTCGGTGTTGTCGGAGGTTTGCGTTGCCGTCAACAGATCCGCGTGGCGCGCCGTCTGCATTTCAATGGACACAGCCGTTAAGTTGACACCGAATGCGCCGCCCATCTGACGGATAAAATTGTACGTGCCCGCACCTTGATTGAGTTTGTCCGCCGGCACGGAACTCATCGCCACCTTTCCCATATTGGGCATGACAATGCCGATGGCGCTGCGGCTCAGCATGGCGAAAATGGCGATGGTCCAATAGGGCGTGTTGACGTCCGCACCCGACAACAAAAAAGCCGCCGCGGAAAAAACCACGCAGCCCAGCATGATTGGAAAATGCGACGGTACGGAATCCGCCAACCGGCCCGACAACGGGATCAGCGTCACCAAAACCATCCCGGCCGGGATCAGCACCAAACCCGCTTGCGTCGGCGTGAACCCCTGCACCGTTTGCACGAACACCGGAATGGCGTAATTGGTGGCGAAATTGCCCGCACCGAAAGCAAAAGCGATAAACATGGCGGATGTAAACCGTAAGTCCCTGAACACGCTGACATCCAGCAACGGGTTCTTGGCATGCAGTTGGGTGTAGACGAAAACCAATGCCGATACGCCGCCGACCGCGAAAATCAACAGCGTCCGATCCGACGACCAACCCCATCGCTGGCCGTTACCGATGGCGCTCATGACGCACAACAGGGCAAGGCCGACGAGTATAAAACCCGACCAGTTGAACGGCGGTAGCCGCCAGGAAAATTTCTTCGACGGCATGAAGGCCAACCCCATCAGGAAGGCCAGCCCCACCAGCGGCAACGGCACGATGAATATATCGCGCCAGCTCAGGGCATCGATGGCCAGCCCGCCGATAAACGGTCCGAAACTGGGCGCCAACGTCACCCCCATGCCGTAAACACCCACGGCCATCCCCCTGCGATCAGGTGGAAATACGGCCACCACCGTGGCCAACACCAAAGGCTGGATCAAGCCAGCGGAAAACCCTTGCATGATGCGCCCGGCGATAAGCATCTCGATATTCGATGCCGACGCGCAAATCACGGCGCCGAAACAGAAAAACGCCAGCGCAAAACAATAGGTCGAACGTTGGCCGAAGGCCTGCACCATCCAGGCATTCAGCAATTGGCTGGCAACCATGGTGGTGAGGAAAGCCGTTGCAGCCCATTGTGCCAAATCTTGCCCGACGCCGAACGCGCCCATGATGCTCGGGATCGCCACATTGACCATGGTCGCCGACAACACCATGGACATGGACCCCATAAGCCCGCCCACGGTGACAAACCAGCGATAGGCAGGGCCGTAGCGCTGAAATTGCGCCTCGATGGCGGGGTTCGGGTTAACCACCCGTAGGAGCACCTTTGGTTTTATTGTCGGCGTCGCCGGTATCGATCTTGATCTGGACCATCATGCCGGGGCGCAAGCGCCCGTCTCGCTGCTCAATGGCGATCCGGATCGGCAGTCGCTGTGTAATTTTTGTAAAATTGCCACTCGGGTTCGGGCTTGGCAGCAGAGCGAAGGCACTCGTGGCGGTATTGCCTATCCGCTCAAGGCGGCCTTCGAACGTCTCGTCGGGGTAGGCGTCCACCGTCACCGCGACGCTTTGCCCAATCACCAGTCGCCGCACCTCGGTTTCCTTGATGTTGGCCTCAATCCAGACAGCGCTCGGGTCATGCACAAGCATGAGGCGCTGGCCGGGTGTGACGTACTCCCCGATCTCAATAAAGCGCCTATCGACAACACCCTTGAGCGGGCTTTTGATGGTCCGGTCTTCCAAATCCAATTGCTGGCGGCGGATCTTCGCGCCGATTTCAGCTTCGCGTTTTCCCAAGACGGCCAATTCTCCGGCCAAAACCTGCAGCCGGGCACGCTCAGCCTCGGCCTCCTTCACTTGCGCTTCCGCGCCGTGCAAATTGGCAACGGCGATCCGATGTTCGCGTTCGATACGCTGCAACTGGGTTTCCGATTGGTCCAATTGGCGCCGGGAGGCGACTTTCTGCTCGAACAGTCGGCGGTTTCGCTCCAAGTCACGCCGGGTCAGGTCAAGTTGCGGCTTGAGGCTCGATACGGTTACGCGAGCCGCCGTCAGGGCCGAACGCACAGACAGCAAATGACTTTCGGTCCGGTTCCGCACCAGTTCTTTTTCGGCGCGCAACCGAACCTTATCCGCCCCAACGGCTTCCAGCTGAGCTGTCATTTCATCAATCAACAGTTCGGCTTCCCGATGATCCATGACCACCAGTGTCGTCGCCGTGTCGACCGATTGCCCTTCCGTGGCAGTGACTTTTGTTACCCAACCGGCCACGCGGCTGGACACGGTCACCATGTCAGCACGGATGCGGGCATCTTCTTCATGCAAGAACAACAAGCGCTCGCGAAATTCCTGGTAGCCAAAATAAGCACCGACGATCAGGACAACGGCAAGTAAAATCAAGGTCGACGATGGACGGCGGTGTTTTTGCTCAGCAATCGTTACAGGAGCATCGGTCTCTTCATCGGCATTTGCCGAACGCGGCATGATAAGAAGTCCTCCGAATGGGCACTTCGCAATTCGAGGCACCCGACAACCATCATTTTCCCCCGAGCCGCCACGCAATGCAACGGGCCCTAGTTTCCAATGGTTTCACGCAACCGATAGGCCCGCTGTTGGTTCTTTCTCACAATCCCGATTGCCACGGTCTGGTTCAAACTTTCGTAAATCGAGATCGCCCCATCGAAACAAGCGATCGCCTCATCCAATTGGGTTCTATTTTGGGTTCGCTTTGCCAAAGCGAAAGCAGCCGATCCCAAACCGTTCGATGCTTGCGCCCATGGCAATGGCTGCGTCCTCCGGTCTCGCTCTTTCAGCACTTCGCGAAGGACATCCGTTGCCGCTTCCAATTCCTTGGTACCGGTGTGAATGGCGCCGGCCGTCATCAATGCCGCTCCCTTTGCGGTCATCGCATCAAGCCAGCGCGGTTTGTCTTTTTCCTTGGTGAACACCTTCATAGATGCATCGAAAGCGGCATTAGCGCGGTCGCAGTCATCGACCGACAGTTCGGTCTTCCCGCGCGATAGAAAGGCATTGCCGAGACACATATAGGCCAGCCCCCATTCGCGTGGGTTTTTGCTCGGGTCCAGGGCGCTGGTCACGGTCTCATAGGCGTCCAGGGATTCTTCGAACATATCTGCATCGTTGTTCACGGAAGCCAACTCCTGCAAGGCAATGCCCAGCCGGATTTTCAACTCAGCCATGGCCAAGGGAGCAAGCTCGCTTGGACCTTCGTTCGATGCTTTCTCAAAGGATGCAACAGTGGCGACTAGACTAGTGGACATTTTGTGTAAACGCCATTTCGCCCCGCAAACGACGCCAAGGTAGGTGAATATGGAACCAATTTGTTCAGGGTCGACACTGTCGGGCAATGTTTCCAGCAACTTCATGCTCTGCTCGGCCGCGCCAACGAGATAGGGGGTCAGTGCGTCGTGATGATCGGGCTTCGCCGGCAGCGCCGCCGCCAACACACCCGCGTATACAAGGTTGGCCAGTTCCGATCCGAAGTTGTGCGGCACCATCAGCGCATCGCCGATGCCGAAATCACCCATCCGCGCTTCGCCCGAAGGCACCGCCGACACCATTCGCATGCGCAGACCGTTTCGCAGAACCTCTCCATAAAGCAAAACATCGGCGGATTGCTCGTGCAGCGCGGCTCTCGCTTCGGCATAAAATAGCGCCAGCTTCGCCACGTTCGGTCTGTCACCCGGCGAGCTGATACCTCGTTCTACCGAACGAACATTCAGCATTCTCGCTGCCCTCAAAGTTTCCAGCACGCGGTTGGTAAATCCGGCTTCGCGGTCGTTTTTGAATTCCGGCACTAAGATGACAACTTCCGGCGAGAAAGCGCCGGCGGCCTCGACGATAGCGCTGGACGGCGCCGGTGTGCGGGCTTCGGTTTTTGCGTGACCCAGCTGGGCCGATGCGGCCACGTCACCATACGGCTTATTGCCCGGAGCGCCCTTTGGCTCTAGGTCCTCAATTGGCGTCGCGACGGTATCTTTCTCAGGCTCGGTGGCTTTCCGCTTTCTCTGCGGGGGCTTTCCGAACAAAAGCTCAATCAAATTCGTCAGCCAAGACATGGTGTCGTCCGAAATCTAATGTGTCGATAGCCCTCGGAAATTCTGTACTCCGCGCACGGCTATTTGCTCATTTGATATAGGCCGCGGGCGATATCGCCTTCCAGCGGAAACGAAAGCATACCCATGACTGAATATCCGAGCAGGCCCGGAATAAGGTAAAACCGGGTCATGTAAAAGAACCACGCTACGTACAGCGGAACGAAAATAGGGATCAGAAAGCTTGGGGTGATGATCCGAAACGCCTTAAGAACAGGGTCCGTTACCCGCACAAAAAACCGCATGAAGAAAAACGGACTATCTTCGGGTAAAAAGAAATTCATCGCCGAGCGACCGATGAGCGTCCACATAATCATACCCAGCGCATAGTCGACGACGATGATCCAGAACGGTAATGCTGATATTGATTCTTCCATGGAAACGGTTCTCGCTCATCATTTATTCGGATAATTTTATGGCAGCCGCAGTGGAATAAATCAATGGACCACGCTGCCGGGTTCAATTCAGCGGGTTCAATTCGGCGGAGTCAACGCGGGCCCAAGAAAAAAGGGGGCGGAAAACCGCCCCCTTTCAAGTTCGTATGGTTCGAAATCAGTGATCTTTGCTGAGAATTTCTTCTCCGGAAGGAACACGGACCTCGTCGACCATATTCTGGATTTCTTCGCTGGGTTCCTCAGTAGCAAGAGAGACCACAATCATAGCAACCAAGCTCGCGCCGGCGCCGATGAGACCGAAGCGCAGATGATCGATATACATCCACGGCTCCATGCCGCCCCAACGGACCATATAGAGATACGCGGTCCCGACACCGAACCCGACAATCATGCCGGCAACAGCGCCCTGGGAATTGGCGCGTTTCCACCAAACCCCCAGCACAAGCGGGAAGAACAGCCCTGACATGGCGAAGTCAAACGCCCATGCCACAGCCCCCAGAATACTGGTTAGCTTCATACTGGCGACCAATGCACCTGCCGCACCGATAACGATCAGCAATACCCGGGCGACGATCAAGCGGTGCTTGGTATCGGCGTTCGGATCGATGATCTTGTAGTACAGATCGTGGCTGAGCGCGTTGGCGATGGCGAGCAGCAAACCGTCCGCCGTCGACATAGCGGCGGCCATGCCACCAGCGGCAACCAGGCCGGAGATGACGTAAGGCAGGCCAGCGATTTCCGGCGTCGCCAACACGACGATGCCCGAGCGCATGAAGAACTCGTTCAATTGCAGGATGCCGTCACCGTTGAAATCCTTCAGGAACAGCATCTTCACATCGGTCCAATTCTGCACCCAAGCCAATTGCATGACTTCCGCGAAAGGCTTGCCGATGATAGCCGTCGGCAGGTTCGGGTCCAGAAGCTGCAACTTGGTCAAGGTCGCCAAAGCCGGCGCCGTGAAGTACAGCAGGAAGATGAAGAACAACGAGAACGCAACCGAACGGCGCGCATCACGAACGGAAGGTGTCGTGAAGTAACGCATCAGGATGTGCGGCAGCGATGCCGTGCCCATCATCATACAGGCAGCCAACGTGACGAACTTCCAACTGTCCTCCCAGCCTTTCGGATCGAAATGCGGGACGGTCAAAACCTTAACACCACCGAATGCCGCTTTACCGGCGGCGGCGCTAAGACCAATGGAAGCTTCTAGCTCTTGAATTCGCATCACTGCGTCACCGTAGCTGAAGTGCGGAATGAGACCGAAGCCCTGCTTGTTGGACATCCAGATCACCGGCACAACGTAGGCGATGATCAAAACGATGTACTGGGCCACCTGGGTCCAGGTCACCGCCCGCATACCGCCGAGCATCGAACACAACAGAATGCCCAAGAGGCCAATCCACACACCAAACTCAAATGGAATGTGCAGCGCGCGCGCTGCGATCGTACCCGTGGCGTTGATCTGCGCCGTCACATACGTGAAGGACGCAACCACCAGAACGATAACGGCACAAAACCGAGCCAAGTTGCCGCCGTAACGGGTACCGATGAAATCGGGCACCGTGTAGCAACCAAACTTCCGCAAATACGGCGCCATCAAGGAATTCACCAAGACGTAACCGCCGGTCCAGCCGACGATAAAGCCAAGATAGCCGTACCCACCGAAGTAGATGCCGCCAGCAAGTGCCACGAATGAAGCACCGGACATCCAGTCCGCCGCCGTCGCCATGCCGTTATAGACAGCTGGCACTTCGCGGCCAGCCACGTAATAGGCATCGACTTGCATGGTCCTCGACAGCCAACCAATGGCTGCGTAGATGACGATGGTGAATGCGACGAACAAAATGCCGATGACATTCGCCGATACGCCCATCTGTTCGAGGATGGCCATTAAAATTACGAACACTAGGAAACCGCCAGTATACATCCCGTACACGCGGCCCAAGTTGTCGATAAACGATCCTTTAATCATTGAATTTGCCTCCCGTTAATTCTTATCGGACATGCCAGCTTCGTCGTCGATTTGGTCTTGCTTCCAATTTTGGAAGAAGATCAACAACACGAAGATGATCAACGACCCTTGAACAGGGAAATAGTACCCAAGAGGAAATCCAAGGAAGGAATATGCGTTCAGTGCTTGGGCGTTCCAAGGCACAACGAAAGCAAAAACGAACCAGATGGCCAGCACGAGAAACGTTAAATTGCGCGTCCTCGACCAGTGGCGTTGTCTTGTATTCTCAGTTGCATCAGACATTGTAAAGAGCCCCGTCTCTGTGATCCGACTAATATGACGAGAAGGTGTACCTTCTCTTTTATTAATGAGAAGTTGTACCTTCTCGTGTCTTATTTTGCTAAATGTCTAGTACAATTCGTGAATCGGCGCAACACTCATGCATAAAATCATGCTCTCAAATCGTTTTAATCTCAGCACTTGCGCCTGAATAAAGTATTGTTTTTAACTACTTAATGAATCCTTGGTTACTTTATGAGAAACACACTGATCCGGCTTGAGGCGATTGCAAATGCGTTCGCTACTATTTTCAAAAGGCGTAAATCAAAAACCGTCGATTCGCTCGATAGCTTGAGTGAATTCACCGCCAGCCGCGCCGCCTTCATCGCGCAAAAGACAATGTACGGATACACTAAGGCGCGCATGGGAACCCGTTTCCCCGAGATGTTTCGAGACCCGAACATCATTCACTCCGTCAACATCGCCAAGATGCATCACTTTGCCGCCTGCCTTTCGGACCTGAGCATCTTCGTGACGTCGCGTGCGTTGGCGGACCCTCGGTTCACGGATAAAACCCGTCGTGCCTTGGCCGATCACATGTTCACTCGAGCTCTAAACGAAAACTTAGACCACAGTGTCGATGAATTCGACCCGGCGGAGGCACAATCGAAGTTCAAGCAACGGGTCGCTTTTACCAACTGGGCGCAGCCCATCAGCTTGGATGATTTCTTTGTGTTGTCTCCGCAATCGATTATCCGATGGGCGCCCATCGCCGAGCCGTTAAAGGCCCGTGATCGCGAATTCGTCGAAAATTCCGTCCGCTACTCGTGGATTGAGATCAGCCGCGTGTTCAAAAAGTGTTTTCAAGCCGAGAAAACACGAACCGATATCCTGGCTTCCGATTTGGCTATCGAGCGCACAATTGATGGAGATGTCGACGGGGCTACCAAAGACGGGGCGGCCAAAGCCGACGTTTAGCCGATAACCGGCACACCAAGCACGTTATTGACGCCGTCCACGTGTTCCAACGCCCATCGCAGGCGCTGGCGGCGTGGCTCGTCCATCTCGCTTGGCGCAATTTTGTTGCCATGGGGCAACCCACGGGCAACATCGCGCAGTTGCTGAGAGAGGATCTCCTCGAGCAAGATGTGGTGCGCCTCGGTCAGGTTGTCGATGGCCTTTTCATTCTCTTGCGTCCGCGCCGCGAGCAAGCGCGCCGGGGTGGAGCGCTCCGGCACACCATGCTCAATCGCCAAGATCCGTGCCGCCGAAAAGATCGGCATCAAGCCGAGCCGTTTTGCATCCAACCGCCCATCGACGAGCCGAAACCGCCCAAACATACCGATTGCCGAAGCGACATCGCACGCGTTGCCGCGCAACGCTTGTAAAAACGGCACCACGCCGGCCGCCATTTCCATCGCCTCACCGCGCAACCGGTCTCCCAAGTCTGTATCGCCGTGCACAACCCGGGAATCGAAAAAGATATCGCAGCTCATGACATCGTCGGGGTTCGAGCGCCGGATCCATTGTCCGACAGTTTCGCGCCAATGCACCAAGTCCATGCGCCATTCAGGGTTCCGCGCCATCACGCCGCCCTGACAGTATTGGACGCCGGCGCTATCGAGGGTGTCGGCGACACGCCGCCCCAATTCGGCAAACCATCTATCTTCCTCGCCTTCCGGCGCGCCGCTCTCGAAGACGATGGCATTGTCCTGGTCCATGGAAAGCAAGCTCTCGCCGCGCCCACCGGAGCCCAAAACCATCATGGCGTAAGGTACAGGCGGGCCACCCAAACCTTCTCGTTCCATGTCTTGCTCGGCCAATTCACAGGCCCTACGCGTCAGTGCGCGCAATTCCCGCGATATCACCGATGCAATCAACCGGGCATCAATGTCTTCACCGGAAAGCCCAACGACGGTGCGGGTCAGGTCCGACCATACCCGACCAAGATGTGAGGCGTTTTCAGCATGATCGATGTTTTCGCCCAAGTTTACGGCGTCGTGGGAACGCTGCTTCAACAAATCACGTGCCGAGAGCGCACCGACCAGTTGGTTCGTCTCATCAACAACGCCGAGATGGCGAAACCCATGTGTGGTCATCAAGGAGATGGCGCGATACAAAAACTCGTTGACGTCTATTGTCACAAGCGGCCGTTGAGCGAAACCGCCGACGGGCAGGTTCAAAGCGCCGGCGCCATCACGTTCCAGCATACGCAGCACGTCGCGCTCGGTGAAGATGCCGTGGTCCGGGCGGTCGTTGGCGCCACTCGGTATGAACAAGGAGCTCACGCGGCTCTCGACCATCACCTTAAGCGCTTCATTGACCAAGATATCCGGCGATACCATCAGTGGCGGCGACGCCATCACGTCCACCACCCGGTGCTGAAACGGAAAACTGTCGATGCGGGCGAAATCGTTGGGCGACAATCCCGATAGCCGCTCACCTGAAACCACTTCGTGCCATCCGGCACGGGCCTCTTCGTCGAGGCGCGGCGTCAGGCTTAAACATGCGCGCTCCGCTTGGGCGAGATTGCGAATGTTCTTTTCCGCCAGCAGCGGGATCATGCGCGCAAAAACCTGCGCCGTCGCCACGGCATCGCCCATGGCTTGGTGGCGGCCTTCGATCGTGACGCCAAGCCAATCGGCCACGACTTCCAGTGATGGGTTGGGCAGGTTCGGCGCTAAAATTTCGCTCAGGTGACGAACGCACAGACTGCGGTGAGGCTTCCAATCTTGGCCGGCCCGCGCATACTCAGCTTTGATGATAGCCAGATCGAAACCAATGGAAAACCCGACAATCACCCGCTCGCCCATCCAGGCATCGAGTGTCGGCAGGACGGCGGCGGCGGGCTCGGCTTCGGCCACGTCTTCGTCATGGATACCGTGAATAGCGATCGACGACTCCGATATCGCGATGCCTGGATTGACATAACTTTCGAAGCTCATTTCGGGTTGCACAACGGCGCCGTCCATGGCCACCGCGCCGACCTGGATGATCCGGTCTTTGGCTGTGTCGAGCCCGGTGGTTTCGGTGTCGAGGACCACGGTTTTCAGGGAATGGAGCGGTATCGCACCAAGGCCTGTTCGTTTAGGTTGTCGAGCCATTTCCTTGCACTATCTCCACTTCACATAACCGCACGCACGGTGATATAGGCGCCCAGCACCAACAAGCTGACAAACAACGCCCGCTTGAACGCCGCTTGCGAAATCCGCCTACGCACCCAGAGCCCACCCCACATGCCAACAAACGCCGGCACCAAACCCGCTAGCGACGCTGCCCCCAAATCCAACGGCAATAAACCCTCAGCCCCCATGGCGATGCCCAGCGCCAACGCAGACGTTGAAAACAATATCCCCATGGCCTGGATCATTTCGTCGCGCGGCATATGGAGCGACTGAAAATACGGCACGCCCGGCATCACCGACGAGCCCGTGACGCCTGTAATGGCGCCGTTGATCATCCCCACCACCGGCGACAACCAGCCTTCCTTGGCCGTCACGTCGGGGATGTTGGGTGTCAGCAATCCGTAGAGCGCATAGCCGAACGTGACCGCACCCAAAAGTGCAGACAGCAGGTTAGTATCGATTACATGCAACAACTTGGCGCCGAACCAAATGCTGACGCAGGTTAGCGTCAACAACAGCCAAAACCGCCGCAGCAAAGCCAAGCAGGCGCCGCCGGACACACCTTGCCACACATTGGTCGTGAACGACGGTACGATCATCAGCACCATGGCGCCCTTAAGACCAAACACCAGCGTCAACAGCGCCAGCGACACGGTCGGCAGCCCAAGCCCGACGACACCCTTCACCGCTCCGGCCAGCAAAAAGATCGCGGCGATGATAATTAAAGCTTCGGGCTGCCAGGGATCGATAATCATACCGGACTCCTTAGCGCGTTTCGGACGCGAATCAAACCCATCACAGGTTAATCGAACCTGATTTTACTTATCCGAAAACGCCGCCGTCAGGCGAGCGAGCGCTTCCTCCACCACGGCTTTTTGGCAAGCGAGATTGAAGCGCAGGAAATTGTCTCCGCCGGCACCGAAGGTGGGGCCGTAGTTGGTGGCGATGCGTGCCGTCTTTTGCACCCGGTCAGTAAAGGCGTCGGGTGTCATTCCCGTCCCGGAAAAGTCGACCCAGGCCAGGTAGGTGGCCTCCAACTCCATCGAACGCAATCCCGGAATAGCATTGATGCCGGCGTCAAAAACTCGCCGGTTTTCGTCCAGATACGGGATCAATTCACCAAGCCATTGCTCTCCACCATTGTAGGCGGCTTCAGTCATCACGACGCCAAAACTATTGGGCGACATTCCCATCGCCTTCATCGTTGCTGAAAACATTTCCCGCAAATCAGGGTCTTCAATGATGACATTGCCCGAATGCCCGCCCGCCATATTGAAGGTCTTGGTCGCCGCCGTCATCATGATCAGGTGCTTGGAGATTTCCGGCGTCACCAAAGACATGACCGTGTGCTGGTTGCCATCGAACACAAGATCGTGGTGAATTTCGTCGGAAACCAAAATCAGATCGTGCTTGATGCAAAAATCGCAGACGGCTTTGAGTTCTTGGGTGCGCCACACCCGCCCACCGGGATTGTGCGGCGAGCAGAAAATCACCATCTTCTCGCTACCCGTTAGCTGGCTCTCGAGCGCATCCAAATCCATTTCGTAGCGGCCGTCGCTCTCAACCAGCGGGCTTTCGACCAAGCGGCGGTTGTTGTCTGCGATGAGCCGAGAGAACACATGATAGACAGGCGTGAACAAAATCACGCCATCACCCGGTTCCGTGTAGGTTTGCAGGCACAACGCCGTGCCGTTGACGAGGCCGTGGGTGGTAAAAATCCAAGACGGGTCCACGGTCCAATTGTGACGCTTCTGCATCCAACGTGTAATTGATTCGAGATACGATGTCTGATCGCCGTAGTATCCAAACACGCCGTGATCGACCATACCACCAAGCGCATCCAATACCGACTGGGGCGGCTTGAACTCCATATCGGCGACCCACATGGAGATGCCGTCATCGGGGCTTAGGCCATACCGCGTTTCCAAGGCGTCCCACTTCGCAGAGTGGGTTCCGATGCGGTCAATTTTTTCGTCGAAGTTCGGCTTTGTCATATTAAATCCACCATTTTCGCTCGTTGACGGTTTATGGCCAAAGTGGATTGCGATGTCGACTTCTAAATCGCCCCCGTAAATCGCCTCGTAAATCGCCCCCGCAAATCCCCCTGGTGAATCGCCGCCTTAAATCACCCATGGTAAATCACCGCAGACCGATTGCACGACGCCTGCGTTTTCGCTACAAGTCCCGGCGCGCGCGTTGCCGGGCGCTTTTCCAATACCGATTTCTCGAAGGACCGTTTCATGGCCAGCTATCAGTACTCCTACGTGATGAAAGACCTCTCCAAAACCTTTCCTGGTGGCAAAGAGATTCTGAACGGCGTGACGCTGTCGTTTCTGCCCGATGCCAAAATCGGCGTTTTGGGCGTCAATGGTGCCGGTAAGTCGACATTGATGAAAATGATGGCGGGGCGTGAAGAATCTTCGGGTGGCGAAGCCTGGGCGGCGGAAGGCGTGCGTGTCGGCTACCTGGAGCAAGAACCGCAACTGGACGCAACCAAGACGGTCGGCGAGAACGTCACCGACGGCCTGGGCGGCGTGAAGGACATGCTGGATCGCTTCAACGATATCTCCAACAAATTCGCCGAACCCATGGACGACGACGAGATGAACGCGCTGTTGACCGAACAGGGCGAACTGCAGGAACAAATCGACGCCGTCGACGGCTGGGAGCTGGAACGCACCATCGAGATCGCCATGGATGCGCTGCGCTGCCCGCCCGCCGATGCGGGCGTCGAAAAGCTCTCGGGCGGCGAGCGCCGCCGCGTCGCATTGTGCCGCCTGCTGCTTCAAAAGCCCGAAGTCCTGCTGCTCGATGAACCGACCAACCATCTCGATGCGGAATCGGTCGCCTGGCTTGAGCGGCACTTGCGCGACTACGACGGCACCGTGTTGATGGTGACCCACGATCGCTACTTCCTCGACAACGTCACCAACTGGATTTTGGAACTCGATCGTGCCCGCGGTATTCCCTATGAGGGTAATTACTCGGCCTGGCTGGAGCAAAAGCAAAAGCGCCTGTCCCAGGAAGAACGCGAAGAATCGGCGCGCCAACGCACGCTCAAGCAAGAACTCGAGTGGATCAGGCAATCGCCTCGTGCGCGGCAAGCCAAATCCAAGGCGCGGATCACCGCCTATGACGACCTGGTGGCGAAATCCGCCGACCGTTCGCCGGGCTCGGCACAGATTGTTATCCCCCCCGCGCCTCGCCTGGGCGACCTGGTGATCGAGGCCCAGGGCCTGACCAAAGGCTTCGGTGATCATTTGTTGATTGAAGATCTGTCTTTCAAATTGCCGCCGGGCGGCATTGTCGGGGTCATCGGGCCGAACGGCGCGGGTAAGACGACGCTATTTCGGATGATTACCGGCCAGGAAGAGCCCGATAGCGGTTCCATCCGCATCGGCGATACGGCGCAGTTGGGCTACATTGATCAATCGCGCGATTCGCTTGACGATAAAAAGAACGTCTGGGCGGAAATCTCCGATGGCCATGACGAGATCGAATTGGGCAAACGGACCATGCAGTCGCGCGCCTACGTGGCGCAGTTCAACTTCAAGGGCGGCGACCAACAAAAAGCCGTCGGCCAGTTATCAGGCGGCGAACGCAACCGCGTGCACCTGGCGAAAATGCTGAAATCCGGCGCCAACGTCTTGCTGTTGGATGAACCGACCAACGATCTCGACGTTGATACCTTGCGCGCCTTGGAAGACGCCTTGGACGACTTCGCCGGCTGCGCCGTGGTCATCAGCCACGATCGCTGGTTCCTGGACCGCCTAGCCACCCACATCCTGGCGTTTGAGGGCGACAGCCACGTCGAATGGTTCGAGGGTAACTTCGAAGCCTACGAAGAAGACAAAAAACGCCGCCTGGGTGACGACGCGGTCGAGCCGCATAGGATTAAATATAAGCCGCTGACGCGGTAGGCAGGAAAGACGTGGATGGCCGGATTAAACCCGGCCATGACGGAATGATTGCTGGCCGGTCTGCAAAAATATCTAAGGCCGCTTGAAACCCTTCCGCGCCTTCTCGACCTGAGCCCGCGTGACGCATTCCGCGATATGATCGTTGATTAGCCCCATGGCCTGCATGAAGGCGAACACCGTAGTGGGGCCGACGAATTTCCAGCCCAGTTTTTTCAAGTCCTTCGATAGCTGCACAGATTCGGGCGATGTGGAGACGGTTTGCGGTTTGCCGAGGCTTTTGGGGTCGGGCTCGTAACTCCAGAAGAACGTGGCGAGCGAGCCGTGTTCTCGGGTCATCTCACGCGCGCGCTGGGCGTTGTTGATGGTGGCCTCGATCTTGCCACGGTGGCGGATGATGCCGGCGTCTTGAACCAAGCGCTCGACGTCCTTTTCGGTAAACTTGGCGACCTTGTTGAAGTCGAAGCCCTTGAAGGCTTTGCGGAAATTTTCGCGCTTCATCAAAATGGTGCGCCAGCTCAGGCCCGACTGAAAACCCTCCAGGCAGATTTTCTCGAACAAGCGTTGATCGTCAACCACCGGGAAGCCCCATTCGCTATCGTGGTAGTCGACATACTCAGGCGTTGCCCCGCACCAATGACAGCGCGGCTTGCCGTCGGGACCGGTAAAAATCTTACTCATGTCTTGTTCCTCCCCACGCCAGGGAACCAGAATGCCGTTCGGGGTGCAAGAGCGCGGCTTGGCTTCCCTTGCTTGACCACCCATGCTTGGCCGTTACCAGTCAGTCGTCTATACCTCGCCCATGCCAGATTGCGATGTCCTGATTATCGGCGCCGGCGCGGCCGGGTTGATGTGCGCCGCCGAGGCACACAAGCGCGGACGCCGCGTGGTGGTGCTGGAAAGTGCCGCCAAGGTGGCCGGGAAAATTCGCATCTCGGGCGGCGGGCGCGCCAACTTCACCAACCTGCATGCCTCGCCCGCCGACTTCATCTCGGACAACCCACACTTTTGCGTCTCAGCGCTGAAACGCTATACGCCGTATGATTTCATCGATTTGGTTGAGGCCTACGGCATTGCCTATCATGAGCGAAAACACGGTCAATTGTTTTGCGACGACTCCGCAGCACAGATCATCGACATGCTGCTGGCTGAAGCCGATGGCGTCCAAATCCGCACCTCGACCCAGGCCAGACACATCTCCAAAGACGGCGATAGATTTCACGTCGAAACCGATTGGAACACGTTTGATGCCGAGGCCCTGGTGATCGCCACCGGCGGGCCGTCGATCCCGAAAATGGGGGCCAGCGGGTTCGGCTACGATGTGGCGCGACAGTTCGGACTGAACGTCATCGAGACCCGGCCCGGGCTGGTCCCGCTAACCTTCGATGCCGCGTTGCTGGGTGATCTCAAGGACCTCGCGGGTGTCTCCGTGGATGCCACGGTGACGCTCGGGCGTGTCAGTTTCACCGAGGCGCTGCTGTTCACACACCGGGGGCTGAGCGGACCGGCAATTTTGCAAATCTCATCGTACTGGCGCGGTGGCGATGAAATCACCATTGATCTGATGCCCGGCGTCGATGCCTTCGATTGGCTGAAAGCCGCCAAGAGCGAGCAGCCGAAAAAGGAAGTGTCCAATGCGCTGGCGCAGGTGTTGCCGAAACGCTTGGCAACCATGCTCGCCGCCGGGGCCAACTGCGATACCCGACTGGCGGAAACGCCCGATAAGGCGCTGCGGGCCTTGGCCGATCAGATCAATGCCTGGCGCGTGTTACCCAACGGCACGGAGGGCCTGCGCACGGCGGAGGTCACGGTGGGCGGCGTCGATACGCGCGAGCTGTCATCAAAAACCATGCAAGCCAACAGCGTGCCGGGGCTGTATTTCATCGGCGAGGCCGTCGACGTGACCGGACACCTGGGCGGCTTTAATTTTCAGTGGGCCTGGGCATCGGGTCACGCCTGCGGACAAGTGGCTTAACGCCAAAGTTATTTACCAGAGTTATTTACCCGGCTTCATCACCTTGACGCCATCCTTGCCGATCTCGAAGCGCAGCCGGTCGGCGCCGGGCGTCAGTGGGCCTTTGTAGGTGGTACGCGTGCGCTTCACCAAATCGGCCACCGATGGCGGCTTGATCTTGCCGTTGGTCAGCGTCACCAGATGATAGAAGGCAGCCATCTTCGGTTTGGCGGCATCAAAAATCCGGCCCACGTCCTCAGGCGAGGTGTGGTGGTCCAGAATCACCTGCCAGAACTTCGCCGACGCGATCAGTTCCGGCTTCGCGGCGGCAACCGCATGGACAAACAAATCCGCGCCCTTGGCGAATGCAGCCAGGGGCTCGTGATATTTGGTGTCGCCCGAAATCACCACCGAGCGGCCATCGTAATCGATGCGGTAACCCAGCGCCGGTTGGATCTTTTCGCCGTGATTGACGGCAATGGCCGTGACCTTAACGCCGTCTTGATCATAGACCACGCCGGGACCGATGTCCGTGGCCTTGGAGGTCACGCCGGCGCGCTTCAGTCCCTGGTCCTTGATGCGGGTTTCAATATCCCACGCGTAGGCCATGGTGAGATACTTCATCATGTCGGCAGTACCCGCGGGGCCGCTCACCACGAAGTTGCCCTTGCGCCGCGCAAAGGGTGACGTCAACCAGCCGGTCAGCAGCAGATCGGGAATACCGACCACGTGATCAGAATGCAGGTGGGTCAAAAACAGATGGTCGATGCGCCCGAACGGGATCTTGTCTTGCCATAGCCGCTGGGTGACGCCGCGCCCAGCATCGAACAACAGGTATTTGCCGCCGGCAACGACAAGCGTGGCTGGGCCGAAGCGGTGCATGAATGGCACCGGCGTGCCGACGCCTAGCAGTACGACCTGAAAGTCAGCCTTGGCATTGAGCTTGGCCTTGGCATCGGAAATTGCAGTTATCGCCAGCGCGATCACAAAGATAATCGCCACGGCGAACCGCGACGGACGGGTTGAACGAAACATGGGGCCTCCTGCCTGATAGGTACAAAAAGTGACGGTTTTTAGTTTATTTATATAAAACTGTAGCACGCTATATAATTTTCGAGATAACTTATTATTTTTATGGATTATCGATAATCATAATTTTGCGACTTCCCATTGATCCGGCGCGCGTTAAAATGTCTGCAGTTCTTTTCCAGGGGATACGCAACAATCATGGCTGCAATCGCTGAAACACCCATCGAAGGCCCGGCTGTCTGGACGGCGGAAAAAGCCACGCCTGAGGATGGTTTGGTGCGGCTTGATGCGACAGCCTTGGCCGAGATTGAAGCCGTGGCGACGGATTTGGAACACAACCCACTACCGACCGAGGCACTGCGCCCATCGGACTATCCCATGGCGCAATGTGAGGCGGTAATGGACCGGGTGCGCGTGCAATTGGATGACGGTGTCGGGTTTGCCATCATCGACCGCTTGCCGTTGGACCGCTTATCGACGGAAACGGCGAAGCAGATTTACTGGCTGTTGATCTCGCATCTGGGGCAAACCGTGGCGCAAAAATGGAACGGTTTGATGGTCTACGACGTGACCGACACCGGCCAGGAAGACATCGCCGGCAGCGGCGTGCGTTCATCGAAGACCAGCGATGGCCAATATTTCCACACCGACAACAGCTTCAATCTGCCACCCGAATTCGTGGCGCTGTTATGCCTGCAAAAAAGCCGTACCGGCGGCGAGAGCGGCGTGGTCAGTTTCCAGACTGCCTACAATATTTTGCTGAAAGAGAACCCGGATGCAGTGGCGCGTCTGTCCCAGCCTTTCCATTTCGACCGCCAACACGAGCACGCGCCGGGCGACGAGGCGCTATCATCGAGCCCTGTGTTCAAACGCACGGACAATGGTGTGCAAGTACAGTTCTCACGCCGTCTGATCCAGCACGGCTACAAGTTGGCCGAGGGCGGCATGGACGCTCACACCCAGGCCGCCGTGCGGGCGCTTTGTGACATCATGGAACGCCCAAACATGGCGCGCTCGTTTATGTTCGAGCCTGGGCAAATTCAGATCGTCAACAATCGGACCATGGGGCATCGCCGCACCGCATTCGAAGATTGGCCCGAGGCTGAGCGTAAGCGCCATCTTGTGCGGCTGTGGGTACGCCGACAGGGCAGGCCTACGTATTTCGGCTGAACGACCGGATTGGAATTGGGCTCGAATTACAGGCGGCGCGGCCGGTAGACTTTCGGCGGGCGCGCATGTTTTTCGATGTAGTCAATCACCATTGACGCGATATCCAAGCCCGTCGCGGTCTCAATGCCTTCCAGCCCCGGCGACGAATTGACCTCCAAGACTTTCGGCCCGCTATCCGCGCGCAACAGATCGACACCCGCAAGCGCCAACCCCATCACCCGTGCCGCCTTCACAGCCGTGGCGCGTTCCTCTTTCGTCAGCCGGACTTTGGCCGCTTTGCCGCCGCGATGCAGGTTGGAGCGAAACTCACCTTCTTCCGCCTGACGCTTCATGGCGGCCACCACTTTGTTGCCGACCACCAAACAGCGGATGTCCGCGCCGCCGGCTTCCTTGATGAATTCCTGCACCAAGATATTAGCCTTCAAACCCTGAAACGCACCAATCACCGATTCAGCCGCCTTTTTGGTCTCGGCCAGAACAACGCCGCGCCCCTGCGTGCCTTCCAACAGCTTGATGACCAGTGGTGCGCCACCGACAAACTTGATCAGTTCTTCCGTCGCTTTAGGCGAGCGCGCAAAACCGGTATCAGGCATGCCAATGCCGGAGCGCGCGAGCAACTGGTGCGCATAAAGCTTGTCGCGCGCCGCACCGATTGCAGCAGCTGAATTGAGGCTGTAGACCCCCATCGCCTCGAACTGGCGCACAACGGCCATGCCGTAAAACGTCACGGTGGCGCCGATGCGCGGCACGATCACATCGAAACCCTCCAGCGCCTTTCCGTCCATATGCACCTCGGGACGGGTCGAGGTGATGTTCATATAACACTGCGTCGTGTTGATGATCTGGACCATATGGCCATGATCATCGGCAGCCTCGGCCAAGCGCTGGGTGGTGTAATTGTTCGGCTCGCGCGACAGAATGCCGATCTTCAGCGCGCTACGTGCGCCCTTGGTTTTCGGCAGATCATCATAGAGGTCCAGCGACAACTCGCCTTGTACGCACGATTGACTGGGGTCGACGATGATCGTGTCGCGCAACGCGGTTCGGCCGATCAGCATGCGGTATTGCATGGATTCCCGATTGGTCAGCGAAATCTCAATCGGCCATTCTTGTCCGCCGATCTTCACCGGTGTACGGACGATATAGCGCAGTTCCGTCTCGCCGTTGGACGACGTGATCTCGCGTTGATCGACAAGCTCAGCCGAGCAGAAAACCACAATGTCGGGCCGTTCCGGCACTGGGTGCACACCGAACCGCACGCGTTTCTTACCGCCGCGCCCATAGGGCTCGATCATGAAGGCGTGGATGGATGACGAGCGCGCGCCGGTATCCACCTTGGCGCGCACCGCCGGCAGGCCAAGGCCCGGTAGCGACACCCATTCTTCCCAGCCGAAAACGAGTTCTTTGTCCTGAACGGCGTCTTCCAGCATTTCCGCCGGGGTGTTTTGGGGTTTGTCCGTCATCGTGTCATCTCATACCTATTATCAATCGAAGTTCAACTTAGAACCTTGGAACCTACAGAACCCGCGTCCCGTACTTGGCCACCGTATCTTCCGAAAGCGTCAGCCCCAAGCCGGGCGCATTGTTCAGCGTCAACCAGCCGTCTTTCATCTCGGGCGGGTTTTCGTATAGCTCGGCCTGCAGCGGATCGCGTTCGGGGTCGGTGAAGGCCTCCACGTAGCCTCCGGCGGGGGTGGATGCCACCAATTGCGCATGGATGAAGCAATCGTGGTGCGGTGTCACCGCAACGTGGTTAAGCTCACACAAAGCCGCCATCTTGCGACCCTCCGTGAAGCCGCCGAACATGGTGACATCGAATTGCAAAATCTCGATGGCATGTTCCTCCAACAATGAGCGGCAGCCGTAACTGGTCAGTTCGCTCTCGCCCGCCGACAGCGGAATATTGGTGCGGCCCGAAAGGATCTTCAGTTCGCGCCGGTCATCGGCCCAGCGTAGCGGCTCCTCCAACCATCGCGGGCGCAAGGGTTCCAACAACTTCACCGCCTCGGTGGCCGTCTCCAAGTCCCAGGCGCGGTTGACATCAACCATCAACTCCGCGTCCGTGCCGATAACATCGCGGATCACTTCCAGGCGCTTAATGTCTTCCGCCAGGCTCAGCCCCCCGACCTTGGCCTTGAAGCCCTTGTGGCCCTCTGATTTGAGTTTTTGCAGTTCATCGCGCAATTCCGCCAAATCCTTGCCGTCGCGGTAATAGGCGCAGGTGACATAATAGGGCACGCGGTCCCGATAGCCGCCCAAAATCTGATACAGCGGCAGCCCCGCCGCCTTGCCGATGACATCCCAGCACGCCACATCGACGGCAGCCGAGACACGGATCAGCGCTTCACGCCCCCAGCCCTTTTCGTGTGCCTCGCGCTTAGACGTCAGCTCGAACAGGTCTTGGTAAATACGTTCCGGCGTCAACGGGTTTTGCCCGACGATGCGATCCGCAATGCCGCTTTTGAACACATGCAAGATGGGCTCGGCGTTGGTGTAGCTGGTGGCCAGACCGAAACCCTCGATGCCCGCGTCCGTCTGCATCCGCACCAACACCTCGTTGGCCGTCGGTACGGTAAAATTCGAAACCCAGTGCGGCCGTTCGTCGGGCGGGCCGCGCAGAATGAAGACGTCGAGCTTGGTGATTTTCATGAGATCGTCCGGAGGTCCTTGACGCTGAAAGCCGTGTCTCCGATTATCCGGGCGCAAGCGCATCGGAGCAAGGGAAGAACAACATGAAAATTGCCATCATCGGTGCCGGCGCCATGGGGTCGGTCTATGCCGGTTTGCTTACCGAGGCCGGCCATGAGATTTGGGCCATCGATACCTGGAGTGACCACATCGATGCCATCAATGCTAAGGGCCTGCAGATCGAAGGCCCAAGCGGCGACAGGGTCGTGCAAGGCATCCATGCCACAACCGATGTGGCCGACGCAGGGGCGTGTGATCTTTACGTTATCGCCACCAAGGGCGCCGGCGTCGGGCCCGCCGCCAGCGCCATCGCACCCCTGATGCACAATGATTCACTGGTCCTGACCATCCAGAACGGCCTTGGCGCCGGAGAGCGCATTGCCCAATATTTGCCGACCGAAAACGTGTTACTCGGTGTTGCCGACGGCTTTGGCGCGTCGATGAAGGGCCCCGGTCATGCGCACCACAACGCCATGAACTTGATCCGCATCGGCGAAATGCGGGGCGGCATGACCGACCGGCTGCAGGAACTCACGGTTGTTTGGGCTGAAGCCGGGTTCAAAGCGAAGGCGTTCGACGATATTCACCAGTTGGTGTGGGAGAAGTTCATCTGCAACTGCACCTACTCGGCACCGTGCACGGTGTTTCAGTGCACGCTGGGTGAGTTGATGGCGAATGCCGACAACTTCAACATAGCGCTGGGCTGCGCGCGTGAGGTCTTTGCCTTGGGCACCGCCAAGGGCATCAACTTCTCTTTCGATGACCCAGTGGCGTATGTGACGGCGTTCGGCAAAAAGATGCCGGGCTCCAAGCCGTCCATGCTGCAAGACTCCGAGGCCCGCCGCCCGTCCGAGATCGATGCCATCAATGGCATGGCGCCGGTGCTGGGCCGGGAGTTGGGAATCCCAACTCCCTATAACGAGACGCTTGCGGCCGTGGTGCGCGCCCGTGAAGCCCAGTTCCAGAAAGATTGAAGCTAAGCCGCGAGCTTACGGTGCGTTTCCAGCACTGAAAGGCAGGCCTCGGCGGCCTCGCGCCCTTTTGTCTTGAAGTGCTCGGTGAAAAACGCGCGGTGTTCGGCGATTTCGTGGAACTGATGCGGCGTCAATACAGCCGAGAACATCGGCACCTCAGTCTCGATCTGCACCTGCATGAGCCCAGACACAACCGCATCGGCGACAAAGTCATGGCGATAGATGCCGCCGTCGACCACCAGCGCCGAGCCGACAACAGCGGCGTAGTTGCCGGTTTTGGCCAGCATCTTGGCCAGCAGCGGAATTTCGTAGGCACCCGGAACATCGAAAACCTCGATTGTAGCCGTATTTGGGGCGGTATCTTGGGTACGTTCACGCACTTCATCAATGAATGACAGCCGGGATTGATCGACAATGTCGGAATGCCAGCGGGCCTGGATGAAGGCGATTTTGGTAGGCGTTTGGTGAGCGTGCTGATTCATGGTTTCCTCCTTTATTCACGCAGAGACCAGAACCAGGGCGAAGAACACGGAACCCATCACGAACCACGCGCGCACGCGCCCTCGCGGAGGGACCGCTTCGTTCTCTCTCATCCGGACTATGACCGTCGGCTTCGGAGTCGCACCGAATCTGCTGACCCCGCCGGTTCAAACGAACCTGCGGGCGCTCGCGGGCTTACGTGCAAAACTTCGTCGGCACGCACACCGCCGGTGGGGAATTTCACCCCGCCCCGAGAACTACCCCGCTACAATGCGGGGCAAGCGGATAGTAGCTGAGGCTCGCGTGGGAATCCACGCCTTAGCCGCGCGTTTTGAGGTACCGTTCCGCATCACCGTATTCGGCAAAGTCATAGTAGCGCCGGTGTTGCCCCGAGGCGCGGCGCGCATGCTTGATCGGGCACCAATACTCCTCGGTACGCCCGGCAATCTCGCGCGACCATGCCAGCAATCCGTTGGCGTAGCCGCAAAAGGCGCAGTTCAGCCGTTCAATGCCGTTCAGATACGACAGATGATGGCGGTCGATTACGATGAAATCGTCACGCGGCACTTTGGCAATGCCGTAAACCGGAAAAGCAATAGCCTGGAACAGGCTGACGGCCAGATCCAACAACAAAAGCGGCACGATCTGCGCATAGATGATCGGCGATACCAACAATCTCGCCAGGCCCGATTCGCGAATGAAGCGGATCAAGCCCTTGCGCAATTCCCGATGCCGCTGGCGCACACCTTCCTCGAAGCGGATGCGTTTTTCGCGGATCGTGTACCTGAACTGCCCCCGCTGTCTCTTCAACTCATCTTCGATCTCGTGATCGAGTTCCTGCAGCTTGTCGAGAAGCACGCGGATGGTGTTGTTCATGGCCTGGCTCCGTGGGAGATGGCGGGATCGCCATCATAGCAGGCGCTTAAGCGAAATCGATCACGACACGGCCCAGAGCACCGAAATCGGCGGCAACGTGGCTGCCGGGTTTAACCCTGTCGATACCGGTGCAGGTCCCAGTAGAGACAACCATCCCCGTGCGCATGCCCGCACCCCATTGAGATTGCTGATTGGCGAGCCAGACCATGACGTTCATGGGGTCGCCCAGCGCATTGGCACCGGTGCCCGACCCCGCCGCTTCGCCGTCGATTGTGACGGCGACGGCCTGTGCCGGAATATCAAGCCCACGCCAATCGCTGACCCACGGCCCGATTACCAGTGCGATATTGGCACCACTGTCGGCAGTGACCAGATAACGCCCTTTGCCAAGCAGCCCGCCTTTCAAGCGCGTGCCCACGACCTCGATAGCCCCGGCCACGCCGTCAATCGCGTCGCGCACTTCGTCGGTGGTATAGGGTTCTGCGCGCGCCGGTAAGTCTGCACCGAGGCGGTAAGCAAATTCGCCCTCAATGCCCGGGTAGTGCGCCGGGAAGATCGGCACGCTGGCCGGGGCTTCGTAGAAATAAGGCGCGAGTACGGGGCTCGAGCCGGGCTCGGTGGTGCCAAGCAACCGCTGGGCTTCCTCACTGGTGGAACCAACCTTGAAACCAACGCTGCCCAACCCCGACGCCCGCATGACATCGGCCTGGATGGCATAGGCCTCGGATTGGCTGGTGGGCTCGGTAACGGATGCCGGATCCACCGTGCCACCCGATGCGCGCGCTTGCCAAAGGCGCTCGCCCAAGTTCGTCGGCGCGCTCACCTACACAGACCGCGTGAAGCCGCCATCGACGCGGATGTTCTGCCCGGTGATGTAACTGGCGCCATCGGATGCCAAAAAGCCAACCACATCGGCGATTTCCTGCACCCGGCCGTAGCGCCCCATGGGCACGCGCGCGCGAAAGGCCTCTTTCTCGGGCAAGCTATCGATAAAGCCGGGCAGCACGTTGTTCATGCGTACGTTGTCGGGGGCATACTGGTCTGAGTACAGTTTCGTAAACGCCGCCAGCCCAGCGCGCGCCATGCCCGATGTGGGGAAGGCGGGCTCGGGCTCGAAGGTGGCGAAGGTGGTGATATTAATAATGACGCCGGATTGCTGTGCTACCATGATTGGCGTCACCAACCTTGTCGGCCGCACCGCGTTGAGGAAATACACCTCCAGGCCCGCGTGCCAGTCATCGTCGGTAAGCTCCAGGATATCGCCCTTGGGCCCGTGCCCAGCGCTGTTGACCAAAACATCAACGCGGCCCCATTTGTCGTGAGCCATATCGACCAAGCGTTTTAGATCGTCGTTGGATTGGTTCGACCCCGTCACGCCGATGCCGCCCAATTCCTTCGCCAATGCCTCACCTTTTCCCGATGACGACAGCACCGCGACATTGAACCCGTCTTCCGCCAATTTCCGAACCGCCCCGGCGCCCATGCCGGAACCGCCGGCGGTGATGATGGCAACTTTTTCTACACTCATTTCTGTCTCCCTATTTTGTCTCTTAAAGCCGTAACCGCCGCATGCGGCGCTGTCAGTATTGGTGGCGACACGCTGGCCGCAATGGCGTCGGCCAGCGGCGCCATGGAAAACTGCGCCAAGGCAATGCAATCGCAATCTTCCAGGCCCTTGGCCGCCTCGACCACCGCCCTGTCATGCGCACTTTGATCACCCGCATGCAAGGCCTCCCAAGCGCCTGCCGCCATGGCGGGCCGCACGGTGATGGATCGGTCGGCTGTCCGGGCCAGCCGCTCCAGTTGTTCTGTCAACATCGGCAGCGTGACCGGGTGGGTCGCGACGAGGCCGATGGTATCGCCGGTCTCGAGCGCTGTTTCCAGCATCGCCTCGTTGGGTTTTAGGGTCGGAAACGCGAACCGTTGCTGGCAGACCTCCATGGGGGGGCCGAAGGCCGTGCAGGTGAACAACAAGCCGTCGATGCCCTGGTTTGCAGCGTATTCGGCCAAACGGATAAAGCGTTCGGAGATTTTGTCGGTCAACCCGCCTTGACGGTCGACCTCTTGCGTCAGTCCTTCGTCCAGCAAGCTCCAGTGCTGGGCTTCTGGCCAAAGATCAGCGAAGGCCGCCTCAACAGGTTGAACAGCGGCGCGCGTCGCGTGGATTAAAGCAATGCGGGAGGTCCGGGCGTTCATCCGCCCAGTCGATCCGCCACCGCCTTGGCAAAGCCGTCGGTGGAGCCCTGGCCGCCGAGGTCTGGCGTACGCGCTGCATCATCTAGCAACGCCGCATCCACCGCCGTCTCCATGGCTGCCGCCGCGTCCGCCAATTCCGGGCGCCCATAGCGCCGCGACCCCCAATCGAGCAGCATCGCCACCGACAGGATCATCGACACGGGGTTGGCGATGTTTTGGCCAGCGATATCGGGGGCTGAGCCGTGCTGCGCCTGGGCCGCGCAAAGCTCGTCACCCGCCATGACGGAACCCGCCAACCCGAGCGAGCCGGAAAGCTCGCTGGCCAAGTCGGAGAGGATATCGCCATAGAAATTGGTGGTGACGATGACGTCGAAGCGTTCGGGGTGGCGCACCAAGTGTGCCGCCATGGCGTCCACCAATACGTCTTCGACTTCAACGTCCGGAAACTCTTTGGCCACGATATCGACGCATTCCAGGAACAATCCGTCGGTCATGTGAAAGCTGTTGGCCTTATGCACGGCGGTAATTTTTTTGCGTCGCTGGCGCGCCAACTCAAATGCCCTGCGTGCGATGCGGTCGCAGCAATGGCGTGTAATCTTGCGCGTCGAAATCGCCATGTCGGGGCTCAGCATCACCTCGCCCCAACCCTTGAAGCAGTTGCGGTCGGGATAGAAACCCTCTGTGGCCTCGCGCATGATCACCAGATCCAGCCCCGGTTTGCCCAACCCCAGGCCTGCACGGGTGCGGGCCGGGCGCACATTGGCGTACAAATCCAAGCCGACGCGGAAACTCGCTGAGATATTAACCCCACCCTCATCGGGCGACGGATAGTCGGCATGCGATTGGGTGCCTAAGATGACACCGTCGTAAGTCTTGGCACGCTCCAACAGTTCCGGGCGGATGGTGATGCCGTGCTTGTCCAGGCTCTTGAACCCTGCGATGTCGTGCTCCAACTGCAGCTTCAAACCGAACTTTTGATCGGCGACAGCCAGCACGGTCTCCGCTGCCGCAACGATTTCCGGCCCGATGCCGTCAGCCGGCAAAACAAGTAATTTCACGGACCGGGCCTCCCCAAGTCATTACCCCAATTGGTCTTTAGGGCACCATGTTCTTTTTCGCCAACTCCTGCAAGGCGTCGTCGGTTTTGGTCACGTGCGTCAGGCCCATGCCCTTCAATACGTGGTCCGCCTTGGTGAACTGAATTTTGGCGTAGGTGGTGATTTCCACCCGGTTGCCCCACGGATCGAGGAAATCCAAGAATTTCTCTGAGATCAGCTTCACACCCATGTCTTTCAAGGTGCGGCGCACCAGGTCCTTGTCGTCAACGGCGATCCCGAAGTGCCGCGCATCGTCAGGGCCTTGCCGGCGGCCCTTGGAAAAATTGATGAACTGATCGCCGAAATAAATAAAGGCGGCGTTGTCGCTCTGGCTGGAGATTTCGAAGTTCAAGAAGCTGCCATAGAACGCCAGCGCGTCGTCGATGTCGCCCACTTCCAGCGCGATATGGTTGATACCGATGGCATTGGCTTTGTTGTGATCATTCATAGACTATCCTCCGTTGTCATGACGGAGATATGGGGGCGGCGGGCGCTCGTTGCCAGGGCTTAGCACCGGCTCAACAATGGCTCAGCGGTAGATCGCGATAAAGGCAACCGACGGCACCACGATGAATACCGCCATCACCACCCGGAGCGTCAGGCGTTCGCGCTTGAAGACGAAGATGCTCAGCAACATGGCGAATATCGGCGACAAACCGATGATCGGCATGACAGCGGTGATCTCGCCACGCATCAGTCCGTTGTTCAGCGACATGATCGCGATGGCGAATACCACCCCGGCAGCCGCAAACCAATACGTGCCACGCGCTTTCCAATCCACTCGCACGCGCTTCTCACCCCATCCCAATGCGATGTTGGTCAAAATCGCCGACACCGTGAAACCCACAAGCCCGGCAAAATAAGGGTTTGGAATATCCTCCATGCCGACCTTGGTCAGCACATGTGCGAGGGAGCGGATGATCGCAGCCCCCACCGGCAACGCGAGCGCCCACATGGGCCAATCGCGTTCCATTTTGAGATTGCCCAACGATAGCATCAACACGGCGGCAATAATGCCAAGCGTGCCCACGGCAATAGGAACCGTAAACGCTTCGCCGAGCCAAAAAATACCCAGCGCCGCGCCGAACAGCGGTGTTGTGGACCCCAGCGTACTCGAAAGCGTCGGACCTAAAAATCGCGTGCCAGCCACCGACAGGTTGGCCGATACCGATGGCCGGATGATGCCCGCCAGCACAAATATCAACACTGCCGGTTCCAGCCATTGGCTTGAGACCAGGAAGAACGGCGACAAAATCCAATGAAACGCCGCGGCTGCCGTGATCGCAATTGCCGTGCCGCGCCGGGACGCCACATCGGCTAGGCCCATGTTTTGGCAATGCGCGCCGACGGCCATCAGAAAAGCCGCCGCCAATGCCAGTACGATCGGAAGATGGGCGGCGCTCACGCGCCTGAAGCCTCATATTCCACTTTCAAGCGCGCCACCAGATCCGCCGTGGACGGCGCATCTGTGATGGTGCCGACACCTTGCCCTGCGCTCCAGATCACCGACCATGCCTGGGCCTTTTTATGCCCCGTCTGATAATCGCGATCGACCTTTTGACCCGGCAGCGCCAAATCGGCGGGGTCGAGCTCGGAGGCCAGAATGCTTTTCGTCAGATAGTTGGCCGGCAGACCGGAGAACTCCGGCGTATAGGTAATGTCCGACGCGCCCGATTCGATGATCATTTGCTTGTACTCAGGCGCCGCATTGGCCTCCTGAACCGCAATAAAGCGTGTGCCCAGATAGGCGAAGTCGGCGCCCAACGTGCGTGCCGCGCGCACCGCCTGGCCCGATGATATGGCACCGGACAAAATTAACGGCATATCGAACTCGGCGCGGACTTCCGGCACCAAGGCGAACGGATTAAGGCTGCCAGCGTGGCCGCCAGCGCCGCCACACACCAAAATCAATCCATCAACGCCTGAAGAGGCTGCCTTGCGCGCATGGCGCATGTTAGTGACATCGTGGAACACCACGCCGCCGTAGCTGTGTACCTCCTTGGCGATATCGCCCGGCGCGCCGACACTGGTGATCACCAGCGGCACGCGATGCTCGATCACCGTGGCCAGGTGCTGGTCGAGGTTTTCGTTGCTGCGGTGCACGATCAGATTGACGCCCAGGGGTGCCACGTATTGGCCTTGCGCACGGGCATGCTCGTTGCGTTCGGTGATTTCCGTGAGCCATCCGTCCAGGCCTTCGTCAGAACGATGCGCATTGGTGGCCGGGAAAGTGCCGATGACACCCGCCGTACATTGCGCCACCACAAGGTCAGGCACGGAGACGATGAACATCGGCGCGCCGATGACCGGCAAGGCCAATTCACCGGGCAAGGTATCGAGGTTGAGTATTGGTTTTACCAAGGTTGCGCCCCTATCGGTCAGTGAAAGTGGCGCACATTATGTCGCGGGTGGGGCGCGCGTGAAAGCCGCCAATTCGCAGAAATCAGTTTGCGGAAATCAGTTTGCGGAAAGCTGGGCGGTCTTCTTTTCCAATTCCACAATCAGGCCCGAGACCTGACCATCCTTTTGACGAATGATCGAGGTGAAGTCGGATGACAGCGTTTGCGTCATGGAAACGCCCTCAACCTTGACGTCGACGATCTTGAAAATAGTGCCGTTGGTGCCGACGATCCAATCCACACGGATCGGCTTTGCGCCGCCCTTGCGGCGGATTTCCGAAAAGACCGTAGTAATGGCCTTGTCTTCGATGCGGGTTTTTCGGATATCCAGCGCCTCACCGGCATAGGTGGCGAAGCGATCCACATAAGTGACAACCATCAGCTCTTCGAACAGCTTCTGGTATTGCATGCGCTCTTCCGTGCTGGCGCGCCGCCAATACCGACCCAAAGCCCGCTTGCCGATGGAACGCACAGCGAAACTATCGTTGAACATGTTGCGGAAGCGATCGATGCGATCGCCACGCGGGGTGTCCGGATCGGTGAGCGAATCGATGGCGCGGTTGGCCAGCGAGCGGATGAAATCAGCTGATTGCTTATCGTGGCTATCGGCCAAAACCGACGGCGCCTGGGCGAGGCCCAGGAAAAACCCGAAAAAAACCATGATAATTAAACGGCGTGACATCATCGTTGACTATCTCCGTGACAACTCCAGCGGCGTGTCGAACGATGGGGTTTGCGGTGTTTCACTCAGGTCCGGGACCGGCGCATTCGCCGACCCCCGACCATTGGAAATCTCATCGCTTCGACGCTGCCGGTACAAGCTACGAATAGCTGCGTAGAAATCAAGCGAAGTCTTCTCTAAATCGTCAATGAATTCCAATAACCCGGCGCGCGCGTGAACCGAATGGGTGCCGGCTCGCGCCCACACCAAGTGCTCGCGCTCCGTGTTGGTGGCCCATGTCCTGAACGGATCGGTCAGAAAATCAACGATCAAACCCACGCTATCGCGCGGATTGGACGGACCGAACAACGGCAACATTACGAAAGGGCCTTCCGGCACTCCCCATACCGCCAAGGTTTGGCCGAAATCCTCATCATGACCCTCCAGCCCCATGGCGCCCGCCATATCCATGAACCCAAACCCGAGCGCCGTATTGATCCAAAACCGGTTGAACGTATTGACCGCGCGCCCAATCTCGCCCTGCAGCAGATCGTTGACCAAAATCACCGGTGTGCGCAGGTGATCGAGCATGTTGCCAACGCCCTCGCGAACCCAAGCCGGCACGAGGCTGTTATAGGCCGTCGCGGCGGGTTTCAGGATCGACCGGTCAATGCTTTGGTTAAAGGCGAATACAGCACGGTTGGCCGGTTCGACCGGATCGTTGATTTCGCGGTAATCCGACCAAGCGTCACGGTCGGTCGTTGACGGCGGCGTCGCGCACCCGCCAACACCAGCAACCAACAAACAGGTGAAAATCAGGGTCCGCAATGACTGCATCTTAACGTCTCCAGGTGGGTGGCGGCTTTTTGCCGCATTCACGTTCTACTGTGCTCACCACTTTCGCCCGCCAATTTGCCCATTTTATGGTTAGCAACAGGTTAACCTTGAGGAGGCAGAGTACAAAACAACCCTCAGCTACATATAAATATATCTTGATATCTTTGTTTTATGAGATTATATCGTGTTTATGGACACTTTATTGAATGCCCTTCGCGCCGCCGCCGAGCCCACCCGGCTCCGAATTCTTGCCCTTTGCCTGCACGGCGAACTGACGGTCAGCGAACTCATGAACATCCTGGGGCAAAGCCAGCCCCGGGTGTCACGACACCTGAAACTATTGTCGGACGCCGGCCTACTGGAGCGCTTCCAAGAAGGCAGCTGGGTATTCCATCGCGCCGCCCATGACGGCCAAGGGCGCGATGTATTGGTCGCACTGCAGGGTTTAATGCCGGCGGACGATATCACTTTGGCCCGCGACGCCGCGCTTTTGAAAGAAATCAAGCGCGACCGCGCCGCCCAGGCGGCTGCGTATTTTCGAACCAACGCCATCGCTTGGGATGAGGTCCGGTCCTTGCACGTGGACGATACCGAGGTTGAGAACACCATCCTCGACATGTTGCCTGAATATGGCATTGAGGCGCTGCTCGACGTCGGCACTGGCACTGGGCGCATGCTTGAATTACTCGCACCTCGCATTCAATCCGGTCTCGGCATTGATGCATCGCGCGATATGCTGGCCGTCGCACGCTCGCATCTCGACCACGGCGGCTTTCACCATTGCCAAGTGCGCCAGGCGGACATGTACCGCACACCACTCAGCGACGCGGCATACGACGCCGCCCTGATCCATCAGGTTTTACATTTCGCCGATGACCCCGCTGCCGCCGTGGCGGAAACGGCGCGCACGATTCGACCCGGCGGCATGATGCTGATCGTGGATTTCGCGCCTCATTCGCTTGAACAACTGCGCCGCGAGCACGAACACCGGCGGCTTGGCTTCTCTGATGGCGAAATTGCCGAATGGATGATCGAAGCCGGCCTGGAGCCGCAGCGCATCTCGCATTTGGATGGACCCAAGGGTAACAAGCAACTGACCGTCACGCTGTGGCTCGGTATCAAGCCTGAAACGACCCCTGTTTATCACCTGACCGCCGTCGCCTAAGGATCAGCCACATGGTTCGCCGCAAATACAAAACAAACAGTGCCATTGAGCTCATGAACGTCTCAAACCGGGGCCGCCCGGCGGGCATGGTGCCGGCCATCGCCGCGCCACTGCCGCATGATGTAGATGTGAGCTTCGAGTTTTTCCCACCGGCCGACCTTGCCGCCGAAGCGCAGTTTGCAGCCACGCTGCATAAACTTGAGCCCTTAGAGCCGGAATTCGTTTCGGTGACCTACGGCGCTGGCGGCACAACACAAGAGCGCACCTTGGAAACAGTAGCCAAAATCCGCCGCAACACGCGGCTCGAGCCCGCCGCCCACCTGACCTGCATCGGCGCAACCCGCGACCAAGTGGACGCCGTCGCGCGCCAAATATGGGATGCCGGCATCAATCGTATCGTGGCGCTTCGCGGCGATCCGCCCAAGGGCGCCAACCACTATACGCCCTTTCCCGGCGGATACGCCTACGCCGCAGACTTGGTCGCCGGCCTGAAACGTATTGCCGATTTTAAAATCGCGGTGGCCTGTTATCCCGAAGTGCATCCTGAAGCCGCAAACGCCGATGCGGATATCGACAACCTGAAACGCAAAGTCGACGCTGGGGCCAATATGGCCATCAGCCAGTACTTTTTCGATACCGATGTGTTTTTGCGATACCTGGAGCGCGTACGCGCCGCCGGCATTGCCATTCCGATCATCCCCGGCATCCTGCCGGTGACCAACTTCAAGCAGGTGGCGAAATTCTCGAAAATGTGCGGCACGCGGGTGCCGAATTGGATGGCCGAAGTGTTCGAAGGGTTGGACGATGACCCCGAAACCCGGCGTCTTGTCGCTGCCTCCATCGCCGCCGAGCAGTGTCGGATTTTGCATGCCAATGGCGTCAGCCGCTTCCACCTTTACACCCTGAACCATTCGACGCTCGGCTACGCCATTTGCCACATGTTGGGCGTGCGCCCGCGCGCCATCGCCAAGGCGGCCTAAACCCCGCCAGAGCAACCCCTTAACGCCACCCAGGACGTCTAGCGGCGCTTGAACACATATGCTAGCGTACCACCATGATGACTCGTTCCTTATATGCATTATGTTTCGGCGCGTTGGCATGTGCGGCATGGATTGCCGGTCCTTCCGACGCCCTTGCTCAACAACCCAAATACTCGCAGTGGTCTGATCCAACCGCGCCCAAGCCCGAAGATCGCCTGCAAAGCTTTATCGACAAACTCAATAAAATGATCGATGAGGCAGAGAAGGCACGCGCCGCTGATCCGAATTTCCTACGTGATCTGCGCGACCTCACAGGCGGTTTTGATCGACCTTGGCGCCGACAAGTCCTCAGCGACACCTTTGTCGACGGCGACTACACCAACAATCCGGGCTGGACCGTCAGTACGGGCAAGTATTGGGTGGAGCGCGGTTGGGGTCTACGCAGCGCGGTCAAGCCGGGAACGGTGTCCGCTGGAAATACCGCTACCGAGCCGAAAATGTCACCCGAGCAAAAAGCCGCGAAATTGTTCGGATCAATCCTCAACCAAGCGCTTGGTGGCGGCAACCAAGGTGGCCAGGCCAGTGGGCAAAATGGCGGGCAAAAAGGTACGGCGCAAGCGCCGGCAGCTGCCATCATCCATGTGCCAACGGCGATTTCCAACGCTTTTGCGCTTGAGTTGGATATGAGTTCCTGGGCGGCGGAAGGCCAATTGCAAGTGGCGCTCTACCAGGGCCAATTCCAGGGCAAACAGAGCGCCGGGTACCGGCTGTCCTACCAGCCGGGCGGCGCGGTGGAACTGCATCGCGTATCGTCGCGCGGCACCAGCATTATTGACCGCGCAGCCAAGGCGACCCCGCTTGAAGACAAGAAAATCCATCGCCTGGTTTGGGAGCGCTATCCCGACGGGCGCATGAGCGTCAGCATTAATGGCAATGAGGTCGTGAAGACCTCGGACCGGGGGTTTCGTGATTCTTTTAGTGGTGTCGCGCTGATCAACGGCGGTGGCGATTATATTATTAAAAGCATCGCCGTTTCGGGAACCAACTAGGCTACTCGACCCGCCGATAAAAATCCGGGTCGAGCAAGACCTGCTCGGACAAGGTCCGGACGCGGTTGGTGTAGCCTTCGCGCACAACCTGAAAATGCGGAATCGCCGCCACGGGCGCGCCCTGGCCAGCGACGATCCAAACTGTATTGGGATCGTCGGTCTTGACGAATCGGTCGCCGACATCGACGGTTTTTTTGTTTTTCTTGAACACCAAGGCTTGATCCTTTCGCCTCACGGCGCTGCGGTCTTTTCGGGAGCTGTTGTTAAGCCCTAATGACGGCATCTTCAAGGGTTGAAAGCATATAACCGTATATTTATGCATCACGAAGATGACAACAAACTGTCAATCGAGCAAAGGCCAGTTGTTATCGATGATATCTTCTATTTTCCGGCGCTCGTCTTCGCGGCGTTCGAGGCTGCGTCGCTCAAGCGTACGGCGCTGATCGTCGCGGCGCTCACCCAGGCGGTGCTCGATACCGTCCCAGTCGATGGGGTTGCCAGAACCGCGCCTGTCACCATCACGCCGCTCACGGGCACGGCGCTCATCATCGCGTCGATCGTCGGCGCGACGCTCCGCCTCGCGGGCACGGCGTTCTTCCTCGGCAGAGAGGGTGTTATCGGGCGTTTCAGGATCGGCCATAATCGGACAGTTTGGCCACCAAAAGGTAAAGACGCCGTTAGGATTTAAGCGGTTTCTCGGATGTCGCGGTAAATACAAAACCCCGCCAAAAATCCGGCGGGGTTTCTAACGGCGCTCTCGGCGCCGCCCGATCACATAGGACCGAGCTACATGTTTAAAAGGCCAATATGTCGATAGGTTGGTCAGGCGGAGTCATCTTTGTACCCTCCTCCACGTGTGCCTCGCATCGCCCCGGCTGAAATCCTCACGCCTTGAGAACGCTCAATCGCGGGGCACCTTTTTCCCAGTGACCGCAGTATAGCAAATTTGGCCGCCTTTTTCACTAGGAACAAAGCGCCCAAACGGTTCTGACTGTCCTATGTCTTGACCCAAGCTCGGGCTCGGCAATACTCGCGGTTATGGTTGCTACTCCTGAAATCCGATTGCCCCGACGCCCTGCCGTGATTGCCGGTGCCAGGCGCATCACGTGGTTGACGATTGATGGTGAGATCGAAACCCTGAACCGAGTCCGCGCAGCGGAAAGATTGTCAGCAGATACGCTGCCCTACGTCTGCCACGCAGGCGCCATGGCGCGGAAACTGGATATCCAGCCCTTTCCCGCCTTTGACCTGCTCGAACTGTTCGCCTTCGTACGTCCGGCACGATTCGCCTTGCCAACGCCGTTGGGGCTTGCTGAAGCCCTGGGGTTGTCGTTGCCGGGCTCGAGCGAATCGGCTGCCGCGAGCCTGCTTGCTTCATCGCGGGCACTGCTTGGTGATCTGATGGCGCTGGCAGCGGATAACCCCGAGGCCGCTCGTCAGGCTGCGGGCCAGGCGCAAGCCATGGCGCTTGCCGGTTGGCCCTGGGGCCCCAGCGTGCTCGCTGCCTTGGGCCGCCCCGACGGGCCCGAGCAAGGATCAGCCAAAGAAACCATGCGAGTCTGGAACCGATTGCCCGAATGGCAGGACGGCCCGCCCGAACCGCCGCCTGCGCATCTGCCCGTCGCCACCAAGGAGGCCCAGGCCCGACTGGGTGAGCTACTGGGCAGCGGCGCCGAAGACCGGGGCGGCCAGCGCGCCTATGTGGGCACCTGTACGCATGCATTCGCACCGCGCAACCGACGTGACGAGCCCAATCTGGTTTTGGCGGAGGCCGGAACCGGGATCGGCAAAACACTGGGCTACGTGGCGCCCGCCAGCCTGTGGGCGGAACGCAACGAGGGGGCTGTGTGGATCAGCACCTATACCCGCAACCTGCAACGCCAACTCGATACTGAGCTCGACCGCCTGTGCCCGACCCCGACCGAGAAGGAAACCCGAGTGGTCATCCGCAAGGGCCGTGAGAATTACCTTTGTCTGCTGAACTTGGCCGAATCGGTGACTCGATTAGCGATAGGATCTGACGAGGCGGTTCCGTTGGGCTTGGTGGCGCGCTGGGCCGCCGCGACCCGCGACGGCGATATGGTGGGCGGCGATTTTCCGGCTTGGCTGGCGGACCTGTTCGGCCACCGGCTCACCACGTCGATGACCGACACCCGCGGCGAATGCGTCTATTCCGCCTGTGACCACTACCGAAGATGCTTCATTGAACGCACGGTGCGCCGCGCGCGCCGCGCCGATCTGGTAGTCGCCAACCATGCCCTAGTGATGGTGCAAGCGGCCATGGGCGGCACGGGTAGAGGCGATGACGCAAACCTGCCGACCCGCTATATTTTTGACGAAGGCCATCAGTTGTTCGACGCCGCCGACAGCGCCTTTGCTGCCCACCTTTCAGGCCGTGAGACGGCAGAGCTTCGGCGCTGGCTGATCGGCGCGGAAGATGGCGCCCGACGCCGAGCACGTGGTCTCAAGGCCCGCGCATCCGATCTGATCGGCGGCGACGGCGAAGCAGAAGAATTGATGGAAGAGGCACTGCGATGCGCGCGCATTCTGCCTGCCAACGCCTGGACGACGCGCATCGGCGGCGGCAACCCCGTCGGCCCGACAGAGGCTTTTCTGGCGAGCCTACGCCAACAAGTCTACGCCCGCGACAGAAATGCCGATGGCCCTTACGACCTGGAAACCCCGACCGGACCACCGGTGCCAGGCCTACTGGATACGGCTGCGGAATTGGAAACGGCGCTGGGCAAGCTGGAAAAGCCGCTCAAGGGTTTAAGTACATGCCTGCTCGCCATGCTTGATACAGAGGCCGACGAGCTTGAAACCGCGACCCGTGCACGCATCGATGGGCTGGTCCGGTCCATCACGCGGCGCGGCCTACAGCCTCTGGCGGCGTGGAAATCCATGCTCGCCAGCCTACGCGCCGATACGCCGCCCGATTTCGTCGATTGGTTTGGCGTCGAGCGCATTTCCGGGCGCGATTTCGATGTCGGGTTCCGCCGTCATTGGCTCGACCCGACCCGCCCGCTGGCTGAAACCGTCTATGCGCCGGCGCATGGCGTATTGGTGACGTCCGCGACGTTGCGCGATCACACCGACGGCGACGCCACGGAAACCTGGGCCGGTGCCGAGACCCGCACCGGCGCCACCCATTTGCCGACCACACTGACCGAAGCCGATCATCCGTCGCCTTTCGACTACACCGAGAACACCAAGGTGCTTGTTGTCGGCGATGTCAACAAATCCAGCGCCGACGCAACGGCGGCGGCATATCGTGAACTGTTTCTTGCCGCCGGCGGTGGCGCTTTGGGATTGTTCACGGCCATTCACCGATTGCGTGCCGTGCACCAGCGCATTGCCGGTCCACTCGAAGAGGCAGGTCTCAATCTGCTCGCCCAACACGTGGACGCCATGGATACCGGCACACTGATCGATATTTTCCGAGCCGAGGAAGATACATGCCTGTTTGGCACGGACGCGGTGCGCGACGGCGTTGACGTGCCGGGGCGCTCTTTGCGTCTGATTGTTTTCGACCGTGTGCCCTGGCCGCGGCCTTCCATGCTGCACAAGGCGCGGAAATCGGCCTTCGGCGGGCGGGCTTACGACGAGATGCTCGCGCGCCTACGGTTGAAACAGGCTTATGGCCGGCTTTTGCGCCGCGCCACGGACCGCGGCATTTTTGTGATGCTGGACCGTGCCATGCCGTCGCGTTTGGCGACGGCCTTTCCGCCGGGCATCGAGGTGCAGCGCATTGGGCTGGCGGAAGCTATCGCCCAAGTGCGTGGGTTTTTACAAAAAACATAATTACCGATGCGGCGCCCATGCGTAGATCAACAGGCCCATACCAAATATCACCCCCGATATCCAAAGCGCCACTGGGTCGTAGGGCGGAATGTCCATGAAATGTCCAACCATGTTGCCGACTTCGCATTCCAACGTGGTGGAATAGAAACACTCGCTCGCGCGTTTCACGTCGTCGCCCAGCATTTGATGGAAAAACGCCAACCACCAGGCCAAAGCCGCCATGAACGTGGCCAAGCCGAACAATATTAGCAATTTTCCGAAGGGTCTGATCACGGTTGCCTCAGTTCAGGTTTAAGTAGGGCGTGGCGAACAATACGGAAACGGTCACAACGGCGACGCCCGTGGAGACCAAAATGACCGATGACGAACGCTGAACGAAGGTCGCGTAGTTCTGCGCCAAAACAAAGCAGGTCGCACCAGTCGGCGAGGCGGCCAACAACAAAGCCACGGCTGTCGGCAAAGGCGGCAACTCAACGACGCCAAACGCCAATCCCGCAACGACCAGCGGAAACACCACAAGCTTGAAGGCAACCATGGCGCCGACCTCACCTATGCCTTCAGACACCGGCTTGCCGACCAAGAACAAGCCGATCGAAAACAGCGCACATGGCCCAGCCGCGGCACCAAGCAACGAGCAAAAGGCGTCCACCGGGGTCGGCAGGTCGAAGCCTGAAAGTGACCAAACAATACCCGCAACCGGCGCCATCAGCATCGGATTGCGGATCACACCGCTGATCACCGCTTTCAATTTCGCGCCCGGGCGATTATCCGTTGGCTTGGCACTTTCGAGAGCAACGATGGAAATGGGCAGCCACACTAGGGCGTGCGACACTGTCGCGATTACCGTTAAAACTCCGCCAGCCTCGCCGAACGCCGCAAACGCCAGCGGTATGCCCATGTAGCCGGTATTGCCGTAGGTGGCATTGACGCCAAACATCAAGCCATTGACGCCGCGCGCCCCATATATCCAACGCGCCACCGCGAACGCGCCAAAAAATGTCAGCACCCCGCCGCCGATGAAAACCACCAAAAAAGGGCCGAATTCGACGGCCTCGGGATCAACCCGGGCCATGGAGCGAAACAACAGCACGGGCAAGGCAACATAATAGACGAATGCATTCAACGCCTCGGAACTGGCTGCACCCAGCAATCCGCGCCGGCCCACTAAATAACCAACAAAGACGATGGCAAAAATCGGCAGGACGATATTGACGATTGGTCCCATGGCGAGTTCTATCGCTCCTTTTGCACGAACACTGCATATTGTTCGAACGACACGCGCTATTTAAGCTGTAACGTCGCGGGCGGAAAGCAAATACCTTCAGGGAGGTTTGGGGATGGGATTGTTGGATGACACAAAGATCGGCTTCATCGGGCTCGGATTGATGGGCCGTCCCATGGCGCGCAACTTAAAACGCGCCGGTGCCACGATGATCGTCCATAACCGCTCACAAGCACCGATGGACGAACTGGCCGCCGAAGGCATGGATACGGCATCCACGCCCGCGGAAGCCGCGAACCCGGCCGAGATTATCATCACCATGCTGACCGATACACCAGCAGTTCAGGCCGTTTTCGCCGGCGCCAACGGGATTTTGGACGGCATCCGCCCCGGCGACCTGGTCATCGACATGAGCACCACAAAGGCGCCGGTCACTCGCGAATTGGCGGCACGCCTGGTTGCGCTCGGAGCCAATTTCATCGACGCGCCGGTATCCGGCGGCACGATCGGTGCCGAGCAAGGCTCGCTGATCATCATGGCCGGTGGCGACGAGGCTGCCATCAAACGCGCCATGCCGATATTCGACGTCCTGGGCAGCCGCACCACGCACGTAGGCAATGTCGGCGCCGGGCAAGTGGCAAAGGCCGCCAATCAGGTGATTGTCGGGCTGACAATTGGCGCTGTGGCCGAAGCGCTGGCGTTGGCGCGCCGCGCCGGGGTGGACCCCGGCAAAGTACGCGACGCCCTGGCCGGCGGTTTTGCCGATTCTCGAATTCTGGAGGTGCACGGCCTGCGCATGGTCGAAAATAAATTCACCCCAGGCGCACGCGCCACCGTGCAGCGCAAAGACATGAACCAGGCTTTGGAACTGGCGGCTGAACTGGGGATCGAGTTGCCGGCGACGGCGCTTGGTCGCGATCTTTATGACAAGTTGATTGATGCCGGCCACGGAGAGCTGGACCACGCGGCGTTGATCAAGGTGATCGACCCCGACTAATTTTTAGTGGGCTGCGGCCAAGATTGAACCAAACGCCAGCCGTCGGCGCCATTGCCTGAGCCGGACCGCATGAGTAAATGGGAGTGGCTTTGCGGCAGCGGCACGCCGACGACGCCCTCGAAACCATCAACCGAGCTATGCACGATGACTGCGGTAATTTTCGGTTTTGCCAGTGCCTCGCGAAAAACCTTCAAACGATCAGCGTGAAAAGCACTGACGTGGCCGCCGTATTGCGCACGCTCGCCCAACTCGTAGCTCAAGGCGGCACTCGATTCGCCGGAGCCCTTCGGATCGGCGTTGAATACATAATCATTGACGTCGACCAGCTTAGCAGCCCCTGCGCCGACGTAGCGAAAGTGTACCGTCATCGGTTCGCGGTCAAAACGCAGCTTGTGGGCAAAGATGAACGGCGCTGCAATGACCAGCATGATCGGCAGCCATGCAATACGGCGGGCCGCCCAACGTTTTTCGACACGCTGACGCCACAAAATCGCGCCGCCATAGGCTGTAAACGCCACCACCAACCCGCCCAGATGCATGTTGTAGCGCCAGTATGATGCCGCCCGTAGCGCGTCAGATTTGCCAAACGTCGCTACGTAGGCAAACAATAAAAACGCGTTGTACCCCAAGAACACCATCGCGGCGAGGGCAGCAAAACGATCAAACGGCGTTTGAGAGCGAAAAAACCCACGTACGCCGAACCCTACGAGAATGAGACCTAAAGCCAGATAGACACCTTTCTTAGACAACACCTCCAGCATCTTCGCGAGAATCTTCGGGATCAGGTCGATGTACCAGCCATCGAGGGGGCGGACAGAAAGTTCGAGACTGCCGATCTCCGAAGCCAGATGATAACGCCATGTCACATAAATCAGAATGGCAGGCCCGACGATCAGCGGCATCAGCCTGAAAAAATGCCCCAACGGCACCTGCCGGTCCCGAACCGCAACGAACAGCGTTGCCAACACAACAAGCACCACGAGTACAAGCGTCGCCTGTTTCAGGTTGATTAAAAGCGCCAGCACCAGACCCAGACTCAAGGCGAGGTGGCGAGCGCGATCGAACTCGCGCCGGCCAAGGGCTTCCAGAACAAACCAGGCGAGGATAGCAGCCGTTGCCGTGGCCACGGCGCTCGCTGTTTCCGCGTAGGCGGTGAGGACAATTTTTTGCGCGAAGGTCGGGTTGATCAATGTCGAAGCCAGCATTGCCAAAGCGGCCAGCGCCCAACCGATACGTTCACCTGACGGATGGCGACCGGCGCCCAACAACATCAAACGCACGACCAATAGCGCGAAACCGAACAATAGGAGAATGTTGGAAAGCGCACCGGCACTTTCCAGTAATCTGCCGCCGACGCGGCCTGCAAGGTACGAAACGAAATGCCAGCTATAGGGGTAGCCCGTGAAGACTGCCTTGGAAAACAGGTTGTCGCTGCTGGGAAACGCGTCGGTCTCCAGCAGATACCGCGGGATCACCAACCAATCCGTAAACTCGTCCCATTGCGAGCCCTTCATGCCTGCCGCCAACACCAGTAGCGGCAAGCCGAGAATCAACACCCGCCCAAGGCCCGGTGGCAAAAGCCCGTGGTCGCGCCGCCAGACGAAAATACCGGCGCCGACAGCAGCCAACCCGGCCAGCGCCGCCAGCGGCAAAAAGTGAGCTCCAATGAGAACGCCCGGCACCGTGAACAAAAAACTTACCAACGCCCAGCCAATCAGATGATCGATCTCTGGCATGCGGTCACGCCCGCCAACAAAAGCGCCCAGCGCTATAAACCCGAGCCATACCAGCCCCACAGCTGAAAGCGCTACGAGTTGGCTCGGACCTTCAATGAAAAGACTGACGTATTGGCTCATCGGATTGGTGCCCTTTGTGAATCGCCCGCACCCTAGCCATTGCCGTCTGGATTGCAACGGCAAAGCTTTGTATGCGCCCGTGATACAGTCTTGCGCATCTTTCGTCTTGTCGATACGCGCGACCTCCGTTACCAAACAGAATCATGTGTGGCATTTTCGGTTTTATCGCTACCTCTGGGGCTCAACTTGGTCCCGACCGCATCCGTGGCTTTTTGCGCGATCTGTTCGAGCTATCTGAACCGCGTGGCCAAGAAGCGAGCGGGTTGGCGCTTGCCGTGGGCAACAACATCGACGTGTTCAAACGCGGGCTGGCGCCCAAGCGGATGATGGAAACCCGAGGCTACCAGGAGTTTTTAGCCGAGAATCTAGACAGGCTGGCTTTGAGCGACGATGCCGTCTTGCAAGCTCCATTGGCCGTCATGGGGCACTGCCGACTGGTCACCAACGGCGCGGAAATCGTCGCAGGTAATAACCATCCCGTCTTGGTGGACGGCAGTGCCGGTATCCACAATGGCATTGTTACCAATGACACGGGGTTGTGGGAACAATACCCCGACCTGGAACGCCAACACGACATCGATTCGGAAGTCTTGTTCCGTCTGCTCGATCGCCACACGAATGACACCGGAAGCGTCGAAACCGGCTTGCGTCGCTTGTATGCGGAGATCGAAGGTTCCGCTTCCATCGCGTTTTTCCGGGCCGACCAGCCGGTACTGGGCCTGGCCACCAATTTGGGCTCGTTGCACCTGGCGGCGCTGCCCGAAGCCAACATACTGGTGTTCGCATCAGAAGCGTATTTTCTTGAATGCTTTTTGAAGCGAAATAAGCGCCACCTTGGCACGGGCCACGTGACCCAACAGATAGCTGCGGGAAAAGGCTGCCTGATACCCTTCGACACGGCCAAGCCGGCTTTTTTTGACCTCGATAACGATGAAGCCGCTTCGGTGCCCCTCATTCAAACGGCATCACTGAACATCACCGACCATTCCAGCCGGGTTAGCGATATCCAGCGGTGCACCCGGTGCATCCTACCCGCGACTTATCCGTTCATCGAATTTGACGACGAAGGTGTGTGCAACCACTGCCGCGACCACCAACCCATGGCCCTTGCCGGCCACGACGCACTGGAAGAACAACTCGCTCGCCACCGGTCCAAGGACGGTTCACCCGATTGCATCGTCGCCTTTTCCGGCGGACGCGACAGTTCTTACGGGCTGCATTTGTTGGTGGAAGAATACAAGATGAACCCCATCGCCTATTCCTACGACTGGGGCATGGTGACAGGCATCGCGCGGCGAAATCAGGCGCGCATGCTGGGCAAGCTGCGAGTTGAGCATATCCTGCGCGCCGCCGACATTCCGACCAAACGACGCTACATGCGCAAAAATATTCAGGCCTGGCTGAAACGCCCACACCTGGGCATGGTGCCGTTATTCATGGCCGGCGATAAATTTTTCTACGATATCGGTCGCGAGTTGCGCCGTGAGTTGGGTATCCCGCTGGTGATTTTTTGCGCCGGCAACGAGTTGGAGCGCACCGACTTCAAGGGCGGATTCGCCGGCGTGCGCGAAAACCAGCACGGCCAACGCCTGTTCGCGTTCTCAGCCTTCGACAAATTGAAAATCGCAGCATTTTACGGCGGCCAGTATTTGCTCAACCCGAGCTATATCAACGAATCATTGTTCGATACGGCCAATTCCTACCGCTCGTCGTTCCTGTCGAAGGACGATTTCTTGTACTTGTTTCATCACCTGCCCTGGGATGAAGACACCATCAACGACACGCTGATCAATCAATACGGTTGGGAAACCGCGCCGCACACCGACAACACTTGGCGCATCGGCGATGGCTACACCACATTCATCAATCATCTCTACTACACCATCGCCGGATTTTCCGAGTTCGATACTTTTCGTTCGATCCAGATCCGCAAAGGGCTGATCGGCCGCGACGAAGCCCTGGCGCTCACCGCCCAAGACAACGAGCCCGACATGCATGTCCTGACGGAATTCATGCAGCAGGTGGGTCTGAACCTGGAAGAGGTCATGTCCAAGATCGACATGATCCCGAAACTCTACTGACCATGAACAAACCGACATGATCAAGCCCACAGGCCCGCTGGACAATAAACTCGCCGGCGATGCCGCCTGGAACTATGGCGCCTTTGCGATCATGGCCGGCACCGGCGTGATCTTGAATTTCTTCATCGCGGCGCATTTCGGCACCGCAGCGCTGGGCGTCTTCAATCAGATTTACGCGGTTTATATCGTCAGTGCACAATTGGCCGTATTCGGCATTCACGATTCAGCCCAAAAATACATCGCCCAGCACAACAATGACGCGGGCGTGCGCCAAACCGTGGCGCGCACCGCTGTCATCGCGGCGGCAGGATTTGGCATTGTCGTGGCGGCGCTTGTCGGGTTGTGTGCCGATCTGATCGGCCGCATCGTCCAGAGCCAACCCGTTGGGCTGGGTGTCGCCTTGGCCGCACCGGGATTGCTGTTTTTCGCCATCAACAAGGTATTGATGGGGATCATCAACGGTGAGCGGCGCATGCGCGCCTTTGCGCTGGTGCAGGGTGTGCGGGTTCTGAGCATTCTGGGCTTTGCCTTTCTGACCGCCTACC
>JABIPG010000251.1 GCA_018698795.1 Rhodospirillaceae bacterium
CTTGCTGCAAAAAATGCCGGATTCCGATGAGCATCGCGCCTTGATGCGCAATTACGGCAACTTGGTCAGGCTGTGGGCCGAAACGTAATTTGGCGCTGTGTTCTGCGGTATCCTAACCGGAAATCATGTGTTAGTTTTTACACCCTTGATTCCGCAGGGTGATTCACCGTGAGAGAACTGCTGGCCCGCCTGTTCAAACGTCCCGGCCTCGCCGCCGAAATGGTCGCCGCGTCGTTGTTCGCCAATGTCTTGGCGCTGGCGTCACCGTTGTTCGTCATCCAGGTGCTGAACCGCTACGTAGCGCACGGCGTCGACGCGACCCTGGCCACACTCACGGGCGGTGTCGCGATTGCCATCGTGCTGGAATTGGCCTTCCGGCAAATCCGCCTGCGCTTCGCCGGGGCGATTAACGCGCCGCACGATCGAAGCCTTGCTGCGGCTGGTTTCGGCACTCTCACACAAACCAAAATCGCCGCGCTGGAGCAACTGCCGGCGGGATTGCGCCGCGAGATGATCTCGGGCGCTGAAAAGATTCAGGCGGCCTACACGCCGGCCAATATCGCCGCACTGTTCGATGTGCCGTTCGCGTTGATGTTTATCGGTGTGCTGTATCTGCTCAACCCGACATTGGCGATGATCGTTGCGGGCTTCGTGGTTTTCGGGTTTAGCGTTTCGGTGCTGACATCTGCATCTTTACGCCAACCGACACGCGAATTGCAGGCCGCATCAAGCCGCCGCGCCGGGCTGGTCGGCTCGACCCTGGTCGCCGGCGACACGCTGCGCGCCTTCAACGGCGGCAATTACATTCGCGATCTCTGGATGAAGGAAACCGGCGCCTTCCAAAAACTCGCCCGTGCCATCGCCCAGCGCCAGGGCTTCGTACAAACGCTGGGCATGAGCATCCAGGCCCTCATGAGCGCCTGCGTCATCGCCGTCGGCGCCATGCAAGTGGTTTCCGGCCATATGGATGTCGGCGCCATGATCGGCGCCAACATTTTGGCGGCACGCGCCTTGGGCCCGATCATTCGCCTCGCCTCCATGAGCGAAGCCTTCGCCAAGGCACGCCAAGGCGCCAACATGTTGCGTGAGTTCGCCAAGCTGCCCATGGAGCGCGGCCAAGGCACGGCGCTGTCGAATTACAAAGGAACCATTGAGTTCCAAGACTTGGCTTTTGCACACCCCGGCGACAAATCGCCGCTGTTTGAATCCGTGAACCTGAAACTGGAACCCGGCAGCCTGTTGGTGTTCACCGGCTCCAACGGATCGGGCAAGACCACCCTGGCCAGGCTTTGTGCAGGCTTGCTGGAACCGAGCCGTGGCCGCGTGCTGGTGGACGATGTGGATTTGGCCCAGGTCGCGCCGGAATGGTGGCGCCGGCAAATCTGCTACATGCCGCAAGAACCCAAATTCATCGACGGCACGCTGGCTGACAATATCCGCCTCGCCAACCCTACCTTGGGCGAAGCTGCCTTGGGCGATATCATCGACAGGGCCGGCTTGCGCAAATTCATCGACCAAAGCTCCGACGGCGTCGAAACACGATTGGTTAATCAAGGCGCCACCCTATCGCTAGGTATTCGCCGGCGATTGGCTTTGGCCCGCGCACTGGCGACAGCGGGGCAACTGCTGATCATCGATGAGCCCACGGAGGGCCTGGACCGGGACGGCGCTCAGCACGTCATCGACATCGTCAACACCATGACGGGGCGCAAACGCACCGTGATGGTGTTCACCGACGATCCGCAAATTCTGCAAACCGCGCCGCATTTCGTCGATCTGGATGCCAAGCCGGTGCCCCGCTTGGTGCGCCGCGCGGCAAACGAACACAGCAGCGATCACAGCACACCGGCCCCCGCATCCGAAGATACGCCCGACAGCAAAAACCAAGCCGCGCTCGACATCATCGCGGGGAACGCCTGACCATGGCTGAACTGAACCTGGATATGCAGCCTCCCGTGAACAAGCCGAAGGCGCGCGACGAAAGCCTGGGTTTGACGCACATGTTCTTTCTGTTGTGCGCCGCCCTGGTGGCGGCTTTCGCGGCGTGGGCGCACTATGGCCAGTTAGATGTTGTCAGCACGGCGGTGGGTGAGGTTATTCCGTCGTCGCAAGTCAAAAGCATCCAGCACCTAGAAGGCGGTATCGTCCGTGCCATTATGGTAAAAGAGGGCGATCGCGTGAAACGCGGCCAGTCGCTGGTCACGCTTGAACCCACCGCAAACGATGCCGACGTCGCTGAATTGCAAGCACGCATCTCCGCGCTCAAGGCCGATGTCGCGCGCCTGGCCGCCGAAGCTGCGGGGGCAACATCGATTTCCTTTCCCAATGATCTGGTGCAGAGCCAATCGGCGCTGGTGTCGCAAACCCGCGCTTTTTTCGAGACCCGGCGTCAGCGGATCGGCAATCAGTTGGCCGGGCAACGCGAGAAAATCTCCCAGGAGAGAGACCGCATCACTGAAATCTCGGCGCGGATCGACAATAACGGCCAGATGCTGAAGCTGCTGCGCGAACAAATTTCCATCTCCAAGGCGTTGATGAAAGACCAACTCACCAACCGCATGCAGCACCTGAACCTGTTGAAGGAAGCAACGACGCTAAAAAGCCATATCGCCGAGGACAATGCGGCGCTGAAGCAAGCCGGCGCGGCGCACAAAGGTGCGCTGAACAAGCTCGAAGCCATCCGCCATTCTTTCAATGAGAAAGTCCGCGAAGATCTGGAGAAAAAGCGCCGCAGCCTGGAAGAATTCACCAGCCGGCTTCGGAAGTTCGAAGACTCACAGCGCCGCACTGTGCTGCGCACACCGGTGGATGGGGTCGTCAAATCGCTCTATGTGTTCACCGTAGGCGGTGTCGTGCAACCGGGCGGCACGGTCGTGGATATCGTACCCGGCGGTGACGCCTTGATCATCGAAGCCCGCTTGCCACCACAGGAAATCGGTTATGTCAGTGCCGGACAAGACGCCCTGGTGACGCTGACTTCCGCCGATGCATCGCGCTTCGGGCACCTGGACGGCACCGTGACCCACGTCAGCCCCGACACCATCCACGCCTCCGACGGCCAAGCTTTCTATAAGGTGCGCATCGAAACCAAAGGTGACTACTTCCAGTACCGCGACCAGCGCTATCGTTTGGTCCCGGGCGTTCAGGTCATGACGTCGATCCGCACCGGACAGCGCTCGGTGCTCGCCTACCTGGCGGATCCGTTCATCTCATCGGCGCGCTTTGCCATGCGGGAGCGTTGATCATGTGGCGTCGTTTGCTTTTCGTCGCCATCACGGCGTTATGGACAGCCCCCGTGCTGTCGCAAGGCACCGCGCCAGAAAAACAAAAGCCCAATATCATCATCGATGTGCCGCCGCCGCCCGTCCGCACGCTCACCGGCGCCACCTATCCACCGCTCAAAGACGTCATCCTCAATGTCGGCGACACAGTGCGGCTAGGCCGCGAAATCGACGACGGCCGCGCACCCGGCCAAGGTTGCATGGACAAACCGGGCGCCAAGGCGCGGTTCTGCCTCGATCCGGTGGATTGGCCAGCACCATTGGATATCGCCACCGATGCCGACGACATCGTGCATAAGGGTGCACAGGCTATCATTCGCTATGATCAGGGGCGCTCATCGCAGGCCCATGTGCTATTTCCCGCACAGGCCTTTACCGACATCGTCGAGGCCTTGAAAGACCGCTACGGCCCACCGACCGAGCAGGAAATGCAAATTCGCGACGTCCCCGGTGACGACCGTGTCGCCAATACGGTCGTGCGCTGGAAAAGTATCCCGGCGGGCGACGAAGATGCCACCGCAATTCTCGAGATCCGGGCCTTCGACGATATCCGCCATCCACACCCGGACCGCGCGCACGGTCTGTTGTGGTTGCACCGCGAAGGTTCCGAGCCGCCGTTCCGCCACTTCAACACCATCGACCTGATGGTGCTGCGTCAGCGCCGTATCGGGCAATGGCCACCCCAAACGAACTAGAGGCGAACTAGGTACAAACTCGGCGCCAACTAAGCCAGCGACACGAATACCGAATCCACATAAATGATGCTACGCAGCCGGCTGGCCAGGTGATCGGCTTGCTGGGCATCCAGGCCCGCAACATGGATATCAATCGCCATCACTTCATCTGGCTTTTGATCTGGCTTTCGCTCGGCGATGAAGGCGTCCGGCACGATGGCCAACTTGGCGAACACATCGAGTACGCGCGGTAAAACGGACGGCTCAATGCCGGCATTCAAGCGGAAATGGGTTGGTGTGCTAGTGGATTCGCGGGGCATGGCCCCCAAGAAGGTCGTCATGATCTGTATCCCAACAGAAAGATTTAGCAAGTGAACGAACGGCGGAGTCCCGGCCTCGGTTCAGGAGACCGGGCCGCTAATAAGTCGCTTCACCTGGGATACGAACTTGATCATGATGCGGGCATCATAGCGCCCAAGTTTTCGGCGTCAACCGAGATAGCTGCGCGCGCCCTCATCACGCATCCACAATCGCACGAGATGGCGTTTGCGCCCGGGCTCCGGCCAATCGGTAAATCCCGTGCGCCGATGCCCCATGGTCAAGTTGTTGAGGAACTGCATCTGACCGGGCTCGAAATGAAAATCTCGGCTCAGGCGGTCGTCTTCCAATATGGCCTCGAACGCTTCCAGCGCTTGGCGTCCTTGCGTATCGATTTCCACGCCGGCCAACGCGTAGCCGCACATCACTTGGCGGTGCGACAACCGGGCACGCAGCGCCTCGCCGTCGTAGGCGAGCATCGGGTGATAGGTGGTCATCACATCGTCCGGCGCATGTTCTCGTTGGCGGTCGAAGTGAAAAGGCTGATAAAGCCGCGCCACTAGATCTGGGTGGCGGCGGCGCATTTCGTTGTGGGCAGTGTAGAAGCTGATAATACCGCTGACGCCGCCTTGCATGGCTGTACGCAGGCACAAAAGCCCGAGAAAATGCGGTGCAGTAATGTTGTAGCTGTTGTCGGTGTGATAGTTCTGATGGACATTGGTGACATCGGGCCGCACACCGTTACCGGGTGGACGGCCCTTGTCGGTGACGTCGTAGATCATCGCACCCTGCCAGTTCTGCGCCACCGGCCGCGCGATCATCGAGCCCAGCAACCAATAGATCGCCTTTGCCTCGTCATGAGACCAAGCGTCTACCGGCAGTTTATCGAGCAAGGCGAAACCGAGCCCGGAGCGTAACTCTTCACGCACGCCCACCATCAAGCTTTCAGTCTTGGGTAGCTTAAAATCCTCTGGCCGCAGCACCAACAACGGTAGCGGACTGGCGCGCAACTGCTCGACGAGGGCGGTCAATTCTTCCAACACTTCGTCTGAAAGGGTCACAATGCCCGCATCCGCAGGCAGTTGATCACCGCGCCAAGCCATGCGGCTGGAAACGTCTTGTTCAAGCGCTAAGGTGTCCGCCGCTGTTCGGTTTGCTGCCGGGTTCAATTCCGCATGATCGGGCTGCATTCATCCCTCCGCGTGACGCATCTGCCCCCAAGGCATATCACAACAGGGCCTTACGGGAAATAAACCGCCCTCCCCCTCTTTACGAATGCGCGATAATGGCCAATATAAGCACCTACAGAAACGCCAGTGAGGAGTTTACGGATGGGTTGGCAAGGACGAGTGTTGCGCGTTGATTTGGGTGCCATGACCGCGAAGGAAGAACCGCTCAACATGGAATGGGCGGAACGCTACCTAGGGCAACGCGGCCTAGCCACCAAATACCTCTATGAAGAGATAGACCCCAAGGCCGATTCCCTGTCGCCCGAGAACAAGATGATTTTTGGCACCGGCCCTTTGACCGGCACCATGGCGTCAACTGGCGGACGCTGGTCGGTCACCACTAAAGGTGCCTTGACCGATGCCATCGCGTGCTCGAACTCAGGCGGCTATTTCGGCGGCGAGTTGAAGCTGGCCGGCTGGGATTTTGTGATTTTCGAAGGCAAGGCGCCGCATCCGGTTTATCTGATGATTCGCGATGAAGACGTGCAAATCCTCGATGCCCGCGACTTCCTGTGGGGTGAGACCGTATGGGAAACCGAAGAGCGCATCAAAACCCGCCACCAGGACCCGATGATCCGCATCGCCTCGATCGGCAAAGCCGGCGAGGAATTGGTGCGCTATGCCTGCGTCATGAACGACAAGGACCGCGCCGCCGGGCGCTCCGGTGTCGGCGCTGTGATGGGATCGAAAAACCTGAAAGCTGTCGCAGTGCGCGGCACCCGCGGCGTTGCCGTGAACGATCCGGAGCGTTTTCTCAAGGTGGTGCAGGCAAAGCGTGAAAAGCTTGATACCCACGCGGCGCGCAAGCGTCTGGGAGAGGTCGGCACCCACGCCATGATGGACAACACCAATGCCTACGGGTCGTTACCGACACGCAACTCCCGCGACGTGCAATTCGAAGGGCACGATGCCGTGAAGGTAAAAACCGCGCACACGCCGCGCCGTTCCGACAATAAGCCCAACGTGATCTCCACCAAGGCCTGTTTTGGTTGTTCCATCGGTTGCGGTCGCATCGCCAAAATCAATCCCGAGCACTTCACGGTACAATCGGCGGAAAATAAGGCACGTTACGGCAACGCCATCGGCGGACTCGAATATGAGAGCATTTTCGCCCTCGCCCCGATGGTCGGCTGTGACGACCTAGACGCCGCCACCTACACCAACGCGCTCTGCAACGAGCACGGCATGGACCCGATCTCGTTGGGCGGTTCGATCTCGGCAGCGATGGAGCTGTTCGAGGAAGGCATCATCACCACCGAAGACACTGGTGGTCTGGAGCTTAACTTCGGCAACGCCGAAGCCATGTGCAAGCTCACGGAAATGGTTGGCGCCGGTGAAGGTTTCGGCGTTGAAGTCGGCCAAGGCTCGAAGCGGCTTTGTGAAAAATATGGCCGGCCTGAGTTTTCCATCGCCGTCAAAGGCCAGGAAATCCCGGGCTACGACACCCGTGCCATGCAAGGCATGGGATTGGCTTACGCCACGTCGAACCGGGGCGCGTGTCATATGCGCGCCAGCCCGTTCACCGCCGATTTCTCCAACCTCGACACCGACGGCCGTGCGCAGATCGTCAAGGAAACGCAGGATATGGCGGCGGCCAAGGACTCATCCGGTCTGTGCGCTTTCGCCGGCAACGCCTGGGACATGGCCGACTACGCAGAACAACTGGACGCCGCCCTTCCCGGCAACTGGGACGAGGCGCGCCTGATGGAGACTGGCGAACGCATCTGGACCCTGGAGCGCCAGTTTAATATGCGCGCCGGCATGACCAAGGCCGACGACACGCTGCCCGAACGCTTCTTAAAGGAAGCCGCCAAAACCGGCGTCGCCAAGGGCCGTGTTACCGAACTCGACAAGATGCTGCCCGAGTACTACCAACTGCGCGGCTGGACCGAAGACGGTGTGCCCACCAACGAAACGCTGGACCGCGTCGAGCTTTAAGCGCGCGTTAGTCTTTAACAGAAAGACCCGAAATGAAGGTCAAAATCAAACTGTTGTCGATGGCCGGCGGCCCGCCGCCGGGCTTTGACGAGTTCGGCGAACGCACGGTGGATGCCGCAAGCGCCACCAATGTTGCCGATGTAGTCGCATCGCTCTCGCTGCCGAGCGAAGAGTCCTACACCACGATCGTCAACGGCGAGGCAGTGCCTGTCGATGCACGAGCCGGACATGTTTTATCCGATGGCGATGAAATCACGTTGTTCCCGGCCATTCAGGGCGGTTGAGATTCGGCCCCAATTTCGTCTCATTTAGCGACCTTACTGCGCGGCCGCCGCCTTGAGGGCTTCTTGCTCTTTGCGGCGGACAGACCGCAACCAGAGCGCTGAGAGCAAGATGGTCAAAATGACCGGCAGCATCGCGTAATTGACCCAGTCCCAGCCGAAGAAATGATAAACGCTTCCGGCCATCAGCGACGAGCATGCGAGCCCCGTAAACAAAATAAAGTCGTTGGTGCCTTGAACTTTCGCCCGCTCCGCCGGGGAATGGACTTCGGTGACCAATATAGTGGCGCCGGTAAAGGTGAAGTTCCAACCGATGCCAAGCAACACAAGCGCCGCCAAGAAATGAACAAACGTCAGGCCGCTCAGCGCAACGAGAACTGAACTCAGCAAAATCGCCGCCCCCGTGGCAATGATGCGGACAACGCCGAATTTCTTGATCAGGTGCCCGGTCACAAACCCGGGCAGGAACATGCCGACCACATGCCATTGAATAACCAGTTTGATGTTATCATGGGAGAAAACGACCGTCTTAAGCGTTTCCATCGTTATCGGCGTCACCACCATCAAGAAATTCATCACCACATAGCCGAACAGCGCCGCGATCACCGCAATGATAAACGTCGGCGATGCCATGATGGTTTTGAGCGGCCGTCCGGTATCTTCGAATTCCTGCGTCGACAGCTTAGGCATTTTGGCTGCCAAAATGATGATGCCGGAAAGCGCGTTGAAAATAGCCAACACCCAAAAGGCACCTTGAAAGGGCACGCCGGATATCCAGTTTTTCGCGAGCAAGGCTGTTTCCGGCCCAACGAAAGCGCCAAATACGCTCAAGGCGATGACGATGGAGACGTTCTTTTCCTTGAGATGCTTGGGTGCGACTTCCGCCGCGGCAAACCGGTACTGTTGGGCGAAACCACCATAAACCCCCGATATCAAGAGGCCGATATTGAACAACACAAAACTGTCCATCGCCACGGCCTGGCCCGCGATCAACGCACCGACGCAACCAATGGCGGAGCCAAACGCAAACCCCCATTTGCGTCCCCAGGCCCGCATCAAATAGGCGGCAGGCAGCGTGCCAACCGACGTGCCGACCAGCATCATAGTGACCGGTGCGGTGGCAAGGCTCAGGTTATCGCCCAGCATGGAGATCGCGATTAAGGCAGCCGCAAAGAACGTCAGGGTGCGCCCGCTAAAGAAAAGCGCCTGGCAGATAGCCAGGACGAAAACGTTCTTTGTATTGTGGATGGCGTTGTATGATTCGTTCATGGCCATGCTTTACGGGATCAAAAGCCGCCGTACAAGGTTTCAACATTTTCGGCTGACAAATACGGAACGCAGGGCTGTGTTTTTCCTTTCCAGAACGATACATCTCGCCTTACAACCCCTACAAACCTTCTTGGTAAGATCAGCTCCATGCGAACCTTTCGCGACCGCATCCGTCATACGATCCTTTTTGAAATCATCGCGCTCGCCTTCGTGGTTGTCGGCGGGAGTTGGATCATCGGGCGACCGATGGAGATTATTGGCGCCTTGAGTTTGATGTTCAGCGCTCTGGCGATGGGGTGGAATTTGTTATTCAATTGGCTGTTCGACATCTGGGATCGAAAATACCGGGCTTTCGCAAAGCGGGGTTTCGTTGTGCGAGCGATCCATGCCTCATTGTTCGAGTTGGGCATGGTCATTGCCGGCCTATTCCTGGTCTCGTGGTGGCTCGGCATCACCTATTGGGAAGCCTTCATCATCGACGTCGGCTTTTCGGCTTTTTTCTTGCTCTACGCCTACGGATTTAACTGGGCCTACGACACTATCTTTCCAGTGCCGAGAGAAGCCTAGCCAGCAGGCGAAGGGCATGAACCAAATCACCCGTCAGCTCTGTCGCTGCCTTGGTGGCGAATACGGAAGCAACGCCGCAGCGGCCCTACGCGTCCAACCCCATCAATGATCGAGCAAAGGCTTCCGCCTCGAACGGGCGTAGGTCTTCGATGCCTTCGCCGACACCGACAGCATGCACCGGCAGGCCGAACTTTTCGGCTAAGGCGACGACGACACCGCCTTTGGCGGAGCCATCCAACTTGGTCATCACCAAGCCGGTGACATTGACCATCTCCTTAAACGTCTCGACCTGGCTGTGGGCGTTTTGGCCGATGGTGGCGTCCATCACCAACAGCACGCTGTGCGGCGCTGTGTCATCGACCTTACCGATGACGCGGACGATTTTTTCCAACTCGGCCATCAAATCCTTACGATTTTGCAAGCGCCCGGCGGTATCGATCATCAAAACGTCGGCGCGCTCGGCCTTGGCTTGCTCGAGCGCCGTGTAGGCCAACGCCGCCGCATCGCCGCCCGGCGTGCCGGTGATGACGGGACACCCGGAGCGCTCGCCCCAAATCTGCAATTGCTCGACAGCCGC